>DATAWF010000041.1:0-16188 GCA_036267335.1 Acidobacteriaceae bacterium
CCGTTCTCTGCTCTACACGATCAGGAGAAATGCTCTATAATCTGCGCTGCGACTATGGATAACCAGACCTCAACCACCGAAACCGCGCGCACGCTGACGCCGAATCTTCTGGATGCCGGCACGCTTGACGTCCAGCAGATCATGTCGATCCTGCCCCATCGATATCCGTTTCTTTTGGTAGACAAGGTGATTGAGATCACTCGCTTGAAGCGGCTGGTGGCGATCAAGAACGTCTCCATCAACGAGCCCTTTTTCCAAGGTCACTTTCCCGGCTACCCGATCATGCCCGGCGCGTTGATCGTCGAAGCAATCGCCCAGGCCGGCGGCTTATTGCTCATGCCTGAGGTGCCGGATCGCGATTCGCTGCTCATGGTCTTCACCGGGATCGATCGCGCCAAGTTCCGCCGCCCGGTTACCCCCGGCGATCAGTTGCGTGTTGAAGTTGACGTGCTCAACTGGAAGCCGCGCGCTACCCGCCTGCACGGCCACGCCTATGTCGAGGGCGGCCTCGCGTGCGAGGCGATCGTCTCCTGCGTGCTCGTACCGCGTGCCCAGAAGCTTGCCATCGAGTCTTCTCCGGTGCTGGAGACGGTGACCGGCGAGTGAGTATTCACCCCACGGCTATCGTGGCCGCGACGGCTCGCATTCCCCAATCCTGCACCATTGGACCCTACTGCACGATCGGTCCGGAAGTCGTGCTGGGGGAGGAGTGCGAGCTCATCTCCCATGTTGTGCTCGATGGACGCGCCCGGCTGGGGGATCGAAATCGTATCTACCCTTTCGCGAACGTGGGCGTTGCCCCCCAGGATCTGAAATACAAAGGCGAGCCCACCGGCCTTGAAATGGGCAGCGGCAATACCGTCCGTGAGTGCGTGACCATCTCGCGCGGAACGGCCGGTGGCGGCGGCGCCACTAGAATCGGCAGCCATTGCCTCATCATGGCGTATACCCATATCGGCCACGACAGCTCCATTGGCAGCCACTGCATCCTCGCCAACGGCGCAACCCTGGCCGGCCACGTCACGGTCGAGGATCACGCCAGTGTCGGCGCGCTCTGCCCGGTTCACCAGTTCTGCCGCATTGGCCGCTATGCCTATATCGGCGGGGGCACGACCATCACCCAGGACGTGCTGCCTTATTCGTTGACCTCGGCAAAGCGCGAAACCCACACCTTCAGCCTGAACAAGATCGGTCTGGAGCGTTCCGGCTTTAGCAAACAGCAGCAGCGCGCGCTGCACAACGCTTTCCGCGCCCTGCTTGCCGCCAAGCTGAACACCTCTCAGGCTCTCGAGAAGTTGAAGCAGGGGAATGCAGCCGATGAGCACGTCGCCTACTTGATCGACTTTATTGAGCGCTCCGAACGCGGAATCATCAAGTAAGTTTTAGGAGCCGCCGTGCACAACCCGCCCGTCCCTCCCCCCTCATTGCCGCCCATCCAAAAGCTGGGGCTCATCGCCGGCAACGGACGCTTTCCTTTTCTGCTGCTGGACGCGGCGCGGGCCAGGGGCGTCGAGGTCGTGGTCGCGGCCATCCAGGAGGAAACCGACCCTGCGATGGATGCCCGGGCAGCGGCCGATTCCGGCATTACCGTCCATTGGCTTTCGCTCGGTGAGCTTTCCCGTTTGATTCAGACCTTTCAGCGTGCGGGAGTGCGCCAGGCAGTCATGGCAGGCCAGGTCAAGCACAAACAGATCTTCTCGAGCATTCGCCCCGACTGGCGCTTGGCGAAGCTGCTGCTCAACCTGCGCACCCGGAATACCGACATGCTCCTCGGTGCCGTAGCGAAGGTTCTCAGCGATGAGGGTATCGAGTTGATCTCATCGACGGCATACCTCGAGCCGCTGCTGGCTCCTCCCGGGGTTCTGAGCGCGCGGCCGCCGACCGAGGAGGAAAGACGGGATGCCGTCTATGGCCGGGGCGTGGCACTTGCTTTAGCCGGGTACGACATCGGCCAAACCGTGGTCATTGCGGGCCAGGCATGCATCGCCGTCGAGGCCATGGAAGGCACGGATGCCGCCATCGAGCGGGCCGGCGCCATCATGAAGAGCCTCGCTGCGGGAGATCCGGAATCGAAAGGGTCGGCCTTGGAGCGGAAGCTCACGGTGGTCAAAGTGGCGAAACCGAAGCAGGATGCTCGCTTCGACGTACCGGTGATCGGTTTCGACACCATCGAAACCATGCGCCGGTCGGGCGCCACCTGCCTCGCGATCGAGGCCGGACGCACGCTGATTTTCGATAAGGAGGCCGTTCGGGAATCGGCCGCCCGGGCCGGCATTGCCATCATCGCGATGCGCAACGAGGACGAGGATCGTGGCGCCGATCGGTAATCAAACCATCATTCCGCGTGTCCAGCGCCATCCACACCACCATCGCCGTCATCCTGGACGCCCCGGAGCCGCAGGCGAGGGGACGAAGGCTCCCTGTATTTGCTTATCTCTATTCTTGGATCACTTCGAATGCTTTTCACTCTTCCCTGAAACCACTCCGGGTGCCCCATCGTTCGTCCGCCACAGGCGGACGTTACGTGGGCGAAGAAAGCAGTATTCTTAGTCTTGGGATTTTTATCCCTTCGGCTGGTTGTCCACTTCAGCCCCGATTTTTCGGCTTGAGTGGGGCATTTTGCCCTACTTTTCTCGTTGTCATTCCCGAACGGAATCTGCAACTGACAACTGAGAACTGACCACTTCTTCCCTGTCATTTCGACCGGAGGCGGCTCCATACGCCGCCGTAGTGGAGAGATCCGCATTTGCTAGAAGCTAAAAGCTGGCAGCTAAAAGCTGCCGTCATCCTGGACGCCCCGGAGCCGCAGGCGAGGGGACGAAGGCTCCCTGTATTTGCTTTTCTCTATTCTTGGATCACTTCGAATGCTTTTCACTCTTCCCTGAAACCACTCCGGGTGCCCCATCGTTCGTCCGCCACAGGCGGACGTTACGTGGGCGAAGAAAGCAGTATTCCTAGTCTTGGGATTTTTATCCCTTCGGCTGGTTGTCCACTTCAGCTCCGATTTTTTGGCTTGAGTGGGGCATTTTGCCCTACTTTTCTCGTTGTCATTCCCGAAGGGAATCTGCAACTGACAACTGACCACTGACCACTTCTTCCCTGTCATCTCGACCGGAGGCGGCTCCATACGCCGCCGTAGTGGAGAGATCCGCATTTGCTAGAAGCTAAAAGCTGGCAGCTAAAACCTAGAAGCTAAAAGCTTTTCTCAGGATCAACGCATTCTCGGTCCCCGCCCTGGACACTGCTGTCGAAACACGATGTAATTTAGAGGCCTTGCGAAAGGGAAAATGATGAGACTTCTAGAGGTTCCGGTGAGAACGATTCGCACCGCCGCGCTTGCTGTCCTGGTCGTTTTTGGATTGGGATTCGGGTTGACCGTCCATTCCGTAGCCGCAGATGCGGCTGTGCCTCAAGTGGGAGAAAAAGCCCCTGCATTCGCCCTGCCCTCCCAAGACAGCCCCTCGATCAGTCTCGATAGCTTCCGCGGCAAGTGGGTCGTGCTCTACTTCTACCCCAAAGACATGAGCCAGGGCTGCACCATCGAGGCGCACAACTTTCAGCAGGATATGGGGCAGTACGACGCGCTCAATGCCGTCATCGTCGGCGTGAGCGTGGATTCGGCCGACAGCCACAAAGAGTTCTGCGCGAAAGAAGGTCTGCATTTCAAGCTGCTGAGCGATCAGGATAAGAAGGTCTCGGCGGAATACGGATCTCTTTCCGATCACAACGGCATGCAGATGTCCACGCGGAATACTTTTCTGATCGACCCCCAGGGCAAGATCGTGAAGGTCTGGACCGCCGTCAATCCGAATGCGCATAGCCAGGAGGTTCTGGCCGCCCTGCGCGGGTTCGAAAGCAAGAGCTAGTGTCCCTGAGTCATTCGTTCAAGAAGTGAACTTTGGCTTTGTATCAGGGCGCGACTTTGCGGCCACCGCGACCCCAGCGGACTCTTTCTCCCTTGCGGTATCCGCTTGAGTCGCGCCGTAAAGGCCGTAAAATCATATCTCGTCCGCGGTCATAAGCAATAGGAGAACCGCTCTAGCAATAGGAGAAATGCTCTAGTTCTAGGACTCGATCTCCGCTCGACCCGAAGCTTTCGCCGAAGAGGCGCCCTGCCTCTTCGGCTGGCTTTGCACTTCTCTCCCTCATGTTTCCCCCCTTCCAGAAAAATATCTGGATTTTCTAGTCTCCCCTTGTTGTTACCAATCTCCAAGCCTGAGCATGCGGAAACCATTACGGGTTTGATTCGCATCTTAGGCTGTTGCCCCCAATTTTTGGCTTCTGGACCCTGGGAGATCTCGCAGTGACCTTCGAATCCACGGAAAGTCTGAATCTCCCCTCGGGGGGAACGAGCCGTGGACAGAGTCCCGATCCCTTTTTCCCCGTCGGAGGGGGAGAGCTGGGGTCGCTCATGCGCGAGCGCGACTGGGCCAAAACCCCTCTCGGCCCAGTCAAGAGCTGGCCGCAAAATCTGAAAATTTGCATCCGGATTCTGCTTACCTCGCGCCAGCCGATGTTCGTTTGGTGGGGCGATGATCTGATCAACCTCTACAACGATGCCTACAAGGCGGTCGTCGGCGGAAAACATCCTGCTGCCCTGGGGCAGCCGGCCAGCGTCGTTTGGCGCGAGATATGGGACCAGGTCTCGCCGCGCGCCGAATCGGTCATGCGCGCGAATGAGGGCACCTACGACGAGGCGCTGCTGCTGGTCATGGAGCGCTACGGCTACCGTGAAGAGACGTACTACACGTTTTCCTTTAGCCCGGTGCCCAACGATCAGGGAGGAACCGGCGGCATCTTCTGCGCAAATTCGGATGATACCCAGCGGGTCATAGCCGAACGCCAGCTTGCGGTTCTCGCCGATTTGGGAGCGAAGACAGGAGAAGCCAAAAGCTGGCAAGAGGCCGGCCGGCGCAGCGCTTCGAGTCTCGCCTCCAATCCCCGGGATCTCTGCTTTTCGCTCATCTATGTTGTCGATGACAGCCGTAAGCAGGCTGTGCTCGCGGGGCTCAGCGGCATCGATGCCGGGCATCCTGCCGCTCCCGCAGCCATTCCTCTCGCGCCCGGCGGCATGTGGCCGATCGCAGAGGCTTTGGCGTCGAACGAAACCTGCATCGTGCACGGCGTGGATTCCGGTTTTGAGAATCTCCCGAAGGGCGCTTGGGATCGCCCTCCGCATAGTGCAGCGGTGTTGCCCATCGCCGCCGGCTCAGGCGGAAGGGCGGCAGCCTTGGTCGTCGGCCTCAATCCCTACCGCGTGCTCGACGACCAATACACCAACTTCCTCAAGCTGGTTGCGACGCAAATTTCGAGTGGGATTGCGAATGCCGAGGCTTACGAGCAGGAGCGGCGCCAGGAGCAGAAGCTCATGGTAAGTGAAAAACTGGCTGCAACCGGTCGGCTCGCAGCGACCGTCGCTCACGAAATCAACAATCCGCTGGAATCGGTTCTAAATCTGCTCTACTTGGCGAGAATCTCCCGCAGTGCCCCCCCGGAAAAAATCGGCGAATATCTGCTCACTGCCGAACAGGAATTGACCCGGGTCTCTGAGATCGCGCGGCATACCCTGGGTTTCTACCGTGACACCTCCGTCCCCGCGAATATTGAAATTCCCGGCGTTTTGAACGACGTCTTGGGTGTGTACCGCAGCAGGTTAAACGCCAACCGGATTGAGGTCGTCAAGCGATTCGAGCCCGTGCCCCCTCTGCACGGCCTGCGCGGGGAGATGCATCAGGTCTTCTCCAATCTGGTGTCGAATGCCATCGATGCGATGCAGAGCGGCGGCCGACTGTCGGTGTCGCTCTCGAGAGCCGGGCGGCAAGGCAGTCCTGGGGTTGAGGTTATCGTCGAAGATAGCGGCCATGGCATTCCGCTCAGCCATCGTGAGAGCCTTTTTGAACCGTTCTTCACCACCAAGGTCAGCGTCGGCACCGGCCTCGGACTTTGGGTGGTGAAGCAATTTGTCGAAGAACACCAAGGCACGGTTACCGTCGAAAGCAGTGTCGCTGAGACCGATCACGGTACAAAATTTGTGATCTTTCTTCCTTTCGAGGCAATCACTGCATCCATTTCGCGAGCAGTGTAGGAGTGACCGAGTATGCACATATGGTTCGGATCAGGAAAATCGATTCCACCGGATTTCTGTTCGAACAATTTTGCCGCCGAAGCTGGCGCGAACTTGAAGAAGGTGGTGCTGGTAGTGGATGACGAACCGCTGATTGCCGATACGATTTCAGCGGTTCTGACCGAGCATGGCTTTGCCGCATACGGCTGTTACAGCGGGGAAGAGGCCGTGCGGCTAGCGCTCACCCTCCGTCCCAACATCGTGTTGAGCGATGTCTTGATGCCCAACATGTCGGGAGTCGAGATGGCGATCGATATCAAAAACCATCTGCCGGAAACGCGAATTGTTCTGCTTTCAGGCCACGCAGCGACGGCCGGGCTGCTGCGCCAGGCAGCGGTCGACGGGCACCGGTTTGAGCTGCTTGCCAAGCCGATTCATCCGGAAGAGCTCATTGAAATGCTCAAGCGGAATTCAGGCTGACGCCTATTCGCTTTTACTGGGAATGGGTGAGGTCGGCTAAGAGCCCGCGGAGGGAATCTGCTGTTCTGCCGCGCTCCTAACCCCCACGCTGCCGTCATCCTTGTATCTGTAAGGGAGGCCCGGGAGCCGCAGGCGAGGGGACGAAGGATCCCTGTATTTCCGTCTCTGGCTGAAAAGCTTTCTGTCATCTCGACCGAAGGCGGCGCGCATGCGCCGCCGTAGTGGAGAGATCTGCATTTGCTGAAAGCTAGAAGCTCGTAGCTAGAAGCTGCTTGTGGGGCATTTGTACTTGCTTTTCTTTCTGTCATTCCCGGAGGGAATCTGCTGTTCTGCCGCGCTCCTAACCCCCGCGCGGCCGTCGTACTGGAGGCCTCGGAGCCGCAGGCGAGGGGACGAAGGATCCCTGTATTTCCATCTCTGGCTCAAAAGCTTTCTGTCATCTCGACCGAAGGCAGCGCGCATGCGCCGCCGTAGTGGAGAGATCTGCATTTGCTGAAAGCTAGAAGCTCGTAGCTAGAAGCTGCCCGCGGGGCGGCACCTTGCTCTTGCTGACCGAATCAGGCTTCGACAAAATTCCCGGCGGGCGGCAGCTCGAAGCTTTCCGCAAGAATGATGGAGGCTGGAGCCAGCAGATGAAAAACATGGAGAGCCATGTTGCGCAAACGGCATAGCAGAGCGGACGCGGCTGCCCGGGCTTCGCAGGCGGGCATCTTCGCCGCCCTGGGGGATGAAACCCGGCTGCTCCTGGTGCGGAGACTCTGCCCCGGGCGTCCCTACTCGATCTCGCAGCTTACCGAGGGATCGAAACTAACCCGCCAGGCGGTGACGAAGCACCTGCGGGTGTTGGAGCGGGCAGGAATCGTGCATAGCGTGCGGAGCGGGCGCGAAAGCCTCTTTGAGTTCGATCCCAAGCCGCTTGAGGACATCAGGAAATACGTTGACCGCGTATCGGAAGAGTGGGATGGCGCGCTGTTCCGGCTGCGGGAGTTCGTCGATGATTAGATGGTTAATCAAGGATGGTCATCTTGTGGTGGCCCATTCAAGCCCGGCTTTTTGGGCTTGAGTGGGGCATTCGTGCTTGCTTCCCGAAGCGAATCTGCGGTTCTGCCGACTACGTCAATTTCCGGGGAAAAGACCCCAGGCCGGCACGAAAGGCTTCGAGCAATCGCATCCCCTCCGGCCAGTCGTCGAGTCCGCTATCGCTGTTGATGTGTCCAACGGCGCCCACATTCACGAATCCTGCTCCCCATCGGCGAGCGAGCCGGTTCGCGGCGTCGATCTCGCAATACGGGTCGTTGGTGCTGGCGACGACGAGCGCCGGAAAGGGTAGGGGACTCGTTGGAGGGTGTTGAAACGACGAAGCGGCGGGAGGAAAGTTTCGATTTTCCGGATCCGGGGGCGCGGCCAGGAAGGCGCCGCGAATCTTGCGAGCGGGGAAACGAAGCGCCCAGAATGCAACGAGAAGGCAACCCAGGCTGTGCGCGACAATGAGCTGCGGTTCCGCCTTTGATTCAATCGCCCGGCCGAGAGCAGCCAGCCAGTCGTTCAGCTCAGGCTCGTCCCAGCTTGCCGGGCGAATGCGTGTAGCTCCCGGCTGCGATTTCCGCCAAAGGCTCTGCCAGTGCCTTTCGTCCGATCCGTAAATTCCAGGCACAACAATCAGATTCGCACCGGAACGCTGTTCTTCTGCGCTTTCTTGGAAAGGATGTCGAAGATGATGCGGTACTTGTTTACCCTGTCCCGGCTGTCCGAGCGCCGGGCGACGGTATTCTCTTTGCTTGCATAGCCGACAGGAACCCAAGGGCCGGCGGAATCGTGATCGATGTAAATGACGTGCCGGTCGTCGTAGATGCTGAAATCTTCGATATACCCTTTATCGAGATCTTCCATGTCACAGAGCAGCACATTGACTTCATTCGAGCGCATCTCCGCAATCACCTCTTTCAGCAGAGGAGTGGACCTCAAGGCTTTGGGGAGAATGAAGATCCGCGTGATCTTCACATGTTTGGCGGCTTCATAGTTCGCCGCGAGCCAGGGAACGAATTGGGGAGCGCGGAGCAGGGCGATCGTCTCTTCGCTGCAGATATGCGTGATGTCGACCGAGATTTTCGACTGGCGCAGTTGACAGGTCATGCTGTCGCACACTTCCTCAACGCCGCGCAGCACTTCGCCCTTGTCGACCTCGAGGAGCTCTCGTTTGAAGCTGACCTTGGTGCTGAGAACGCGGTCGATCTGCTGCTGCGTGTAGATGCGAACCGGAAGAGAGTTTTGATCGACGGCGCTTCTCGCCTCCAGGCGCGGAAGCACGTTCTGATAGAAGCTCCAGGCCTTCGCTCCACTCATGTACACGCCGGCAAAGCGGGCGTCGCCCAGGGGAGAAAAGCAGATGAGTACGTTCGATTGTTGCCGGGCCAGATCGAAGCCGGAGATCCAGGAGAGGTTGCCCGAGGCGCCCGTCTCGTAGAGCTTCAGAGCCTCGGCCTCCGCGGCGGAGGCGCAGGAAAGGAAGGCGCTGGCTACATCCTGGGAGTCTTCCTCAATCGGCATGTAATAGGCGCAGCTTCTGCCGCGTTCCTGCAGGACGCGGAAATTCGCCGTGAAATCGGACCCGAATTTGCCCCAGAGCGTTAGGTTTGGATACGTCTCCAGGATCTGGTTCCAGTGCATGAGGAACTCTTCCGGTCCGGCAAAGCCCACCACGTCGATAGCCGACATCTGGTGACGGCGAAGGTTGTCTACCGCGCGCGCCGCTCCAATCGAAGAGCTGGTGACGTCGTTTTGCAAGGCGGCCAGCTTACCTTCCAGCCGCTCGAATTTTTCATCGGTCTCTTTGTCCGCGACCTGGACGCTTCCCTCGGTTTTTGCCGATTGTTCTACGGCAAAGAAGCACAGGCCGAAGGTGCAGATCAGAAGCGCATCGGTGACAAAATCCTCGGGGACCTTCAGCGCGGTCAAGGCGCCGGTCTTGTGCGCAATCTCCAGAATGAAGCTGGCAACGAGAAGGCCTGCAATGGCGGCCAGAGTGGTTCGTGCTCCCCAGATCGGCAGCTTTTCGCTGAACTTTTCTCGCACCTGCTCCCAGAGAGTCTCTGGCTTCTCGGCTTCGTGCATCGAGGCAATCTCCGTGGGGCGGCACCCTGCGCCGGTTCTTGGCCGGCAGCCCTGAATGCTCGCAAGGACTTCAGGTGAGCAGGATTATACCGGGCAAAGAGGACGTGGATTCCGGTCCGAATTCGCAAGCCTTAAGCGATTGACATATGGACTGGTTCCCGGAAGAGCCCTTCGGTTCCACCACTGTCCCCTGCGGCAGCTTACCGTTTGCCAAAAAAGCGCGCGATGTCTTCGATCTCGCGTGTGACCCGGTAGGGCGGCAGGCTTTCGAGAAAAACCTGGCCATAGCGCTGGCGCTGGATCCGGGGATCGAGCAGCACAAGAACGCCGCGGTCTTCGAGCGACCGGATGAGCCGTCCGAACCCCTGTTTCAAGGTCAGAACGGCGGAGGGCACCTGGTATTCGAAAAACGCGCTGCCGCCGCTGCTTTCGATTGCGCGCATGCGGGCGGCCACGACCGGATCGGTAGGCACGGCGAAGGGCAGCCGGTCGATGATCACGCAGCTCAGGGCCTCGCCCTGAACGTCCACGCCCTGCCAGAAGGAGGCCGTGGCAAAAAGCACGGCATTGGGCGTCGAGCGAAACTGCTCCAGAAGCGCTTTGCGCGAGGCGCTGCCCTGCAGCAGCAGCGGATAATCCAACTCGGAAAGCAAGCGGTCGTGAATGTCCCGCATCTGCTGGTAGCTGGTGAAGAGGCAGAAGGCGCGGCCTCGGGTAATGTCGAGAACGCGGCGGATGGTCCGCGCCGCCTGCGCGGGGAAATCCGGCTCCCTCGGATCGGGCATCTGCGGCGGCAGGTAAAGAAGCGCCTGCTCCTTGTAGCGGAAGTGTGAGGGCACGATGAGTTCCTGCGCATCTCTCAATCCCAGGCGTTTTCTTAGATGCCCGAACCCGCCCTGCACCGTGAGTGTTGCGGAGGTCAGCACTACGCTGGAGTAGTTCTCGAAGAGCAGCTCCGAGAGGATTTGAGAAACGTCGATCGGCGTGGCTTGCAAATAGATGGAGGCCTGCCGCACGGGGGCCCGGGAGGGTCCGCCGCCGTGCCTCGCGGAGCCCGCCGCCGCGCCTCCGCCCCGGCGCTCAATCCAAAAAACGGTGTTTTCGTTTCCCGCTTCGAGCAGAAAACGGAGATGCTCGCGCACATCGGCCACCCGCTTTTTGAGTCCGGGAGCCTCATCCACTCCCCGCAGGCTATCGAGCTCGGCCTCCAGCCTGCGCAGCGAATTGTCGGCGCCAAGATAGAGATCCCCGTGGACCTCTAGGAAATCCTCGCGCTGTTCGAAGGGCATGCGGCCGTCGCCGGTCGAGCTTCCTGGCCGCGGCAGGGCGGCGAAAAACATCCGGCCTCGGTCGCGGACCATCTCCGCTGCGCCCTGAACGCCGCTCGAAAACGCGCTCTTGGCTCGCAGCATCGATTCCACATCGCGCGCCAACTCCTCCAGACGCACATTGCTCAGCGTGATGCCGAAATACGAGGAGGCAATGTCTTCGAGTTCATGCGCCTCATCGAAGATCACCGCGGAAGATTCCGGAAGCACACCGGCGTCGGGAGCGGCTTTGGCCTGCTGTTTGATCGCCAGATCGGCAAAGAAGAGATGATGATTGACGATGATGAGGTCGCTTTCAAGCGCCCGCCGGCGCATCGCGGTAATAAAGCAGCGCTCGTAGTCCGGGCAGTTTTGCCCAAGGCAGGCCTCGCTGCGCGCGTCGAGCTTGGCCCAGACGGGGCTCTGCTCCGGCAGTTCTTCAATCTCCACCCGGTCGCCGGTTTCGGTTCCCTTCTCCCAAGCCGCGATCTTTTGGAATTGGTCGATCTCTTCCAGGCCATTCAAGATCGGCTGGTCGCGCAGGGCGTAAAACTTGTGGCGGCACAGATAGTTGCCCCGGCCCTTCATGTAGCAGACGCGCAGCGGCCCAAGGAGCGATTCGAGGAAGGGCACATCGCGGAAGAAGAGCTGCTCCTGAAGGTTTTTTGTGCCCGTCGAGATGATGACTCTCTGTCCGGTGCGCAGCGCGGGCAAAAGATATGCCAGGGTTTTGCCCGTTCCCGTGCCCGCCTCGACGATCAGATGCTTGCGCGAGGCAAGCGCGCGCTCAACCTCGCGCGCCATCTCGAGCTGGCCCCGGCGGAATTCGTACGGCAGGCGCGAGCGCGAGAGGATGCCGCCAGGCGAGAAGAACTCATGCAGGGAGGGCAGAGCAGGGCCGGTTTGGACGGAGGAGGACACAGTAGGAGTTTTTGAGTGCGCGGGCTCCCCCTCAGAATATCCGACCTCAGTAAAACGAGAGCTCCGGCATCGGGTAAGCAGGGAACCATTGGCCGATCTTCCGGATGGGCGCGATGTGCTGTGAAACACTGGAACGAGGTGGATGGTGGAGGCGGGATTTTGAAGCTGAAGGGGACGAAGGGGCGCAAGCCGAAGAAGCCGCATTCGAAGGCTGGCCGCCGGGCAAAAGTAGCGGAAAGGGCGCGGCGGGCGGCTCCTGCGGACCGCGCGCATCGGTCGCGCGCCGAGGTAAAGCGCGAAGCCGCGCGCAAGCCTGCGGAAAAACCCGGGCCACGGGGCCGGGAGCTCCGGCCGGGCGCATTGCGCCGCGGTCCCATGCGTCCTATCGGAGTCGAGGAAGGAGCCGGTTGGGAGGCGCCGCCTGTTCCGGATTCCCGGCATGACGATCCAGGAACAGATCCAGGAACAGATCCGGGAACAGATCCAGGAACAGATCGAGGACCAGAAGCCGCGGCTGCAATTCCTCCGGCTCCCATTGCCAAGAAGGCCCGCGCCGCCACGCTGCCTCTCATCGCCATCGTTGGGCGGCCCAACGTCGGCAAATCCACCCTCTTCAATCGCCTCACCGGCAGTCGCCGTTCCATCGTCGGCGACGAGCCGGGAATCACCCGGGACCGCATCTACGGCGAAGTGGAGTGGCTGGGCCGCAGAGCCCGGGTCGTCGATACCGGCGGAATTGTGCCCGAGGACCAGGAGCTGATCCCGGCTGAAATTCTGCGCCAGGCACAAACTGCGCTGGGGGAGGCCGCGTGCGTGGTGATGGTCGTGGATGGTCGCAGCGCTCTCACTGCTCCCGACTATGCCCTTGCACAGCTGCTCTTCAAAGGCGGCAAGCCGCTCGTGCTGGCAGTCAACAAAATGGACTCGGGGCGTTTGGAGCAGGAAGGCGAGTTTCGTCGCCTGGGCATTCGGGATCTGCTGCCGGTCTCGGCGGAACACGCCATCGGCATCGATGACCTGCTCGACCACGTATTCTCCGATCTCGCATCGGCGGGTGTGTCGCCGGCAAAGCCGCTTGACCACAAGGACCAGAAGGAACAGAAGGAACAGAAGGAGCAGAAGAAGCGGAGGAAGCAGGACAACCAGGACAACCGGGAAGACCAGGAAGATCAGGAAGAGCCGGCAGAGGCTGAGCCCGCCTCGGAGCCGCAGAGCGATGGGCGCCACCGCACCCACGGCGAATATCGGCAGCCTGAGATCTCCATTGCGATCGTCGGCCGTCCCAATGTGGGCAAGAGCACGCTGCTCAATACGCTCACCCGTTCCTCCCGGGCGATCGTTTCCCCAGTGGCGGGCACCACGCGGGATGCGGTCGACGAGGTCGTTGAATATGACGGCGAGCGCCTGCGCTTTGTCGATACTGCCGGCATTCGCCGCAAAGGCAAGACCAAAGCCATGGCGGAAAAGCTTTCCGTGGTCATGGCCCGCCGCCACATGGAAGCCGCGGATCTGGCGCTGCTGATCATCGATGCCGCGGAGGGTGTGACCGCTCTCGACGCCACCATCGGTGGCTACGCCCACGAAAGCGGCCGCTCGGTAATTCTGGTGGTGAACAAGTGGGACCTGGTGACCACGGGAAGGACCGACGGCAAGCCGCCCGCCGACAAGGCAATCTTCGAGCGGCAGCTTCGCAACGTCCTCAAATACCTGGCCTACGCTCCGGTGGTCTTTATCTCCGCCGCCGAAGGCAAGAACATCCACACCATTCTCAAGCTGGTGCAGGAAGTTGCCGCCGAACGCAGAAAGCGCATCTCCACCGGGCAAATGAACCGCTTTCTGGAGCGGGTGGATTTTGACCGCGCCACCGTACCTATGTCCAAAAAGGTCCGGATCTTTTATATGACCCAGGCTGCGGTTGCGCCTCCAACCTTCATCCTGTTTACCGATCGCCAGGCGAAGCTCCACTTCTCCTTTGAGCGCTTCCTTGAAAACCAAATCCGCGCGGCCTTCGGATTCCGGGGTTCGCCCATCTGGTTCAAGGTGCGCGCCCGCAATCAGAGGGAAGCGCATTAGAGCACCACCGCGCCATCCTGAGGAGCGCCGAGCGTAGGCGAGGACCGGGTTCCCCGGCACGCTTGCTTGCTAGGGTGCATTGCCACACCATCGTGTCAGGAGAAACGCGTGAGTGGAGAGATCTGCATTTGCTAGGAGCTAAAAACTAGAAGCTGGTTCCGAGCCGGGGCCCCCGGCCAAGCACGGGGTGCCCCATGTTCGTCCGCCACGGGCGGACGTTACATGGGCGAAGAAAGGGATCTTGTTCCTTGGGTTCCGCCCTTCCTTACGATTCCGTCATCTCTCCATGGAGACCTATCCCCAGAGAGGCATAACACCTTTTGGTTAGCCGTGCACCAAATTTGCTATTCTCCGCGTCTTAACTAGGTGACATGGTATGGGTCTGTTGTTCGTGTTGAGGTGCGGAATGCTTGGATACGTCGTTTCCTGGTTTGTCGTTGTGGGAGTCGTTGTCGGTCCATATCTCGTCGGCGTGGTCTTTGAGCAAAAGCTCCAGCCTGCGACCCGCGAGATGGGCTCCCGGCTGCTGCGCTACTGACCACATCCGTCTTTTGCCGCCGTGACTGCTCGCGAGAGCAAGCCGGTTCTAGGCTGCGCCCCCACTCGGCTCCATCGCGAATTCTCCCTGCCTTACCTCCCCGCAGAAGAACCCTGACCCTGCCTTGTATGCCGGCGCTGGTCGTATCCCGTTGCGATCCTCACGCTAAGCTTTCTTCGAAAGCCTCCTGGCCCGAAACAAAGCCCTTCGACAGACACGTATTGCAGTTGCGAGCAAATTGCTTCACGCCATTTGCCGGAGCGGGCGGAGTGGCGGCGGAGAGGGGGGACTCGGCGGGGTGGCGATGCCTGAAGTCTCCCAGCGGGCACTCCGGAGACATTCCGCGAGTCGTTATTGCTCAGCCTGCAAGGGCCTCTCTCTATCACTCGATTGGGATGCGCTAGCCGTGTCGTTTATTATATGGAGTAGCATGCTACGTAGGTATCCCATGCCTTCATTTCGAATCAAGTTTGCGGTCTGCATCCTCGCCTCCTCCTCCGCCTTAGCCCAGAGCGCACCCACCCCCGTCCCGCTCGCCTTCGACGTCGCCTCCGTCCGCCCCAGCAAGCCCGGCACGCCGCAGCACACCAACGTTCCCCTCGATTCCGGCTACGTCTACGGCAGCATCAGCCCCGATGACGCCCGCGGCGCTGCCGACGGCCTTCTCATCGTCACCCATCAGGCCCTCTGGCGCTACATCTCCTTCGCCTATAAGCTCTCCGGCACGCAGGAGCTCGCCCTCCGCTTCAACTTCTACTCCGGCGCAGCCAAATCCGGCGCGCCCTTCTGGGTCACCGGCTCTTTCGACGCCTCGCCTGAGTTCTTCGACATCTCAGCGCGCGCTCCCGCCGACACCTCAATCGACCAGATGCGCCTCATGATGCAGGCCCTGCTCGCCGACCGCTTCCATCTCGTGACCCACTACACCGCCGCCGCCGCTCCTGTCTTTGCCCTTGTCCTCGCCAAGCCCGGCGTCACCGGCCCCAATCTTCAGCCGCATCCCCCCTCTGACGCCTGCACCGCTCCGGTGTCCGGCGTGTCGTCAGCGCCCGCACCTCACCCCGCAGCCGCACCGGCTGCCATGGGCGATCTTCCGCCCGTCTGCGGCGTCATCGCGCACGTCCCATCCTCCGCCCCCGGCCAGCACTATGGTGGCCGGGCCATTCCTCTCTCCCTCTTAGCCACATCGCTCCCCACCATGACCGGACTCGCTGCGATGCCGCGCCCCGTCGTCGATCGGACCGGCCTCTCCGGACCGTACGACTTCACCCTGACCTGGATGCACGATCCTGCCGGTGATGCTGCCATCGACGACAACACCGCCAACTTCCGCGCCGCCCTCATGCGCCAGCTAGGCCTGGAGCTCAAACCTTCCCACGCTCCCATAAGCTTCCTCATCGTCGACCACGTCGAGCGGCCTTCGCAGAATTAGTCCCGACGACTTATTCCCCGATGAGAAGACGCTGTCTCGTGGAATCACGGCTTACTTCGCGTATGCTGTATCTACGAATGAAGGGTTTGCGCCAATTCGGTGTGCTGGTTCTGCTGCTGGTGACAAGCCTGGCGCCAGCAATGGCCTGTATGGTTCCCGCTGCGCAGATGAGCGCGCAGGAGCGCGTCTGCTGCCGCACGATGAGCAACCAGTGCGGCCAAACCGAGATGCCGGCATCGTACGGATGCTGCCAGAAAACTCC
>DATAWF010000042.1:0-16002 GCA_036267335.1 Acidobacteriaceae bacterium
ATTGCGCTTGCGTTTGGAGTCGGGCGCAGGAAGTTGATGGCTTGGATCGACCGGTGAGGAGTTTTTGTCCTCGAATGTGTCTTCTGGCATTCGTCTCAACCTGGCGTCTTAATAAGGTGTGTGGAGGTAATCGCGGCTTGAGGCCACCCGCGCTGCATCGGTTGAAGTTACATCCTGCGCGAAGGCCAAGTCCCCAATGAGTGCGCCGGGGCTAAAGAATGCTGCTGGTGTGCGCCACGGCTCTTTTGAGAGCGCTTGCCCGGTCCCCCCGCCGCATTTTGCGGACGACAGACCCGGAAAGGCCCAGACCGGTTCTCTATGCAAGCACCTTAAAAATAATAACTCACGGAAGCTCAGATTGGCCGCTCCGGCGCGCAGCGCGGAAACAAATCCTAAGAATCCGAGGAAGCACTCGATTTCGAAATCTTTGCGCTTTTCAGCGCTTTTCACCTAAGGCCCCGATCAGGCCACTCGCTGCAAGAGACTCAAGGCTGATAGGCGAAGCCAGCATTTAGACGAAGCCGGCATTTTTTGGGATGCAACTCTCCGGAATTTTTCGGCGATCTTCTGGAAAACATCTTCATCGGGACGCCTTTTGCGGAGGGGAGGGTGGAAGGAAGACAAGGGCGAAGGCGCGAGCAGCGCCGAACGCGATACACGAAAAGCTTGTGGAAATCCAAGACGAGTTTTGAGTACTCCCGGTGGAGTGGGAATCACTCCAATGTGCCACGAACTCCGCACGGTACCAAAATCACTTCGCTCGTAATAATGCGAAAGTGACACAGCAATCTCCGTCCACTGCCCAATTCGTAAGCTGTTTTTTCCCGCTGCTTCCGGATAGGCTTTTTTTAGAACAACTACTGTTCTGTTGAGACATACGAGTTCTGGGGGGGAATGTATGAGACGGCCTTCGACGGCGCTAGGGTTGGCGCTGCTGACCGGTGCGGTAACGGTGATGGCGGCGGGTTGCGGAGATCAAACCGCAGCCAACAAGAGAAGTATCGAGAACGCTCTTAACCACGACTACAAGATCAATGCCGATTGCCTCTTCGACCGGCCAATGCCTTTTCCTTATGACATCGCTGTCAGCGACACGCTGCTGGCGCAAACCCGGAATCGCCTTGACGCGATGGTTGCCGCCGGCCTTCTCGATCGGGAGGAACAGGCGCGGCAAAACGGCATCGTCAACCACTACACCCTCACAGCGCTGGGAAGCCGCGCCGCGGGCAATGGCCGGTTCTGCTACGGACATCGCGAAATCACGAGCGTCGAGAAGTTCTCGCCTCCGACCGATTATCAAGGGAAACCGCTCACGACTGTGGAGTACCACTTTGTGCTGAAAAACAGCGCCGAATGGGTACAAGACACGGAAGTGCGCAATGCCTTTCCGCAGGTAGCGAAATCCTTCCAGCCAGAGCCGGAAGATCAGGCTACCCTCATTCGCGCTGACGAAGGATGGATGCTCACCTACTAGGGCCTGTGAACAAGGCACTAAGGCCACTGCTCGGATTTTCGCGCTCCTGGCGTCCGCCCGCTGACCGACCGCGCCTGCTCACCTGAGCCGCGAGCAGTCGCGGGTTCAGAGCAAAAGCGCAGATGCTGCGCTTTTGCTCACCGGCCGGACGCCAGGGCCTTTTCCGAATCGCTCAACAGAATTCGCAGATCGCGCAGGTTGTTGCCGGTGGGGCCGGTCAGCACGGCGTCTCCCAGGGCACGGAACAGCGGGAAAGCGTCGAAGCGGAGCAGTGCCCCCTCGGCGTCGAGCCCCATCGCCCGCGCCCGCGCGATCGTGGCGGCATCGATGACGGCGCCTGCCGCATCGCTCACTCCGTCGACCCCGTCGCTGCCGGCGCTCAGGACAGCGAGAGGCGCGCGCGAGAGAGCCGGATCGCGGGCGATCTCGAGGGCGGAGGCCAGGGCGAACTGCTGATTGCGGCCTCCGGCTCCAGGAGTTCCTTCCAGGCGAACGGTGATCTCGCCACCCGAAAGCAGGCAGACCCGCCCGTGCCTCTGGCGCAGCCGCCGGAGGCGCTCCAATAAATAGGAGACAGCGTCGCGGTAGTCCCAGTCGTCGCATCCATTGTCGATTTCCGTATGCCATCCCCTGAGCTCGGCTTGACGTCTTGCCGCTTCGAGCAACTCCCGATTCGAGGCCAAAACAATCGATGGAGCCGCGTCCAGCGATCGCGGCGTCTCGGGCAGGCTGGAATTCAGGAAAAATCCGCGAACACGGGGCGGGAAGTCTTGAAGCAGCCGGTGGCGATCGAGAACCTCGCGGCACTCGGCGACCGTCGAGGTGTCGGGCAAAGTGGGGCCGGAGGCGAGGGCATCGAGGCGGCCCTCCGGGACGTCGGAGACTAAAAGCGAAAGCTGAGAAGCCTGGCCCGCGGCGACCGCCAGACGGCCGCCTTTGACCGCGGAGAAATGCTTGCGAACCGTGTTGATCTCTGCGATCGTTGCGCCGCTGCCCACGAGAGCCTTATAGAAGGCGATGGTTTCGTCGAGAGAAATCTTCGGGTCGAGCGGGGCCTCGAAGAGCGAGGAACCCCCTCCACTTACGAGGAAGAGGACGAGCGTGCCCCGGCCGGCTGAGCCGAGTAGATCCAAAGTGGCGCGGGCGGCGCGGAGCGAGTCGCGATTAGGCCAAGGATGGCCGCCCGCGTAAGAAACGATGCCGGGATGAAGCTTCCCGGGGATCGAGGGCGCACAACAGACTCCGCGCAGGGGGATGGCCTTGGGCAGTGGTTCGAGGAGGGCAAGGAGGCTTTCGAGCATCGGCGCGGCCGCTTTGCCCAAAGCCACGACGCAAATCTCGGTGTAGCGGTACAAGCTGATGCTGAACGGATTTCCGCCGGCAGGGGGAGCGACGTGAAGATTGTTCTCAGCGTCAACGCGCAAATGCCGGGCGAAGGCTGCGGGAATGCTCGACTCCTGGAGGGCCGATGCGAAGATCTCGCGTGCCTCCTGGCGCAGCATCGCGCCAGACAAATTGGCCGAATCGACGCTTTGGCGGTTCATGATCTTTCAGGCGAGAAGAAATTCGAGTCCAGCCAGCCACGGAGGTGCTGCTGCATTTGCTCCAGCATCCCGGTAAAGAAGTGGTCCGCGCCTTCGACGATCGCGAGGTTCGCTGGAGGCGCGGCAGCGGCGACTGCCGCTTCGACCTGCCACTGTGGAGCGAACTGGTCGTTGCTGCCACTGACAAAAAGCTTGGGCTGGCGGCACCCGGCAAGAAAGCCGTATTGGTAATCCCGTCCTTCCGCGCGGACCGGCAGCCCCAAAGCGGCCATACCCTTGACTCGCGCATCTCCGCAGCAAGCACGCAACCCCACATAGGAACCGAAAGAGAAGCCGCAGAAAAGGATTGGCACACCATACTCGTGCTCCAGCCAAGCGAGCGCGGCGCGGACATCGTCGATCTCTCCTCTGCCGTCATCGTGGGTTCCGGCGCTCAGGCCGGTTCCGCGAAAGTTGAAGCGGAGCACGGGAAGTCCGAAGCTCTGCAAGGTCTTCATGGCGCGGTAGACCACCTTGTTGTGCATCGTGCCGCCGCCCAGCGGATGGGGATGACAGACAAGAGCTGAATAAGGAAGTGGTTCGGCCTCACCGGACGAGCGCTCATTGAGCAGGGCCTCCAGCCGCCCGGCCGGTCCGGTGAGATTTTCGACCGCCCGCAGCGCGGCGAGTTGTTGCCCGGAGGGCGAAGAGGTGGAGGTCATCGCACTCCATTGTAAGGACAGTGGCGCCGGCGTGGAGAAACGCGGGGCGCGGATCAAGCTGCGAAAACCCCCGTGCTTCGAAAAGCCGTCAGGTATGCTCAGGTCATGGTGAAGATCGATCCCGTTCAACTTACTCGCCGCATGGTGGATATTGAGTCGGTCACCTTCAACGAGGGCGCAGTGGGCGCCTTTCTTTCCGGATTTCTCGAGGAGCGCGGGTTTCAGGTGGAGCGGATGCCGGTAGCGCAGATTGCGCCAAACCCCTCTGCCGGCGTATCGCGCGATAAGTTGAGCGCGGAGCGCTTCAACGTTTATGCCGGCATCGGAGATCGTCCCGACATCGTTTTTTCGACGCACATGGATACTGTTCCACCCTTTCTGCCGAGCAGCGAAGACGACACTTTTATTTATGGCCGCGGCTCCTGCGACGCGAAGGGAATTATCGCTGCGCAGATTGCGGCGGCGGAGCGGCTGCGCGAAGGCGGGGTCAAAGTCGGCCTGCTTTTCCTGGTAGGTGAGGAGCGCGATTCGGCCGGCGCGAGGGTTGCCAATCTCCAACCCAAGGGAAGCCGCTATCTGATCAACGGCGAGCCGACAGACAATCGTCTGGCGTTAGCTTCGAAGGGCGCGCTGCGCGCCGAGATCCGCGCGCGGGGAAAAATGGCGCATTCGGCCTACCCGGCGTTGGGGGAAAGCGCGATCGACAAGCTGGTCCATGCGCTGCATCGCCTGCTGGAGGTTCCTCTTCCCGTGACCGAAGACGTGGGACCAAGCACATTGAATATCGGCGTTGTCGAGGGCGGCCATGCGCCGAACGTGATCGCCGACGCCGCACACGCTTTGGTGTTGGTGCGCCTGGTAGGTCCATCGGAAGAGACGCGCCGCCGGATCACGGAGGCCGTCGACGGCCTTGCTGAGGTGGAGTTTACCCTGGAGATCCCTTTCATTCGCATGAAGAAGGTTGAGGGACTGGAGACGATGGTTGCCGCTTTCACCACCGATGTTCCCGCTCTTTCGAATTGGGGAGAACCGCTGCTGCTCGGTCCGGGCTCGATTCATGTTGCGCACACACCGCATGAGCGGCTGGCCAAGAGCGAGCTTCACCAAGCCGTCGAGCTCTATGCGGAAGTGGCATCGAAACTGGTGAAGTAGAAAAGAACGGAAACTACCGATGACGGATTCCTCCAACTCTCTGGGTTCCTCTGCCTCTTCGTATCTGCGCTCCGCCAGGCATCAACCGGTGGCCTGGCAGGAGTGGGGGCCGCGGGCTTTTGCCCTTGCGGCGCAACAAGACAAGCCGATCCTGCTGGACATCGGCGCGGTGTGGTGTCATTGGTGCCATGTGATGGATCGCGAGAGCTATGAGGACGCAACGCTGGCGAGCATCATCAACGAGCACTTCGTCGCCGTGAAGGTCGACCGCGACGAGCGGCCGGATGTCGACAGCCGCTATCAGGCCGCGGTATCGGCGATCAGCGGACAGGGAGGATGGCCGCTCACGGCTGTTTTGACTCCCGACGGAAAGCCTTTTTTCGGAGGAACCTATTTTCCGCGCGAGGACCGTTATGGACGGCCGGGATTCGAGCGCATTCTGCTGACCATGGCCGATGTATGGAAGACCCGGCGCGACGAGGCGGTCGAGTCCGCCGGAAGCGTACTCGCAGCCATCGAGCACAATGAGAGTTTCGCCGGCCACGGCGGGTCGCTCACCCTCGAGATCGCGAATGGCATGGCGGCCTCCGCCATTCATCAGTTCGACTCTCGCTTTGGAGGGTTCGGCTCCCAGCCTAAGTTTCCTCACCCGGCTGCGATCGATTTGCTTCTGGATGTGGCGGCGCGCATGGGAAGCGAGCCCGCGCGGCACGCAGCTTTGTTCACTCTCGAAAACATGTCCCGGGGAGGGGTATACGACCAGCTTGGCGGGGGATTTCATCGCTATTCCGTCGACGAGCAATGGATCGTTCCCCACTTCGAAAAAATGGTTTACGACAACTCGGAACTGTTGCGCAATTACGTGCACGCCTTCCAGAGTTTCGCGATCCCGGAGATGGCCGCGGTGGCGAAGGACATTCTGCGCTGGATGGACGGCTGGCTTACGGATCGGGAGCGCGGAGGCTTCTATGCCTCTCAAGACGCCGATATCGATCTCGACGACGATGGGGATTACTTCACGTGGACGCGCGCGGAGGCCGCAGCGGTCTTGAGCAGCGAAGAGTTGGCCATTGCGGGCGATTACTACGATATTGGCGAGCTGGGCGACATGCATCACAATCCGAAAAAAAACGTCCTGCACATCAAGCAGCCTTTGGACACGGTTGTGAAACGGGCGGGCATCTCTCCGGACCGGGCGGCGGAATTGTTGGCATCCGCGCGCGCGAAACTCTTGGCGGAGCGCGCCAGGCGCCAGACACCTTTCGTCGACAAGACGGTTTATATGAGCTGGAACGCGATGGCGGTTTCGGCCTATTTTGAAGCCGCCCAGGTGCTGCGTCTTGCGGAGGTCCGCAGCTTCGCGCTCCTCACGCTGGAAAGGCTGCTGGCGGAGGGTTGGAGCGAGGATCGGGGAGTCGCGCATGTGATTGCTTATCCCGACGGCGCTGCAGGCCACTACATCGATGGGCTGCTCGATGATTACGCCTTCCTGGTTCACGCCTGCATCGATGGATGGCTGGCGGCGGCGGAGATCAAGTATTACCGCTCCGCAATGGAAATTGCCGGTCGGATGATTGCGGAGTTCTACGACCCGGAGGGAGGCGGTTTCTTTGACGCGGGATCGAGCTCCCGCGGCGACGGCTCCGTGCTGGGCGCTCTCTCCGCCCGCCGCAAGCCGCTGCAAGATGCTCCAACTCCAGCCGGGAATTCCACTGCAATCGCGGCTCTGTTGCGGCTGGAAGCGCTGAGCGGGCGCGAAGACTTCCGCGATAAAGCGCAGGCGAGTCTCGAGGCCTTTGCCGGGGTGGCGGACAAGTTCGGCCTCTACGCGAGCACTTATGCCCTCGCGCTCGAACGGTTTTTGATGCCTCCGCTGCAAGTCGTCGTGGCCGGAGACGGGCCCGAAAGCGATGCTCTCGAAGCGGCCGCGCTCATGCCATTCGCGGCGAACAAGAGCGTGATTCGCCTGTCGCCCGCGCAGATTGCGGGCGATCTGCCTCCCGTGCTTGCCGAGACGCTTCCGAAGCTGCCCCAACTGGCAAGCAAGAAGAGTTTTGCGATTGTGTGTCGCGGGATGAGCTGTCTTCCGCCGGTTACGGAAACAGAAGAGCTGCTGGCTTATTTGCGAGCCTGATTGCCGCTGGCGGCCACTCCCAGGGTCTTTTCCGCTGTTCCGTTTTGCAGCATCTGGATTGCCTGCGCCAGGCTGAGCCCGGCGGGCGCGGGCTTGAAATCGCTCTCCTCGTCATCTTCCTGCTCATTGATGGTTTTGAAGAGGATGGCCCGGCCTTGGATGTGCACATGGGTTTCGGTCGTGCGCCAGACGCCAGGGCCGACCTGGCTGCGCACGATGCGGAAGGTGCCTCCAGCTTTCAGCTTGCCCAACAAGCCCCAGCCAAAATCCACGGGCGCGGTCAGCCGACCACTGACCTCTTGAATGCGCATCGCGCGGCGATCGATCACCATGGTTCCCGCCATCGCCGCAAAAACGCGCTCTTCACGCGATGGAGGCTGGAAGGCCGGATTCGGCTCGAATTTGAGAGTCACCGTGTCCGCGGTTTCCGCGGCCTGGGTCCATAGAAAACCGTCCGCCAACATGGACATCATCTCGTGCGCTTTGCGCGCATCCTGCTGGTCTTCTTTCCGTTGCTTCTCGCGCAAATCCGCATCATCCGCGAAATGTTGCATGTTCACGTCGTCTTGCTTCCGCTGGGCAGCGTCCAAGGGCCGGCCATCGGACTCGATTGTCTTCTTCACGTGGCCATCGGCGGTCTCGACCACGACCTGAACCAGATTTTTGCCCGGCTCCTGCAGATGATCGCGGTAGATCCAGCGGGAATGATCGGCCTGATCGGCGCGATCCTCGTTCGCGACCGCCTGCTGCACAAGTTGTTTGGGAGCGGGCGCCTGCGCCTTCGCCGGCTTCCAGGCCATCGCCAGCGTTGTTGCCAAAACAACCCACCCCGAAAGTTCTTTGAGCAAGATCGAAAATCGCGCTGCGACGATGAATGGCATCCGTCGCTGTCTGTGGAATCTTTGCACTCGGCCGCCTATCCGACACCAATTCCGAAGGGCGGCGGCGGAAATTGGTTGCTCGAAGAGCTCTTCCGCCGCGTGTTCTCAAGAACCGGTGAAGGGGTTCGTCTCGTTCGGTTTTGCCGCGGTGGGATCGGGAGCGGCGGCGGGCGCTTCCTGCCCGGCAACGGTAGAGGGCGCAACGGGATGGCCGGCCACGCGGTATGGGCTGCCCGGCAACATATTGTGTTCTTCGAGCGCGAGGCGCACACGCCGTTGAATCTCGCGAACGGCGTCAAACTGTTGCCGGGCCACGGTCTTTACCGAAATGGGGTAGATCACTTCTGAGCCCTTGATGGAATCCACGCCCGGAACGGACGGGTCTTCTAGAAAAATGTTCTTGTAGGCGGGCTCGTTGCGCACCTCGTTCGCAATCTTGCGCAGCAACGGGATGACTTCATTGGGATTCGCGGAGAAGTCGACCGAGATGTTGACGGTCGCGACGGAAAAGCCCCGGCTTTGGTTGGCGACGTTGGTGATCTGGCTGTTGGGAATGGTGTAGAGGGTGCCGTCAAATCCGCGAAGGCTGGTTCGGCGAAGGGTCATCGATTCGACGGTTCCGGTGAGCCCGGCGAGCGTGACGACGTCGCCTGTCGTGTACTGATCTTCAAGGAGAATCAGGATGCCATTCAAAAGGTCTTTCACGATGGTCTGCGCGGCGAGTCCGAGGGCGATGCCGGCCACGCCGGCACTAGCGAGCAAAGGCCCGAGGTTAAAGTTGAGGACGTTCTCCATGATCTGAAGCACGGCGAGGAGAACGACAATGCTGATGCCGGTGGCGCGGATGACAGAGGTGAGAGTGCGGACCTGACTCACCCGGGCTCCGGCAAAGGTAGTCCGGTGCCGCTCCGCGACCGCGATGATTCGCCCGGTGACCGCGTTGACCAGCAGAATCAGGACGCAGGCGACGACCGCGATGAAGACCAGCTTGGGGAGACCGACATGGAGAAAATCCATGAAGTCGAAGTACCACTCGTGGCGCAGGTCAGCGATGAACCTATGGGGCGGTAAGGGTGCGGCGGCGACCAAAGTTCAGCTCCTCCAACTGAGTGTAAAATGAGATGCGTTTTAAGTCGGCGGCAATGAAAGCCCAGAAACGGAACCGGCGCGGCGCATGGTGGCTGACGAGCCTAGGGGCCGCTTCTGTGCTCACGGCCGGGCTGGTGTTGATCGCCCAATCCGGCGCCCCCTCGCAAAATTCAGGTTCCGAGCCGCCGGTTCTCCGCAATCCGCCGTCGCAGACCACGACACCACCGGCGGGAGTGGGAGGGGGAGCCGATGACGACAGCACGGAAGATTCCGACGATCCCATGGCCATCGAGATGGCCCAGCGCCAGGCGATGGCGCGCAATGCGGAGCGCCAGCAGCAGCTCGTAGCCGATACCCAAAAGCTCTACCAACTGGCTTCCGAGCTCAGGGATGCCGTGGCCAAGACCAACAAGAACGTGCTCTCGATTGACGTCATCAAGAAGACGGATGAGATCGACAAGCTAGCCAAAAGCATCCGCGACAAGATGAAAGGGGAGTAGGCGCGGAGCCTAGTCGCCGCGCGACTTGGACTGCTCCCTCAAGAAGATTTCAACCCGATCTGAGGTCCAAACAGCAACCCCGGTTCCGAAGAAGTCTGTGTCCTCCGTCCAGATCACACAGGATAAGGACAGAGCAGCAGCCAAGACTGGCCAGTCATCCTCGTCTCGTCCGCGTAGACGCTGCCGGGCTTCAGCCTCGAACAGGCCGTACTCCTCTTGGCCGATGAGTTCGATCAGGGATTGCAGGTAAGCGAGCGCTGCGCCAACGTCAATGGCCGATTTTCCGCGTTTGCTATCGAAGAGCACAACGAGAATGAGTTAGAGAAATAGCGGAGCGAGCACTAGGGTTACGGTGGCCAGCAGCTTGATGAGGACGTGAAGCGAGGGGCCGGCGGTGTCTTTGAACGGATCGCCGACGGTGTCGCCGACAATGGCGGCTTTGTGTGAATCGGAGCCCTTGCCGCCGTGCGCGCCGCTCTCAATGTGCTTTTTGGCGTTGTCCCATGCGCCGCCGCCATTGTTCATCAGCATCGCGAGCAGGATTCCGCTGATGGTTCCGACCATGAGCAGTCCGGCGACGGCTTCGGCGCCAGCGAGGTTCACGGCATGACCGTTGAGCATGGGTGGGATCTCCCCGACGGTGGGAATGTGGAAGGTTGAACTGAGATTCTTGAAGATCAGCCCCACAGCCAAGGGCATCAAGACCACCAAGGCGCCAGGCAAAATCATTTCCTTGAGCGCCGCTCCGGTGACGATGCGAACGCAGCGTCCGTAGTCCGGCTTCGATGTGCCCTGGATGATGCCCGGGTTTTCGCGGAACTGTGCCCGCACGTCTTGAATGATGTACTGGGCCGCGCGGCCTACGGCGCGGATGGCGAGCGACGAGAACAGATAGGTCAACATGCCGCCGAGCAGGGCGCCGACGAAGACGGGAACACTTGCCAGGTTGATATTGTTGAAAGCCCAGTGGAAGGGAAGCGTCTGGCCGGCGTCGGCAAAGCGCTTGGCAACGATGTCGTGCACGGTTTCGAGATAAGCCGAGAAGAGCAGGAAGGCGGCCAGGGCGGCAGAGCCGATGGCATAGCCCTTGGTGAGCGCCTTGGTGGTATTTCCCGCGGCATCGAGCAGATCGGTCCGTTTGCGGACCTCGTCCGGCTGATCGGACATTTCCACGATCCCGCCGGCGTTGTCGGTGATCGGGCCAAAGGTATCCATCGCCAGAATGTACGCGGCCGAGGAGAGCATTCCCATGGTGGCAATCGCGGTGCCGTAAATACCCTTGGAGTAGGCAGGCACGAGGGCATCGGAGAGCCCGCGCACGCCGAAATAGTAGCTGAGCAGAAGGGCGGCGCCGATCACGACGACCGGCAGAGCGGGGGTTTCCATGCCCACGGCCAGGCCGCTGATGATGTTCGTAGCCGGGCCGGTGAGTGAGGCCCGGGCGATCGACTGGACCGGCCAGTAGCGGATCTCGGTGTAGTACTCCGTGATGCGCACAAAAAGGAACGACATCAGGATGCCGACGCCGCCGCAGGCCAGAAGCCACCAGCGCCCTTGCAGCATGTAGTACACCGCCGCGGCAAAGCCGGCGAGAGCGAGCAGGGTGGTGACGTAGTAGCCGCGGTTGAGCGCATCCATGGGGTTGGCTCCCTCGCGGCTGTGGACCACGGTGACGCCGACGACGCTGGCGATGAGATTGATGGCCTGAATCACGAGCGGGAAGAGGATGCCCTTGACGCCGAAGATGGGATAGAGCGCTGTCCCTAGAATCATGGCGCCTACGTTCTCAGCGGCCGTCGACTCGAAGATATCGGCTCCGCGGCCGGCGCAGTCGCCGACGTTGTCGCCGACCAGGTCGGCAATGACCGCGGGATTGCGCGCGTCGTCTTCGGGAATGCCGGCTTCCACCTTGCCGACAAGATCAGCGCCTACGTCGGCAGCCTTGGTGTAAATGCCGCCGCCCAACTGGGCGAAGAGGGCTACGAGCGAGGCGCCGAAGCCGAAGCCGACGAGTTGGTAGGGAACGTGGGCAGGATCTTGCAAGCCGCCGAAAAAATAGAAGAGCGCGCCGACACCCAGGAGAGAGAGAGCAATGACGACCAGGCCGGTGACCGCGCCGCCGCGCAGAGCGATTTGCAGGGCCTTGCCGAGGCTCGATCGCGCAGCGCTGGCCACGCGAATGTTGGTGCGAATCGAAACCCACATGCCTGTGTATCCCGCGATGCCGGAACAGCAGGCCCCGATCAGGAAGCTAATGACTACCTTGCCGGCCATGGGGGCGGTAAAGGGGGAGACGCGATAGCCGAGAAAGAGAGCGATGGCCAGCACCACCGCGATAACGGCGATCGCCGCGTATTGCCGCGACATGAACGCCTCGGCGCCCTCGCGGATTGCATTGGAAATCAGGCGCATTTCCGCCGTGCCCGTGTCGCTTCGCAGCACGGATCTCGCCATTAGCAGCGCAAACACGAGGCCTATCACACCGACGATCAGAGCGATCCAGAGAAAGTGCCCGCCGTCCAAAAGTCCGGCGGGGCTCGAGCCCTGCCCATCGACAGCGGCTACGAAGGATTGCAAGTGCATTCAATGTCCCCCAAAAATTCCAGTGCCCGCCGCTCGTGGGGCGGGCGCTGGATCGGCGGGCTTCGCCATAACATCCTGTTGCGAGGAGCGAGCCCGCTACAAACCGCGCTGATTAAAACATGATGGGAAAACTACGGTCAACGTTGCCGCCGCAGGTACTTGGCCTTCCCCTTCGGGGGACGCCCACCTCGTTTGCCATCGAGTGTCTTGAGAATTCCCGCGGAAGAAGGCGGCGACAAGCGGGGTTCTCGGAAAGAACCACGGATTCCAAACCCGGTTTTCATTGTTGCATATCCGGAGCGGTGTTTTTCGGCGCGTTCTTCTGGGACGGTGGAAGCTTTGACCGCCGCCGCGGCCGGCGGTCTTCGACCGGGATTTCCCCCGAATCCCCGGCTATCCATTCGCCCGCAAACTGCGCCAAAGTAGAGATTGAAGAGGTACAATCTGCTGTGGTTCCGGGGAGCCAGAGCGCTTTCCGGCCAGCGAGCGCTATGGCCAAGACGGTAACAACAAGCCAAAACCGGGCCCAGGTGCAGGAGTATTCCGGTCTGGAGCCGAAGAGACTTCGCGAGATTTACCGGCTGATGTACCTGTCGCGGCAGATCGACGACCGGGAGATCATGCTCAAGCGCCAGCAGAAGATCTTCTTTCAGATTTCCTGCGCGGGGCACGAAGCTTTGCTGGTGGCGGCGGGGATGGCCCTTCGCCCAGGCTACGACTGGTTTTTCCCGTACTACCGCGACCGGGCGCTCGTCCTTACGCTGGGCAGCACGGCGGAGGACCAGTTTCTGCAGGCGGTGGGAGCGGCCGCCGATCCGGCTAGCGGGGGGCGCCAAATGCCCTCGCATTGGACCGACACCCGGCTGAACATCGTGAGCCCTTCTTCGGCGGTCACGACACAGTGCCTTCACGCGGTTGGCTGCGCGGAGGCGGGCAGGTATTTTTCCCGTCATCCGGAGGCGGCGGCAAGCCACGAGGGCGATTATCGCCAGTTCAAGAATGTGCGCTTTCACGGGGACGAAGTCTCCTATGTTTCGTTGGGCGAGGGAGCGACGAGCGAGGGCGAGTTTTGGGAGGCGATGAATTCGGCCTCCAGCCAGCAGCTTCCGGTGCTCTTTGTGATCGAGGACAACGACTATGCCATCTCAACGCCAGTCGAGGTGAACACGCCGGGAGGCAACATCTCCACCCTGGTGGCGAATTTTCCCAATTTCTTTTTCGCCGAGGTGGACGGCACGGATCCGGTCGAGAGCTTCGCCGCGATGGAGCGGGCGGTTGAGCATTGCCGCTCGGGCCGGGGACCGGCCTTCGTACACGGTCACGTCGTGCGCCTTTATTCGCATTCTCTTTCAGATGACGACCGGGTCTACCGTTCGAAGAGCGAGCGCGAGGCCGACGCGCACCGCGATCCTTTGACCAAGCTGCAATTGCGGCTGCTGCGGGACGGCATTCTCGACACCGAGCAGATCAATCGGCTGGAATCCGAAGTGGACGAGGAGGTCCGGCTGGCGGCGGAGAAGGCTCTTCGCGCGGCTCCCCCGGCGGTAAGCTCCATTCCGCTGCATGTCTATTCGGAGAATTTGAATCCCGCGGGAGAGGCATTCTCGCAGCCTGCGATTCCATCCCCCGATGCCAGCGAAGGCTCGGAACGGACGATGGCGGACCTCGTCAATGCCTGCCTCCGCGACGAGATGCGCCGCGATCCCCGCATTGTTATTTTCGGGGAGGATGTGGCCGACTGCAGCCGGCCCGACAGCCTCGAATCGGGCGCCAAAGGCAAGGGAGGCGTCTTCAAGCTGACCTTGGGCCTGCAGTCGGAATTCGGATCGGAGCGGGTCTTCAACTCGCCTCTCGCGGAGGCCAACATCGTCGGCCGCGCGCTGGGTATGGCGGTCCGCGGTCTCAAGCCGGTGGTCGAGATCCAGTTCTTCGACTACATCTGGCCGGCGATGCACCAGATGCGCAATGAGCTAAGCGTGCTGCGCTGGCGCTCGAATGGAGCTTTCTCGGCGCCGTTTGTCATCCGCGCGGCCATCGGCGGCTACCTGGCCGGGGGATCGCTCTATCACTCGCAGAGCGGGGAAAGCCTCTTCACGCACACTCCCGGAATCCGCGTGGTCTTTCCGTCGAATGCTCTGGACGCGAACGGCCTTCTGCGTACGGCGATCCGCTGCGACGATCCTGTCCTCTTTCTCGAACACAAGCGGCTTTATCGCGAGTCGTATGGCCGAGCTTTTTATCCTGGACCGGAGTTTTCGATCCCCTTCGGCAAGGCGAAGACGGTGCGCGCCGGCCGCGACCTTACCATCGTGACGTATGGGGCTCTGGTGCCACGCGCCCTCCGTGCGGCGGAGCGGGCCAAAGTCGAGTTAGGCCTGGAGGTCGAGCTGATCGACCTGCGGACGCTCAATCCCTACGATTGGGAAGCGGTCGCGGAGTCGGTACGGAAAACCAGCCGGGTCATTGTCGCGCACGAGGACATGCTGAGCTGGGGATACGGCGCGGAGATTGCAGCGCGGATCGCGGACGAGCTTTTCGACGATCTGGACGCCCCGGTGAAGCGCGTGGGTGCGATGGACACCTTTGTCGCCTATCAGCCGGTGCTCGAGGACGAGATTCTGCCTCAGCCGGAGCATGTCTTCCGGGCGATTGCCGAGCTGGCGAAATACTGAGCGAGCTGGCTCATTCGTAGCCACTGCAAATCTTTCCACTAGAGCGTTTTCACTTTTCCTCTGACATGGGGAGAGTGGTTAGGAGTGGCCGTTTTTCGATGAAACGGCCACGTACGAGGCATTGTTTTTGTAAACACTTCAAGTGAAAACGCTCTAACGGCGGCGCGTTTGGCGCATTTCTCCTGACACGATGAAAGGGTCATGGCTGCGTTGGGTTCTGTTCTCCGCTCCCACACCATCCGGAGAAATGCTCTGCGCCCCGCCTCCGGCCGAGATGACGGAAAAAGTTGTCAGTAGTCAGTAATCAGTTGTCGCAGCAGTTAGCTTTCATCTCCGCTCTGGAGAGAATGCTCTGCGAGCGAACGCCGGAAGAGAGCCACAATAGCAGGTTCCCTATGGGAACGATAAAAAAAGCAAATTAGCTATTAAAGACACTCCAGTTCGATTAGTTGGAAGTTGGCTTCTGAGCGGAGTCGATAACGAGAACGTCGAGCGGCGCAGCGTCACTGGCGGCTGGACCAGCAGGTTTTTAAGAAAAATACGTACGATCGTCTCGTTGGGCTGCCTTGCGCTCAGTGTTTGTGAGCCGCAACGTATGCCTTGAGAACGGCGTTCATGCGGGTAAGGTGGCCTTTTCCATGGGCTTTGAACCACTCCACCACATCGCTGTCGAGGCGCAGATGGACGGAAGTCTTACCGGCAGGCATGACGACGCGGGCACTGCTCCAGAACTCCGCACCGAGAGACTCGGCTTCGGGCGCGTCTGGGCTGGTTTTGTCCTCGCCCCGTTCGCGCATGGCTTTGATCTGGCTGCGAGCATGTCGCACGATGGTAGATTTCTCTTTCATCTCTGCTCGCTTTCTGTGCACTGATGATGCGGATGAGGTTTTTGCCCCGCCAAGTGAACACCACCCGATATACCTCTGTATCGACCCTACCAAGCGCGATCAGGCGAATCTCCCCGTAGTCTTCCCGATCGTCGATCCGCTCCAGAATCTCATTGGAAAAGATTTCGGCAGCGGTCAGAAACGAGACGCTATGTTTGGCAAGGTTGGCTGTGGCTTTCTCTTTGTCCCACTCGAATTAGTTCCACACATCACACCGCTTGATTCTATAATACACAAATGTGTACACGCCAGCTAATTTTTGAGCCCTGCCGGTAAAGTTCGGCTGGATGCGGCGGCAGGCACCACGTCAAGCGTCCAAAATAGACCCTCCACGCCACAACTTTTAGTATCCCGCGGCGTTCGATCTAACAGGTCCCGACGGAAG
>DATAWF010000043.1:0-26952 GCA_036267335.1 Acidobacteriaceae bacterium
TGAGAAACAGCTCAAGGGATGGTCACGAACCAAGAAGGTGGCGCTCATTCAGGAAGAAAATTCAAGATGGGTTGATCTAAGCGCGGACTGGGGAAAGGCGGTCGAAGAAATCCCTTTCTGAACTCAATCTGTCCCCTGCAACCTCTGTCATCTCGACCGGAGGCGGCGTGAATGCGCCGCCTCAGCGGAGAGATCTGCTTTTGTTTGCTTGTCCGGCTGCTTTGCTCAGCTAGCCCAAAAGCAGATCCCTCGACTTCGCATGACAAAAATTGTCATGCTGCGCTCGGGATAACAGTTTTGGCTGCACTCTGTGAGAAGCCTGGGCTGGCCCGGCACTCTGTCCACGCCGGCAGCGTGCCCCTTACACCAAAAGAAAAAATAGCTTAGCCTGTTTTGAGGCTTTCCGATCGAGAGGAGTAGGGCCGGTGCGTGTCTCGCTTTTCATCACCTGTTACAACGACACGCTCTTTCCCCAGACCGGCAAGGCTGTCGTGCGCGTGCTCGAGAAGCTCGGGCATCAAGTCGAGTTCCTTCCCGCCCAGACCTGCTGCGGCCAGATGCACTGGAACACCGGCTACCTGCGGGAAGCCGTCCCCCTGATCCGACACTTTGTGGATCTCTTCCGCGACGTCGAGGCCGTTTGCGTACCGTCCTCCTCTTGCGTGGCAATGATTCGCGATCACTACGTCAAGGCGGCGCGCGAGACCGGCGACCAAGGCTTTCTTGCCGAGGTTGAGGCGCTCACGCCCAGAGTCTTCGAGTTCTCCGAATTTCTGGTGAAGAAATTGGGCGTCGAGGATGTGGGAGCCACCTACCCGCATCGCGTGACCTACCACGCCAGTTGCCATTCGCTGCGCAGCCTGCAGCTCGGCGACATTCCATTTCGATTGCTCCGTCAGGTTCGAGGAATCGAGCTCGTCGACCTGCAGGGGCTCGACCAGTGCTGCGGCTTCGGCGGAACCTTTGCCATCAAGAATGCCGATGTCTCCTCCGCCATGCTGGCGGAGAAAGCGGTCAGCGTCTTGAATACCGGCGCCGAGGTTTGTACCGCGGTCGACAACTCCTGCCTGATGCACCTCTATGGATCTCTGCATCGCCAGCGGACTTTTACCCGCACGGCGCATCTGGCGGAGATTCTGGCTTCGGAGGCGAGCTGAACCTCGCTATGAGCGATCTTTCTTCCTCCAACCGCCATCCCGATTTTCCCACTGCCGCCAAAGTCCTTCTTGAGGATTCGCAGCTACGAAAGAACGTCAAGCATGCCACGGACGTGATCTCCGGCAAGCGGGCGAGTGTGACAGGCGAGCTCCCGGATTGGCAGCAATTGCGCGAATCGGGCAGCCGCATCCGCGAGCATGTCCTCCGCCACCTCGACACCTATCTGGTGCAGTTTGAAGAGGCGCTGACTCGCGCCGGCGGCAAGGTGCATTGGGCCGCCGACGCAGATGAGGCCAACCGGATCGCCATCGGTCTCGTCCAGGCGCACTCCGCCGATGAAGTGCTGAAGATCAAGTCGATGACCAGCGAGGAAATCGGCCTGAACCGTGCTTTGGCCGAGGTTGGAATTCGCGCCTACGAAACCGACCTGGCGGAGCTGATTCTGCAACTGGGCAAAGAGAAGCCCTCGCATATCGTGGTGCCCGCGCTGCACAAGAACCGCCAACAGGTGCGCGAGATCTTCCGCCGCGAGATGGGCCTCGAGGATCTGGGGCACCGGCCCGAGGATCTGACCGCGGCGGCGCGCAGTTATCTGCGAGAGCGCTTCTTGCGCGTGCCGGTCGCGATCAGCGGCGCAAACTTCCTGATCGCCGAGACCGGAGGCGTCTGCATCGTCGAGTCGGAAGGGAATGGCCGGATGTGCCTGACCCTGCCCAAGGTGCTGATCGCCATCGCCGGAATCGAGAAGGTGATTCCGCGCTTTCAGGATCTCGAAGTCCTCTTGCAGACCCTGCCGCGCTCGGCCACCGGCGAGCGCATGAACCCCTACAACTCGGTGTGGACGGGAGTGCACCCCGGCGACGGGCCGCAAGAGTTTCACGTCATCCTGCTCGACAACGGCAGAAGCGGCATTCTCCACGATGACGAGGCGCGGCAGACCCTCAAGTGCATTCGCTGCGCCGCCTGTCAAAATGCCTGCCCCGTCTATCGGCAGACCGGCGGCCACGCCTATGGTTCCGTCTATGCCGGCCCCATCGGGGCGATTCTCACGCCGCAGCTACGGCCGCTGCGAGAGGAGGCGTCGCTGCCCTACGCCTCGTCGTTGTGCGGCGCTTGCTACGAGGTCTGCCCGGTCAAGATCGACATTCCCGAAGTGCTGATCCATCTGCGGGGCAAAGTTGTCCGCGAGGAGCAGAGCACGCTTGCCGGCAAGCTCGGCATTTGGAATCTCGGCATGCAGATGGCGGCCGCGGTCCTCGAAGATGGTGGCCGCTTGCATGCCGCCCAACGCCTCGGCCGCCTGGCGCAAAAGCCCTTTGTGGCCAAGAGCGGGTTTATCGAGAGACTGCCGTTTTTGTTGAGCGGATGGACCAAGACTCGCGATCTGGCGCCGCTGCCGGAGGAATCCTTCCGCGAATGGTGGGCAAAACGGCCGGTCAGGAAAAACGGAGGCGGAATGTGACAGCTCCTTCGAAGCCGCTCGATATCGGGGAGACGCGCGCATTGATCCTCCGCAAGATCTCGGGCGTCAACAAGGCCCCCGTCTCTCCGGGCGATCTCGCCGCAGAGTACGACAGCATTCCCCGCGATTATCTCCGCGCCGGCGTTCTTACCCTCGCCGAGCGCCTGGAGATGATGGAGCACCGGTTGCGCGAGTATGACGCCAGCGTCTACCGCTCGACCAGCCACGCGCTTCCGGAAGAGATTGCGAAGGTTCTTGCCGGACGCGGCAAGTCGCGCATGGCCATTCCCGCAGGTTTCCCTGCGGCATGGCTTCCTGAAGGTTTCTCCTTTGTGGAAGCCGACGGCCTTTCCGCGCCGCAGCTGGATCGCCTCGACGGGCTGCTCTCCGCCTGCACGGTGGCGATCGCCGCTACCGGAACGCTCGTGCTGCAGACTGCTCCGGCGCAGGGTGCGCGCAAGCTCTCGCTCGTTCCTGACTACCATCTCTGTGTCGTCGAGGCCGCGCAGGTGGTGGAGACGGTCCCTGAGGCCTTTGCGGTCCTTGCTCCTGCCAATCGCCTGGCGACGACCTTCATCTCGGGACCGTCGGCCACAGCGGACATCGAAATGACGCGCATCAAGGGGGTTCATGGACCCCGCTTTCTCGATGTCATTATGATCGTTGCGGGTTCCAGTTCGGCAAGTTGATGCCGTGGGGCGCAAGAATCGAAGTCGTCACCGGAGGCTGGCATGTTAACCGACCACGATGAGCGCGCGAAGCCGCTAGGCGAGGGATCGTTGAAGCGGGCTGGCGCTCCGTTTTTGCCGCTCCGTTTTCTTCTGGTGTTCTGGCTCTTTGTGTTGAGCGCGGTGGCCTTTCTCGACCGCACCAATATTTCGATCGCCGGTGTCCAGATCGCGCGCGAATTCGGCCTCGACAATATCCATTTGGGATGGATCTTCAGCGCGTTCTTGGTTGGCTATGCCGTATTTCAGGTTCCCGGCGGAGCGCTTGCCCAGCGTCTCGGCCCCCGGCGCGTGCTGACCTTGGGAGTCGTCTGGTGGGGAGTGTTTACAGCGCTGACCGCTCTGGTTCCCGCGCAGGTGCGCGGCGCGTTGTGGATCATGATGATCGTGCGCTTCCTTCTCGGGGCCGGAGAAGCGACGATGTATCCGGCCACGAACAGCTTCATCGAGCGATGGGTGCCGCTGAATGAGCGGGGCAAAGCGAACGGCCTGATCTTTGCTGGAGTCGGCTTCGGTTCAGGAGTGACCCCGCCTCTGGTGACGGCGATTGTGCTGCACTACGGATGGCGCGCCTCCTTTTGGTTTAGCGCGGTCGTCGGGGTCGCGGTGGGCTTGTTCTGGTACCTTGTGGCCCGCGACAGGCCGGAGGAGCATCCGGCGATCACCGCCGCGGAGCTCGAGCGCATCGTGCGCGGACGCGGTGACGCCGTGACCGCCGGCCAGGCTGCCATCTCTCCACCACCCTTCCCGTCGCGCAAGCCTGCTACTCCATGGGCCAAGATATTGGCCAGCAAAGAAGTCCTCGCGCTCACCGGGAGCTATTTCGCCTTCTGCTATGTGGCTTGGATTTTCTTCAGTTGGTTCTATATCTACCTGGTGCAGGTGCGCGGATTGAATCTGAAGTCCAGCGCGATCTACTCGATGCTGCCTTTTGTCGCAATGACCATAGGGTGTTTGCTGGGCGGAGTGGCCAGCGACTGGCTCGCACGTGTCCGTGGGCCGCGGCTCGGGCGGTGCTGGCTCTCGATGGTTGCGCTGGTTTTCACAGCGGTTCTTCTGGTCTTGGGCTCGCGCGTTCACGAGGCCATCACCGCCAGTCTGATTCTGGCCTGCGGGGCCGGCGCTTTGTATGTGTCGCAGAACTGCTTCTGGTCGATGACCGCCGATATTGGAGGAGAGTACTCCGGCGTAGTTTCGGGAACGATGAACATGGGCGGACAGATCGGCGCAGCCGTCACCGCGTTGCTCACGCCGATAATCGCCGCGCACTTCGGTTGGGAAGCCTCTTTCCTGACCGGCGGTATCCTCGCAGCATTGGGGGGCTTGGCCTGGCTTGCCGTCGATCCGGCCGCCCGGCTTTCTTGACCTTCGCCTCGTGCTTGTCTATGTCAATTTCCGGAACCATTCTTCTCAAGGAGAGATGCAATGTCGATCGCCAAAAAATTTAGCAAAGAATCTGATGAGGAGTTCGCCAACACCAGGAAATTCCTAGACCTTGTCCCGGACGAAAAGCTCGGTTGGAAGCCGCACGAGAAATCGACGGAGCTGGGCCGCCTGGCCTGGCATCTGGCCGATTTCCCCAATTGGGCTCTTTGCGCTCTGGATCGGGACCGCTTTGCGATGACCGCGGAAGATGGGCAGAAAGCCTACGTCGAGTGGAAAGGCAAGACCCGCGCAGATATGTTGGCGAAGTTCGACAAGGATCTGGCCGCCGCGCAGTCAGTGCTGGCCAAGACCAGCGATGAGGCCATGCTTGCTCCTTGGAAGATGGAGTGGCAGGGTCAGACGGTGGTTGATGCTCCACGCGAAGAAGTTTTACGCAAATGGGTATTCAATCACATGATTCACCATCGGGCCCAGCTCGGCGTCTATCTGCGGTTGAATAACATTCGGATCCCTGGGTGCTACGGGCCTTCGGCCGACGAAATCCCGGGTTAACCCGTTCGCGCATGCCCTGATGTTGCGCAATTGCCTTGATTGACTAGAATTGGCCTCCGAAGCCAAAGTCTCTTTCAAGGCAAAGAGGAACCTCCGGAGATGGAAGAAGCCGCGCAAGAAGCAAGGAAGAAGTTTGCCGCCCGCCGCCGGACGGCTGCCGCAGTGTTGCTGGGATTCGCAGCCGCCGTCGCCCAGTCGCCGGCCCAAGCGCCGGCGCCGGCTGCCCCGCAAACCCCTGCGGCCCCGGCTGCTTCCGATCCACCTCTGAATGCTCCGGCTGCCCCACCGCGCCAGCCGCCCCCGCCTACCCGCGACCCGCACACTCCTGGTTTCGTGACCGCGAAGGAATTGCCGGATGGGCAGATTCCTTCTCCGGACGCCGATGGAAATTTCATTCTTGGTCCCACCCATCCGAGGGCTCCGGAAATGTCTGCGCAAACCGGCGTACCCCAAGGAGCGGTCTACGAGTTCACCATGGAGTCCTCGGATAGCAAGATCTATCCCGGCATCGTGCGTGACCGGAATACCTTCGGCACGCCCGATCCCGCCAATCCTGCAAAACTGGATGTGCCGACCAGCCATCCCGGGCCCTACACCCGCCGGGTCACTGTGTATGTCCCTCAGCAGTATGTGCCCGGCGCCGTTGCTCCTTTCATCGTCGGAGCCGATGGACCCGATCGCGACCTCTTCCGTGCCTTGGATGGCTTGATCGCGGAACACAAAGTTCCAGTCATGATCGCCATCTCGATCTCAAGCGGCGGCGGGGATGCCCAAGGCAGCGAGCGCGGCCTAGAATACGACACCATGTCCGGACGCTATGCCGAGTTCGTCGAGCAGGAAGTCCTGCCCCTGGTGGAGTCGAAGTACAACGTCAAACTGACGCACGATCCTGATGGACGAGCCACGATGGGCGGCAGCTCCGGCGGCTCCTGCGCCTTGATCATGGCCTGGTACCACCCCGAGCTCTATCATCGCGTGCTGACCTATTCCGGCACCTATGTGAATCAGCAGTGGCCCTACAATCCTCAAATTCCGGGTGGCGCCTGGGATTTCCACCGGACGATCATCCCGAATTCTCCGGTGAAGCCGATCCGCATCTGGATGGAAGCGGGAGACAGAGATCTACTCAACCCCAATGCCATGCGCGATGGAATGCACGATTGGGTTCTCGCGAATGAGGAGATGGCCAAGGCGCTGGCGGCCAAGGGCTATCACTACCAGTTTGTCTTCGCCCAAAATGCCGGGCACGTGGACGGCGCGGTCAAACGGCAGACTCTGCCTGAAGCCCTCGAGTACGTGTGGCAGGGCTATCCGATTGCCGGGAAGAACGACTGAGAAAAGCGAGTCAGCGAGCGAGCGCAGAGGCAGATCTCTGCTGCATAGAATTGGCCTTTGGCAAAAATTGGCAAACTTTGCCAACGCAGGCGCCATCGCTTTTTTCGTTTTTCCGCGGAAATCTGCAATTTGTTACAGATTGGGTAATAACTAGAATCTATCGGATTCTCGCCTGCACCCGAAACATGAGCTTTTCCTCAATTCGCCATTCTTTGCCCAATGGTGCGAGGTTTCAGAAGTAGCGTCCGAGCGTGAAGAAGATCTTCCGCCGCCCGGCATCGCCCACGCTTCCGCCAAAGGTAATCACGCCGACCGGCGTCGCCGCCACCAGTCCAGCTGAGCCATCCTCGCGCAGAAACGCCGCATTCTCCGGAGACCAGACTTCGCCCGCTTCATATCCCGCCATCAGGTACAGTCCCTGGCCGAGGCCGGAGGGAAGCGAGGCCAGCTGGCGCAAATATTCTCCGCGGGCAAAATAGTCGTCGGTGCCGCGATACTCGTCGACCGACGAGGCTGACAGGTGGAGCGGGCCGCCGAGCGTAAAGCGCAGAGGCTGGGCTACATTCCGCCGCAGATAACTATTGCCTTCCGCCGCAACGGCCAAAATATTCTTTTGGCCGAGCGTCCCGGTCTTGGCAAGCGCGAGCTGCACCAGCGGTGCGTTCTGGCTGGCGAGCGCGTGAAAGAGCGCTCCCGCGGAAAGATCCAGATAGATCCCGCCCGGGGAAACGGTCTCCGATGCCCGGTTGTCATAGACCCAATGCAGGCGTGCAGTTTGCGCTCCGCCGGAGAGGTCGGGTTGAGAATCGGGTCCTAGCACCTGATGCCAGCGCACAATCTCTTCCTGCCACTCCGCGGTGAATTGCGCATTCCGGCTGAATGTGCGGCCAACGTCGATGCCGCCGCCGGCCTCCTGCTCGAACCATTCCGACGAACGGACCTGGTTTGTCCAGAGATACATCGGCTCGCGCAACAGGTCGACCCGGGGTTGCAGGAAGAATCCTTTATGGCTGAGCAGGCGGTAGTACTCGCCGTCTGCCTGGGTGAGAAACCCCAACCGTAGATCGCCCCGGAACTCCGATCCAAAGCCGCCCAAATCCTGATCGACGAGGCGGAAGTCGGCTGTACCGCGAGTGACATTGGAGTTTTCCGCGGAAATATCCGCGCCGACGATGAGAAAAGGAGGTCCGTTTCGGACGGGGACCAGGTGCACAAGAACCCCCGTGTCCGGCGCGGCAGAGGTATTGTCGACGCTTGCAGCCTGCTGCGGGAAAGTCGCAAAGCCGGCTTCATAACTGCCGCTCGCTTCGACTTGGCTGAGTGCATCGAAAACTTTTTCTTGATCGATGGGCTGCTTTTTGAGCGGCGCAAGATCGTGACGCACGGCGGCCTGAGCTGCGGGAGAGCCTCCTTCGATGCGCAGCATCTCAAATCGCCCCGGATGCGGAGCCCGGCGGGCTTCGCGGGCCGCAAGATAGGCTGCCCAATCGGCGTCGTTCAGCCTGTATTTCAGCAGCTCGTTCCGGCTGGCTTCGGCTGCTGCGTAACCGGCATCGACCAATTGGTTCGCTTTGCCGTAGTCGGTTACGGAAAACTTTTCCGTCGCGGCGCTGATCAGGACCGTCGCTGATTTCTCGCTCTGGCTTACGTTGCGTGACGTGCCCACCGAGTATGCCCGCGTGAAAACGCCGATGATCGAGTTCACGTCCGAAGAAGTGAACGGGGCGCTTTTCAGATGCACGGCGATCACGATTTGCGCGTCAAGCTCGTCCTTCGCGATGTCGGTCGGCAGGTTATCCACGATCGAGCCGTCTACCAGAGCGTGGGCATGATAGGCGAGAGGAGGAAAGATTCCCGGGATCGCGATCGAAGCACGCACGGCAGTATCGATGGGTCCGCCGGCGAAGACGACAGCTTGGGAATCGGTCAGATCGGCCGCGACGCAGCGAAAGGGAATCGGCATCCGGTTGAAGTCGAGGCCGGTGCTGTTGTATCCGGGAAAGTTTTCCTGAAGAAACGCAGCCAGGCCGCGGTCGGTCAGGAGCGCATTGCGGAAGCTCAATCCTCCCTTCAAGCCGAGATGGATGCCTTGCGGCAGATCGCGGCGGTCCTGCCGGCGCCGGAAGCTGAGGTCGGTGTAGGGAACTTCAAAGGTGAAGACCTTGGTAAACTCCGACTCTTGCGCGAGATTTTGGATCTGCTGGGGCGAGTCGCCGCTCGCGTAGAGCGCGCCGACCAGGGCGCCCATGCTGGTGCCGGCGATCCGATCCACCGGAATGTGGTTTTCCTCAAACCACTTCAGAACTCCGATGTGCGCCAATCCCAGCGCGCCGCCTCCTTCGAGTACCAGTGCGATTGCGGGCCGGCCGGCGGGAACCGCCGCGGGTAGGCTTGATCCGCCTGGCGGCATGCCCTCGATTCGAATTGGAGTGCCGCCTTTGGTCTCTCGTCCTGACGCTGTGTTCGCCCGCGCGTCTGCAGCATCAGGCCCAGCCTCAGGGAGTGTGGTCTCCGGCCTGCCGGGCACAGCCTGGGCATGGAGAGTGGCGTCGGCAACGCCGATGGAGAGAGCCAAAGCCAGAATCGAGGCTGCCAGTCCCGCGGGTTGCCTTCGAAGTTTCATCATCCTCCTGTTTCGCCGCCGAAAAGCCTGAAAGAACGTGTAGGCCGTATGATCGGGAGCGCGAGCCTTCCTCATTGCTCGCACCGAGGAGGATAGCGTGGTCGCGGGCCAATCCATCGCTCTGCCATCCAGGAGCGGACTGCGCCGCCTGTTCTCGATCGTAGGCGGCATGCTGGTGTATCTCGTGGCCGCTCTTTTCAGCGCCTGGGCTGCGATGGCCCTCTTCTTCGATCTTCCCACTGCGAAGCTGCGTCTACCGGCCGCGACTGTTTATCTCCTGGGAACCTTAGCGCTATTTCTCCTTTTGCGGCGGCCTGGGCGCTGCCTTGGAGCCTGTCTCGTTACCTTTGCCTGCGTTTCGATCTGGTGGTTTCAACTCAAGCCCTCGAACGACGGGCCGTGGCAGGCCGACGTCTCGCGGACGGCTTGGGCTGAGGTCCACGGCAGCCAGGTTGTCATCCACAACTTCCGAAGCTGCGACTATCGCGCCGAGCTTGACTACACCTGCGCTTGGCCGACCGTCTCCGTCGACCTGAATCAGATCCAAGGGGTGGATCTCTTCGTGGACTACTGGGGTTCATCATGGATTGCGCATACGATTCTAAGCTTCGATCTCGAAGATGGACGGCATATTGCATTCTCGATCGAGACGCGAAAGCGGCCGGGCCAGACCTACTCCTCGGTGCGAGGATTCTTTCGCCAGTACACGTTGATTTCGGTGGTGAGCGATGAGCGGGATGTGGTGCGCTTGAGAACCAACTACCGCCACGGTGAGAACCTTTATCTTTTTCACACCAAGTCGACGCCGGCTTTCTCCCGCTCGCTCTTCCTCAACTACATCGGCTTTACCAATGGCCTGCACGACAAGCCGGAGTGGTACAACGCAGTCACGCACAATTGCACCACGGAGATTTACAGCTTCAGCACGATGAAGGGTCAGCCCTGGAGCTGGCGCATCCTGTTCAACGGCAAGCTGCCCCAGTTGGAATACTGGCGCGGCGAATTAGCGGGCAATCTTCCATGGCCGGAATTGATGCGCCGGGCCTACATCAATCCCGCCGCGCATGCCGCGAATGACTCCACGAACTTCTCGGCGCTCATTCGGGCCAACCGTCCCGGCTTCGAAGTGGACTCTTCCTCAAGAAAATCCGCATTCTGGGATCGCACAAAGGTCACAGTTTTCCTAAAATGCCCTAGCCTGTTTCCGAAAGAGAGTTGACTTTGACGAGAGGGAATTTTCAAGGCCTGAGGGTCCTGGCGCTCGAAAGCCGCCGCGCGGCGGAGATCGAAAAATTAATCCGCACCTGCGGCGGAGAGCCTACCGTCGCGCCTGCGATGCGCGAGGTCCCGATTGAATCCAATCAGGAGGCGCTCGACTTTGCCGGCCGACTGCTGCAGGGCGAATTTGATCTGGTGATTTTTCTTACCGGAGTGGGCGTGCGGCGGCTGTTGGAGATCGCGGCTTCCCGTTATGATCCAGAGCGGGTTCTCGAAGCCCTGCGGCGGGTCAAAGTTGCTTCCCGTGGTCCCAAGCCCAGCGCCGTCCTGCGGGAGCTGGGGATTCCTATCGCAGTTGCCGCGCCCGAACCCAGCACGTGGCGCGAGATGATCGGAGCGCTCGACAATGCGTTCGGCCCTTCGCTCCAGGGCGTCCGGGTCGCGGTTCAGGAATACGGCGCGAGCAATCCGGACCTTCTCACCGCTCTCAGTGAACGCAAAGCGCAGTGGACCCGCGTCCCGGTGTACCACTGGGCGCTGCCCGAGGATGTGGAGCCCCTGAAGCGCGCGATCCGGTCCATCGTCGCCGGGGAGTTCGATGTTGTCGTTTTTCTGACTTCCGTGCAGGTCATCCACCTCTTTCAGATTGCCGAAGAGATGGGCATCGCAGGTGCTCTTCGCGACGAGATTGCGAAAACGGTCATTCTTTCGATCGGTCCCACCACTACCGAGGAACTGCAGCGCAACGGGATTCCTCCGGACTTTGCGCCCTCCCATCCGAAGATGGGATTTCTGATCAACGAGGCTTCCGCACTCGCAGTTACGTTGCTCGAAGCCAAACGCACCGCCCGCTAACCTGGCCGTCTGCCTGGCCCGGCACGGCGAAGCGTTGCGCCCAGACGAAGCCGCCATCCTGCCGCCCGCTCCTTTCCAAAAATCATCGATACGTCACCGTACATGTTTGCCTAATGCAGCGGAAACACGTTTGGTCAATAGCTCCTATGAACTGTCACTGTTACGGAAGTGATATGCCGGTGGAGGGCATCGTGGTTGAAACTGGAGTCCTTTAGTAACGAAAACAGTCGTGAAAACGACTCTCTGGCCGAAAAACACCATAGCTGGACTTTGATCGAGGCGGTAGGCAATTGGGCAACGTCGAGGATGAGCGGATGGGAGACGCGAACCGTCACGCCGAAGTGCTTTCTACAGACGAACTTGCGAAGGATGTGGCCCGGCTTTATTCATGGGCGAACGTCGAGGATAGTCCCTACCGTAACTTTGCCAGAACTCGGACCCCGCACCGCAAAGCCGGCCCCATAGCTGAGACCCAGGAGATGGAGAAAGCAAATTTGCTTTCGGCTGTCCCGCAACGAGACAGTGCGGAAAACGCGTCCGCTCCAATTCCTCCCGTTAGCTCGAAACAAGGATCTGGGGAAAGCCCGCCATCGCCGGGCAGTGGTGTCGCCTCCGCGGCGGCGGCGCCCCAGCCTTTGGTGCCGCTTTCAAGACCAATCGCCGCGGAAGCGGCTCTCTCTCCCTCCTTCTGGGAGCCGGCTCCCTCTCCGGCAGGGAACAGCCATTCCGCCTCCATTGCGATTTATTCGCTCGCTGGAGGAGTGGGGAAGACCACGATATGCGCCAATCTAGGACGGATTCTCTGCTCCAGGGGAGAGCATGTTCTGCTCATGGACGCATCGGGAAGCGGATTGCTGCCCTTTTACTTCGGCTCCAGCAATTTCCGGCCCGGATTTAGGATTTTTGCCGATCCGCAAGGACAATACCCTCCGGTACGAGTGCTGGGAGAAACCGACGCCATCACCACCGCTTGGCTCGATGAGACTTTGGATCCGGCGATGCGAGCTGTGCAGCGGACGATCTTCGATCTCGGCGCCGCGTCCATGGCGGCATTGCCGCAGATTCTTAGCCGGTGCGGCGCTCTGTTGGTCCCCTTACGAACCGACTTAAATTCCATTCTCACGGTGCCGCGAATCGAGGCCATGGTGAGCGCGATGCGGGCCCAAGGTCTGACCGTGCCGGTTCCACACTACGTCTTCAACGCCTGGAACGAGCAGAGCTCGAGAGACCAGCAAATGCGCGACCTGGTATCGCGGCAGTGCGGAGGGCGTCTGCTTCCCATCGCGATCCGCGATGGCCACGAGTGCGAGGAGGCGATCGCCGGCAGGATGACGGTGGCCGATCATTCACCGGCATCGGAGATTGCAAGCGACTACTCCAGCCTTGCCGCATGGATCAGCGACCTTCTGCCGGCACAGCCAAGAACCGTTGCCGCACAGCGGTGGGTCGAGAGATGAAAAGAATTCTGGCGCACTGGAATTCCTTGGGAACCAGGGCCACCCTGGCTGCCGGCGTTGCCCGCATCGTTGTCTACGGCGTTCTTCTCTTTCTCGCATTCGAGTGCGTCACCATCAACTTTCGCTGGCCTGAGCAGGCGATGCTCGGCATCCTCACGATCGTGCTTGCCTATGGAATTCATCGGGCTTCGAGCTCTGAGGGCGTGACGCTCGCCTTGATGTTTGCATCGATGCTCGCGACAGGACGCTACGCGTGGTGGAGAATCTCGACGACTGCCGAAACCATTGCCTCGCAAGGCGTGATGCACATCGGCCTGATCAACCTCGGATTCATGCTGGTGCTGCTTTCGGCTGAGGCTTACGCCTTTCTCGTGCTCTTTCTGGGATACATCCAGACGCTCCGGCCGCTTCGCCGGCCGCCCGTTCCTCTGCCGAAGGATTTCGAACAGTGGCCTCATGTGGATCTCCTGATCCCCACCTACAACGAGCCGCTCGCCGTGGTCCGGTCGACGGCCTTTGCCGCCAGAAATATCGACTATCCCCAAGAGAAACTGCACGTTTACATCCTCGACGACGGGCGGCGCGAAGAGTTTCGCAAGTTTTGCGAAGAGGCCGAGATTGGCTACATCACTCGCAACGACAACAAGCACGCGAAGGCCGGCAACATCAACCACGCGTTGACCCTGCTGACCTCGCCCTATGTCGCGATCTTCGATTGCGACCACGTGCCGACGAGAAGCTTTCTGCAGATTACGCTGGGCTGGTTCTTGAAAGACGCCAAGCTCGGCATGCTGCAGACTCCGCACTTTTTCTACTCGCCGGATCCGTTCGAACGAAATCTGCACCAGTTCATGGTGATTCCCAACGAGGGAGAGCTCTTCTACGGCGTTCTTCAGGATGGTAACGATCTCTGGAATGCGACGTTCTTTTGCGGATCCTGCGCCCTGCTGCGCCGCTCGGCGCTCGAAGAAATCGGCGGTATCGCGACGGAGACGGTGACCGAAGATGCGCATACCTCCCTGCGCATGCAGATGCGCGGATGGAATACGGCTTATATCAATATTCCGCAGGCTGCGGGGCTGGCGACGGAGAGCCTTTCGAGCCACGTCGGGCAGCGGATCCGCTGGGCCCGGGGTATGGTGCAGGTGCTGAGAACCGACAACCCACTCTTCGCCAAAGGGCTCAAGTGGCCCCAGCGGTTGTGCTATTTCAACGCGATGATCCACTTCTTTTACGCCGTGCCGCGTCTCGTCTTTCTAACGGCGCCCCTGGTGTACATGCTGCTCGGCCGCATCAATATCCCGGGATATTGGGTCGCAATTTTGGCGTATGCAATGCCGCACCTGTTCCTCTCCAACGTGACCAATTTCAGGGTCCAGGGCAAGTACCGGCACTCGTTCTGGAATGAGATCTACGAGACCGTGTTGGCGCCGTATATTTTAGGGCCGACGCTGCTGGCGCTGATCAATCCCAAACTGGGGAAGTTCAACGTCACGGCCAAAGGTGGAGTCGTCGATAGGAGCTACTTCGACTCCCGCATCGCGCGCCCCTATGTCTGGCTGATCCTATTGAACGTTCTCGCCTTGCTGATTGCGCCCATCCGGTTCCTGTACTGGGACGCCGGGCACCCCGGAACCGTAGCAATGAATGTCTTCTGGATCCTCTTCAACCTGGTGATCGTGGGCACGGCGAATGCCGCCGCCTTCGAGTCGCGACAGGTGAGAACCGAGGTGCGCATCGACCTGCACATGCCGGTTGAGATCCGGCTGCCGGATGGAAGAACGATCTTCGGCGAGTCGAAGGACATGTCCCTGGGTGGCTCTCTGATCACGCTCGAAGAGCCTCTCGGCGCTGGCGCCCTCGGCGATATAGAGCTGGTTTATCCTTTGCGCCGGCAGCAGGCGATCTTTCCAGCCGCGATCGTGAGTTCGCAGGGGAAGAACCTTCGTGTCCAGTATTCCAAGCTGTCGATCGAGCAGGAAGAGCTGCTGACGCTGGTTCTTTATTCGGGAGCCGATACCTGGCTGAGCCGCGGACAGCGCCGGGAGCCCGACCGGCCCTTGCGGAGCTTCTGGCACCTTATCGGGCTTTCGGTGATCGGAGTTCGCTGCGCGCTGGGCACGCTCATCCCCAAGAAAAAATCGCTTGCTCTACCGGCGGCGGCAAGCGCGAGAACCGCCGTGTTTCTGCTGGCGGCCGTGCTCGCCGGAAACCAGAGCCTGCATGGCCAGAAGACCTTGGCAGCACCACCGGCCGCCGCCAAAGCCGGAAGCTTTCACGCCGAATTTTCTCTCAAGGACGTCGGCATTTCGGAGCCGATCGTCTTTCGCGGTGTCGCCTCCGCCCGGGACATACCGTTTTCTCTATCGTCGGCCGAGATTGCGCAGCAGGCCTCGCTGCAATTGCAATATGCGTTTTCTCCCGGCCTGATTCCGCAGCTCAGTCATTTGAGCGTGCTGCTGAACGGCACGCTGGTAGCGACACTTCCCGTTCCGCGCAACACAGGCGAAATGGAGACCGAGCTTCGTACGACTGTGCCATTGCCCGCGGAGTTGCTGGTCCGCAACAATGTTCTGCGTTTTGAATTTGTCGGCCATTACACCCAGCAATGCGAAGACCCCGCAAATACTGCGTTGTGGGGCCGCGTTGAAAGCGGGTCCAGCATCGAGGTTGCAGGCTCGCTCATCGAGCTCAACAACGATCTGAAGATCCTGCCTCTGCCGTTCTATGACGGAGCCGTGGGTGGTTCCGCGGCATCGGTTCCTTTCTTCTTTGCCTCCACGCCGGACAAGAGAACGTTGGAGGCTGCCGGAGTAGTCGCATCGTGGTTTGGAGTGCTCGCGAAATCGAGGCCGCTGAGTTTTCCATCGACTGTCGGCGGCGTACTTCCTCAGGGCAATGTGGTTGTTTTTGCCGAAGGAGGATTGGGTTTGCCCGCGGGCCTGAACATTCCGGCGGGAGGTCCGGTGGTCGCGGTACGCGCCAATCCTTCCGATCCCTACGGCAAGGTGCTGGTGGTCGCGGGGGACGACCCGGATCAGCTCCTCACCGCGGCGCGAGCCCTTGCGCTCGGCAGTCCTTTGCTGCAAGGGGACACGGCGCATATCGGCGACTTTCAGCTTCCCGCCCCGCGGCAGCCGGACGATGCTCCGCTCTGGATGAAGACGGATCGCGTCTCCTCTCTCTGGGACTATTCCCAGAACGCGGAGCTTTCGAGCGACGGCTCGGGGCCGCTGCCCGTGTATCTCCGCACCCCGCCGGACCTTTACTACGGAGACCTGCAGAGCCTTCCGATGCGCCTGGACTATCGCTACAACGCGATCTCGGTGGCCAATGCGTCGACCCTCCGGGTGAGCGTGAACGGAACTCTGGTGAACGAGCTTCCTTTGCCGCACCAGAACAGCCCTAAGAAAACCCTTTCCGGCAACCTCGCCGTTCCATTGACGGCGATGAGGCCTTTTACCAATACATTTCTCTTCAACTTCTATTTCCAGATCGCGAAGTCGGGATATTGCCAGAACACGCCTCCCATCGATTTGCAGGGATCGATTTTGCGCAGTTCGTATGTCGATCTCAGGAACCTGAATCACTGGGCGGAGATGCCCAATCTGGAGCTCTTTGCCAATGCGGGATTTCCGTTCACCCGCTTCGCCGATCTCTCGCAAACCAGGATCGTGCTGCCGCAGACGCCCAGCCGGGAAGAGATGGAGCTCTATCTCACCCTGTTGGCATATTTCGGCGAGCAGACCGGCTATCCCGCACTCCGTGTCACGGTCGACGATCCTTCGGGCATCGGATCGAACGCGGACTACCTGATTCTGGGAACACCGCAGGACCAGCCTGCCTTCGATCAGCTCAATCCGCATCTGCCGGTCACAGTGCGAGAGGACGGATTGTCGGTCCAGGATACCGGCGGCGTCTTTTCCGCCGTGCAACACGCGTGGTGGCAAGTGGCGGAGATGCGCCCCGACTGGTGGTGGCGGCTGGATGAAACAAAAGAGCGCAACGGTCTGCTCGAAAGCCTTGGCCAATTTCCCGATGCATTGCTTGAAGGAATTGAATCGCCTTGGGCATCGAGCCGGTCCGTCATCACACTTACCCTCCGTAACAACGAAGGCGCCTCCCAATTTGCCGCGGCATTCTGGAAGTCCTCGATGTCGGGCGATATCGATCAATCGGTCAGCGTCCTCCACGGCGATACCTTCACCTCGTATCGCCTGGGAGATAGGCTCTATCACGCCGGGAAACTGCCTTGGTGGTCCTATGTGCGGTACTACTTACGCGTTTTTCCATGGCTGATCGTCGTTCTGACCTTTGTTCTCGGCCTCTTCATCGTTCCCTGGGTGAAGATCAGGCTGAATGCCCGGGTGAGGGAACGGCTGGAAGTGGGGTCGGCATGAGAAACGCATGCCGATTGCTCGCGGCTATGGGGTTGGTAGTTGTTTCTTCGCTCGCAGGCGCCGAAACTACGTGGCCATTCTGGGATCACTATGCCGCGCACTTCTTAGACTCTCAGGGGCGCATCGTCGATCCCGACCGCGACGGCAGGACGACCTCCGAGGCCCAGAGCTATGCGCTCTTCTTCTCTCTCGTCGCCAATGATCCAAATTCCTTTGCGCGGGTGTTGCGGTGGACGACCGAAAACCTTGGCGCCGGCGATCTCGCGAAGAATCTCCCGGCCTGGAGTTGGGGGCACAAGCAGGACGGCTCCTGGGGCGTGATCGACGGCAATTCGGCCGCCGACGCCGATCTATGGACTGCTTACAGCCTGATAGAAGCCGGAGAGTTATGGAACCGGCCGGATTATGGGAAGACCGGCCGTGCATTGCTATCGCTCATTGCCAGCGAAGAGGTCTCCGTCGTGCCGCATGCAGGCCGGGTCTTGATGCCGGGCCGAGCCGGTTTTCATCCCGCGGAAGATACGTGGTTTCTGAATCCAAGTTATCTTCCTTTGCCGCTTCTGCTCGCCGCGGATCACTTTGGCGGCGGTGATCCGTGGCGGCAAATGGCGGCGAATCTGCCCGTGTGGCTGATGCAGACGAGTCCCGCTGGTTTTGCTTCGGACTGGGTCATGTGCGATAGGAATGGGTGTGCTCCATCGGCGCCTCCCAATGGAGGAGTGGCGGAAGGTAGCTACGATGCCATTCGCGTGTATCTATGGTCGGGAATGACCGATCCGCGAACCCCAGGTGTCGACAAGATTGTGGAAGCGCTCGAAGGAGCCTTCCAATACGTCAGGCTCCACGGCGAGCCGCCGGAAGTAGTTCGTCCTGACGGAGAGATCGTGCGGACGCAGGCTCCGGTAAGTTTTTCTGCCGTCTTTCTGCCCTACTTCCAAACCGCCGGAGACCACAAGACCGTCCTTCGATTGCAACGGAATGTGCTCGCGGAGTTTGCGCCGGAGACCGGGCTGCTCGGCACGCCCCCCCAATACTACGACCAGAATCTCGCGCTCTTCGCTCTGGGATGGCAGCAGCAGCGGTTCCGGTTCGCTTCCGACGGAACATTGAGGGTCTCATGGAAACGATAAGCCGTTCGATCTTCCGGAAGATCCTTATCGCCGGTCTTTTGCCGGCGCTGCTGATCCCGTTCTCGCTTGCCCGCGCACAAGCTTCTCCGGAAAAGGTGCTGCTCGACAAAGCCCGTGCACTTGCAGCAAGTGGCCATCTGGATATCGCTGTTCAGACCTGGCAGCAGGTACTGCTGGCGGATCCCAACGAGCGCGAAGCCCTGGCAGGGATTGCAAAAGCGGACATGCAACTGGGCAACCCGCAGGAGGCAAAAAAATATCTCGATCGGCTCCGTGCCGCCGGCGGCAACTCAGCCGATATCTCGAAGATCGAATCGACTTCCAGCTTCCAGAGTCAGGCGGATCGCATTGCCGAGGCGGGCCGTCTCGCCCAGGCTGGAAGATACGACGAGGCCATGCGCATCTATCGCGATATCTTCAGCGATAAGCCTCCCGCGGGAAACAACGCACTTGTGTATTACGACACCGAGGCGGCGATCCCGGCGGAGAGGCCGCAGGCGATTGCGGGGTTGCGAGGATTGGTAAGGCAATTTCCCGCCAATTCGACCTATGCCGTCACGCTCGGCCGGGTCCTTACTTATGACGCCAAGACCCGCACGGAAGGGATCGCCATTCTCCGTCGCTATGAAGATAGCCCGGAAGCGAAATCGGCGCTGGACCAGGCGGAAACCTGGAATGCGGCAGCTCAGACGACTGGTCAAACGACGACCCAGGCGGACACGGATTCGAAACCCGAGCAGCCCCACGAACCTGCCGGGGATCCGTTGGAGGCCTCCGCATACCGTGCTCTCAATAAGGGGAATTTCGACGAGGCAAGAGAGGATTTCCAGAACGTGCTGGCAAAACATCCGAACGATGCCGGCGCGTTGAGTGGAATGGGTTACGTGGCAATGCGGCAGCAGGACTTCGCCGCCGCCGAGGATTTCCTTGGGCGCGCACGCGCCGCCGGAGCTCCGGGACTGGAAAGTGCCATCGGAACTGCGCGCTTTTGGCAAAGCATGGCGCAGGCGGCGGCAGCCCTGAAGGCCGGTGATTCCGCCACCGCGGTGGCCGGCTACCGCGCCGCATTGTCGTTGAAAGCATCGAATCCCGACGCGCTGGAGGGGTTGGGCGGAGCGCTGGCGCAAGCCGGAGATCAAGCGGGAGCCGTGGATGCGTTCGAGCGGGTGGTACTCGCGCAGCCCGCGCGCGCAACCGCCTGGCTGGGCATCCTTCGCGCGCAATCTGGCTCCGGCAACGCCCAAGAGGCGCTCGACACGGACGATCGCATCCCGGAGAGCGTTCGCAAGCAATTGGCGGCCAACCCTGAATACCTTGGAGATCTCGCCCAAGACGATCGTGCCTTGGGGCGGCAGGCGGAAGCCGATCGAGTGATCCAGCAGGCGTTGGCTCTTCCGTTCCCCAACGGCGGCCGCGATATGCCGCCGGAGAGGCAGATGGAGTATGGCAGCCTTCTGCTGGCGGCGAAAAAATATGGACCGGCAATGCGGCTTTACCAGCAAATCGTCGTCGAAGATCCGGAGAATACCGGCGCATGGCTCGCGCTCATCACCGCTCTTCATCAGTCAGGAGATGACGATGAGGCATTGGCTACGGCGGGAAGCATGCCGCAGCCGGTTTTTAGCCGGCAAGAAGAGAATCCGTCGTTTCTCGTTCTTATCGGTTCCATTTATCAGTCGCGCCAGCAGTGGGATCGGGCGCAGAAATATCTGGAGCGCGCGCTGACCGCCGCTCCGGCGTCGCAATCTGGCATTTCGCTGCAGCTTGCAAGTGTCTATTCCGCCGAAGGCGATCCACAGAAGGCCTTCGCCATGGACCGCCGCGTGCTCGATCAGAATCCGGACGAGCCGCAAGCGTGGAGCGGCTTGCTGAATGCTCTCCATCAGATGAACCGCGATCAGGACGCTCTGCGCCAGATGGCACAGATGCCGGAAGCAGTGAGGCTTCGCCTTGAAGGGGAGCCAGGATATCTGACGACGCAGGCGGGCATTCAAAGCGCGACGGGCGCGACCCGGGCGGCGCTCGCGACCTTCCGTCAGATCGAAACGATCTATCGCAGTGAGAATGCTCCCGAGCCCATCGACACGCAATTGCTCCACGGCTGGGTGTTATTGAAGGCTAACGACTACTCCGGTTTGTATGCGCTCGCCACGAGCCTGGCCAGGGAGCAGGAAATGACGGACAGCCAGAAAACCGAGTTCCGTCACTTGTGGAGTACCTGGAGCCTGCAGCAGGCCAACGGTCTGTTGGCGGCGGGCGATCAGCGCCGCGCTCTGGCCATTTTGGAATCGGCCGCGCAGGCCTTTCCCCGCAATCCTGACATCGAGAGCGCGTTGGCTGCCGCTTATTTGAAGGCCGGTCAACCAAAGCAGGCCGTCCTTGTCTATTCCACGCTGGATCTGATCGATGCTCCGCTGGCGCAAAATCAAGGAGCCATCGGCGCAGCTCTGGCGGCAAACGATCTCAAGCATGCCGACGCTTGGCTACAGAGCGCCCTCGTTCGCTTTAAGAACGATCCGACCATCCTCAAACTGGCAGCGCAATTTGAGCAAGCGCGCGGCGACGATCGACGGGCCGCCGCATACTATCAGGCCGCGCTGAATGCGATGGGCTCCGCCTCTCCCGGAGATCTCTTTTCTCCGGAAGGGAGCGGACTTGGCGGTGCGGCGAATCCCGAGGGTGAGGTCTCTCCCGGCCAGCGGCTGATGCAATTGCTTTCTCCCGCACCCGATGCCCCCCACAAGACTGTTTCCTCCGCAGAATGGACGGACGGATTGGCTCAGTCTCCTTCAGGCCAGGAGCCGGAGCAACGTGATGGCAGTGCTGTTTTCGTCCAGCAGAAGACGACGGTTGCAACTGAGCCGACGCTCGGAGACTTTGTCGAAGGAAAGGCGGCATCCCAGCGCTTCGCTCCCACGGTTCCGATGACCTCAAATCCGGACGACGATGCGCAGGCGCCGGCTGGGCCGCGAAACATGGCTTCCCCAATTTCAGACGCCGGTTTTCAGGCTCCGGCTGCCGATCCCAATTCCGGCCCGCATAGGGAAACCAAAAGGCAAAAGCGCGCGGTGGCGAATACCAGGCCGGCTTCGCTGGATATGCCGGCCCCGACGGCGGCGCGGCTTGCAGCTTCAGGCCGAATCTCCGCCGAAAATGTCGACCCACCGCTTTTGCCCGCCGTGCGCCAGGTGAGCCAAGTGGATTGGCAGAGTGTCAGGGGTCAGGCAAACGACGACAGCGCGGCAGGCGTGCTCGCAGTGCCGAGCAGCGCGCCGGAGATGACCACTGCGCAGAGCAGCGCGCCAGAGATGGTCGCTGTGCCGAGTGGTGCGCAGCCAACCGCCCAATCCACAGATCTGCCGCCGTTGACGGGTCCGATGGTTCCAATCGAACATGCAACGAACAGCAGGGAAGAGATTACGAACCAGCTTGCTTCCATCGAAGGCGCATCGAGCGGCTGGCTGGGTGGCGCCTCCGGTGTGGACTACCGCAGCGGTCAGCCGGGTTACGACCGCCTCTCGATCTACAGCGCGCAGATCGAAAGCTCCGGGATGCTTGGTCCCAACATACGAACGACGGTGATTGCGCGGCCTGTGATTCTCGACTCTGGCACAGCGACAAGCGCGGCGACCTTCCAGCAGGGAACTCTTCAGGCGGCCCAATTACCCTATCTTCAGTCCGCAGCCGGGGTTGGGGGCGAGTTCCAGATAAGGACGCCTTATTTCGGCGCCAGCATTGGCACCACGCCGCATGGGTTTCTGGTCGAAAACACGATCGGCAGCTTGCTGATTCATCCTCCGTCGTCGCACTACACACTGACGTTCTCACGCGATCCGATTCTCGACACGCAGCTTTCCTATGCCGGTCTCCGCGATCTTGGCAGCCGGTCGGCGACCTATGTGGGGAACACGTGGGGCGGCGTTGTAACCGATTCCGGCGAGTTACAGCTTGCCTTCGGAGACGACCGGTCGGGCTGGTATATCCAGGGAGGCGGTCAATACATCACCGGCCGTAACGTGGAAAGCAACCGCCGCATCGACGGAGATTCGGGCGCTTATTGGGGAGTTTGGTCCAATCCCGATTACGGCAAATTGACTCTGGGCCTGAATTTCTTCGGCATGCACTATGACTCCAACCTGCGCTACTTCACCTACGGTCAGGGAGGATACTTCAGTCCTGGAGCCTATATGCTCGCCGGCATTCCCTTTACCTTCGATGGCCACGATGGTCCAAGATTTCACTATCGCGTGACCGGCAGCCCGGGTATCCAGGCCTTCCAGGAGGATTCGACTCCGTATTATCCGCTCGATCTCTCGCTCCAGGAGGCCCGCGGCAATCCGTATTATCCGGAAGACACGAAAGTGGGCGGAAACTACAGCTTGGACGCCCAAGGCGCGTATGCCATCGCCGATCACTGGTTTGTCGGCGGCTATCTCGACTTCAACAACACCCGCGATTACGCCAGCAGCAAGTTGGGGTTCTTTGTACGCTACGTGATTCGCTCACAGCCTTCGGGTGAAGATGTAGCGCCGACCGGGCTCTTTTCTGAACAAGGACTGCGGCCAATGAAAGTGCCCTAAAACATTTTTGCTTTTGGGGAAGGAAATCCCTCAAAGCGCAATCTGCTGGATGTGTTCAGCGCGGACGTCGTTGGCGCTGAAGATGCGATAGAAAGGCGCGCCTGCCGCCGCCGTTTCGACCGCGGGCCGTCCATTCGCTTCTTCGCGCTCGACCAGGCAAACGACGGCAAGAATCTGCATGCCCGCTTCGCGCGTGGCCTCGATCGCGGCGATTGTCGATGAGCCGGTCGTGCAGACGTCGTCGACGACAACCACCGGCGCGCCAGAAACACAAAATCCCTCAATCCGCCGCCCGGCGCCGTGAGCCTTCTCCGCCTTACGCACCAGAAAACCATCGATGACTGAGGCGCCGGGCTGGTCGAGCGCCTTCCAGGCGCTAGCCGCCGAGACATTGGAGACGATCGGGTCGGCGCCCATCGTGAGGCCGCCGACGGCGCGCGGCCGCAAGCGGTGCTCGCGCAGCAGATCCAGGATGACCACTCCCGTCAGCCTTCCGCCCTCGCCTGAAAGCGTTGTGGTGCGGCAGTCAATGTAATAGTCGCTGGTTCCGCCGGAAGACAGCTTGAACTGGCCCAAGCGAAACGAATCGCGCGCCAGACGTTTGAGAAGCGCATTGCGGTGAGTGACGGTCATCGCGTTCGAGTATAGCGGGGATAGCTACTAGCTTCTAGCTTTTAGCCATTGGCAAAAGCAGATCTCTCCACTGCGATGCGGCGCCTCCGGTTGAGATGACAGGAGGAGTGGTCAGTTGTCAGTGAATTGGCGAGAGGCGAAAACAGATTCCGTTTGAATGACGAAAAGAAAAGTAGGGGCAAACGTCCCACCCAAGCCAAAACCCGGCTTGAATGGGCCACCCGCCTTTGCGGAAATAGGAAAAAAGCCAAAACAAAAGCCAAAACCAGGAACGCTGCTTTTTCGGCCCACGTAGCGTCCGCCTTCGGCGAACGAACGAGGGGCAGCCATGCGGAGGAATACCCGCCAGAGTGTTCTCGCCTGCCGCCATCGGGTTACAATGCCAGCGAATTTCAGGAGACTTCTTTCGTGGCGCGTAAATTCTCTCCCATCCTGTTGGTGATTGCGAGCGCAGCTTCCGCTCTTGCCTGGCATTGCATGGCCGGCAAATTTACCGGAGGAGTTCTTGCGGCAACGCAATCGCCTTCGGCTGAAGTTGGCTCTCCAGCCGCGGTTCCGCTGAACGTCGAAAAGCTCGATCCCGCTCTCGATCGCATCGTACCTGCCAATGCGACATTGATTCGGGCGGCAACGGGATACGGATTTACCGAAGGCCCGGTCTGGGTTCCACGCGGCGCGCTGTTCTTCGTGGATATCCAGGGCAACACCATCGACGAGCTGGACCCGGATGGCAAGACCCAGGTCTTTTTTCACGCCGATCCTGATAAGGGGATGGCCTCGCATGGTCCGCGCAAGCTGGTCGTGAATGGAATGACGCTCGATCCGCAGGGCAGATTGACGGTAGCTGGATATTCGGACCGCAACGTGTGGCGGCTGGAGACGCTGGATCCGAACGGGCAGAAAACCATCCTGGCGGATAGCTACCAAGGCAAACGGCTCAACAGCCCGAACGATACGGTTTACAGATCCGACGGCTCTCTCTACTTCACCGATCCGCCCTATGGGCTGCCCGGAGCGGACAAGAGTCCAGAGAAGGAGCTCCAGGTCGACGGTGTCTTCCGCGTTCCCGGAGCGGCCGCGCAAAAGCCGGGCTCGGAGCCCGATCGCGCCCGGATCCAACTGGTGGTAAGCGACCTTCCGCGGCCCAACGGCATCGCTTTCTCGCCGGACGAGAAGTATCTCTATGTGAACAATTCCGAGCCCAACAAGATATGGGTGCGCTATCGGGTCAAGAGCGACGGAACATTGGCGGATGCCAAGATCTTCTGCGATGCGACATCCGATCCTCGCAAGGGCAATCCGGACGGGATGAAGGTCGATCGGGAAGGAAATATCTACAGCGCCGGGCCGGGCGGCGTCTGGATTTTCTCTCCCGACGGCAAACACCTGGGAACGATTCCCGTTCCGGAGACGGTAGGCAATGTCGCCTGGGGCGGCGCCGACTACAAAACCCTCTACATCACAGCGACCCACAGCGTTTATAGCGTTGCGTTGAAGATACCGGGAATTCGTCCCGGGCCGGTGACTGGAAGGCGCTGACGGAAGCTTTGACCTGGGGCTCGATCGCCGGTGCGCGTGCGGCGAGCAGAGAAAGGGAACGATGGTGAAAAAGCACAGGGCCTGCTCACCCTAGTAGTGTGATCCGGCCCTAGCCTAGCTTTCTTCCGATTCGCGCCGCACGAGCTGCGGGCCGCGAGTTCCGGTAGCGCGAGTCTCATCCTCGCCTACGGCGCGAAAGTGATGGTGAATCGCCGCGGCGACCTTGGGTGAAACGACCGCGGAGAGCGCTTCCAGACTTGCCTCTTCCACCCCCCGCACGCTGCCGAAGTGCGCGACCAGCCGATTGCTGGTCTGCGCGCCTACGCCTTCGATCTCCCGCAACCGGTTTTCCCGGTCTCGTATCTCTCGCCGTTTGCGATGGTAGGTCACGGCGAAGCGGTGAGATTCATTCCGAATCTGCTGCACCAGGTGAAGGACGGGAGAACGCCGGTCGAGAACCACCGGCTCATCCTCCTGCCCATCGACGTAGATCACTTCTTCGCGTTTGGCGATCGAAGCGAGCGGCTGGTCGGAGATTCCAAGCTGTTCCAACGCATCTGCCGCTGCATGAAGCTGCCCTAGCCCGCCATCGATGAGCACCAAACTGGGCATGGGCCGATTCTCTTCCTGCAACCTCCGGTAGCGGCGTCCGACCACTTCGCGCATCGAAGCGAAATCGTCCACTCCCTCCACCGTCTTGATCTGAAACTTGCGATAGTCAGACTTTTTCATCGCGCCGTCTTCCCAAACCACCATCGACGCCACCGTTTCCGCACCCTGGATATGCGAAATGTCGAAGCACTCGATCCGCCGGGGCAGCTCCGGCAGAGTAAGAGCGTCCTGTAGCGCCTCTTGAATCGCCTGCATCGACGGTTTGAGCGTCCGGAAGCGTTGATCGTAGCTTTGCTTCGCGTTGCGCGCGGCCAGGTCAACAAGCGAACGCTTTTCGCCCCGCTGCGGTACGAGCAGCTCGACCTTGTGTTGTACCCGCTCTCCCAGCAGTGCGGCCAGTGCCGCGCGATCGGAAAAGTCGACCGGGAGGTAGACCAGGCGCGGAACATATTGCTGATCGATATAAAGCTGCTTCAGCAGGGCGGAAAAGAACGACCGTGCGTCAAAGGCAAGAGATCCGGTTCCGGCATCGGCCGCGCTCGAAGAAAGGGCGATGGGTTGCTCTCCCGGCTGCGATTCGGGCAGGGAATGGCTCTCGCCTGCCGGCTCCGCCGAGTCTGCTTCTGGGGAATCTGCTTCTGGGGACCCGGGCTCTGAAGGTAAAGACTCCGGAGGAAACTCCGGCAGCTCTTCCCAGAAAAACTCTCGCCGGTCGACGACCTTGCCCCCACGCATGTGAAAGAGATTCACCGCCAGCATGCCTTTCTCATAGTGGTAGCCGAAGACGTCGGCATCGTCGCCATCCGCCGTCGCCATCCGCTGCCGCTCCTGCACCTGGCTCATCGTCATCAGCAGATCACGGTACTTCGCGGCCGCCTCGAAGCGTTGTTCCGTAGCCGCAACGATCATGCGCTCTTCGAGCGAGCGGCTCAGCTCTGTTTGCCGCCCGTCTAAAAACATCTGTGTGTCGCGTACAGCTTCCTGATAGGTCTCCGGTGTTGTCAGATCGCGGACGCACGGTCCCAGGCAGCGCTTGATGTAGTACTGCAGGCAGGGCCGCGGATGATAGCGGGAGAGATCGACTTTGCAGCTCGGGATCAGAAAGCTGCGGTGGATCAGGTCCACTACGCGGTGTGCGAGATTGCCGGGAAAAAATGGTCCATAGTATGCGCTGCCATCTTTGCGCAGGCGGCGGGTGACGAAGACCTTTGGAAAGCGGTCCCCGAGGGTCAGCTTCACGTAAGGATAGGTCTTGTCATCGCGCAGCAGAATGTTGAAGCGCGG
>DATAWF010000044.1:0-6168 GCA_036267335.1 Acidobacteriaceae bacterium
TCGAGCGAATCCCAAAACCAGCGTAAACATGGATCTCTTCTTCAACTTCGTCGATCGCGGCACGGAGTTGTGGCTGGATTGCGATTACAACACCGATCTCTTCGACGCCTCGACCCTCGATCGCTGGTTTGAGCACATGGACTCGATCCTGCGGGCCTTCGCCGACAACATCGGCCAACCCGCGGCCAATGTTTCCCTGCTCTCGGCCAAACAAATGGACGAAATGCTGACTGCGTGGAACCGCACCGAAGCCAGCTACCCCAACGACCCACGGCATGGCGGCATTCATCATGTTTTTGAGCAGCAGGCCCGGCGCACGCCTCATGCCGCGGCGGTCATCGCGGAGCAATCGCTTACGTACGCGGAGTTGAACTCCAAAGCCAACCAACTGGCGCGGTATCTTGAAAAATCCGGCGTGAAGCCCGGCGGCCGGGTTGCCGTTTGCCTGGAACGATCGCTCGAGTCTATTGTCAGCCTGCTCGGCATCCTCAAGGCCGGCGCGGCCTATGTGCCGGTCGATCCGAGCTACCCGGCCTCCCGGCTCGCCTATCTGGTTACCGATTCGCAGGCCGCGGTCCTGTTGACCCAGAGCTCGATCGCGGCCAATTTGCCGAGCCTTCCCGCCCACATCATCTGCCTGGACGTCGATTGGCCGGCGGTTGCTCTTGAAGCAAGCGACGACTCTACAAGCGAGCTCGGCAGCGACAGTCTGGCCTATGCGATGTACACCTCCGGATCGACCGGAAACCCGAAAGGCGTCCTGGTGCCGCATCGCGCGGTCCTCCGCCTGGTCAAGAACAACCGCTTCGCCAGCTTTTCCTCCGATGAGGTCTTTCTCCAACTCGCTCCGCTGTCCTTCGATGCCGCGACCTTTGAGATCTGGGGTGCGCTGCTCAATGGCGGCCGCCTGGTCCTGGCGCCGGCGGGACGGCTGGCGCCGGAGGAGATCGGCCGGCTGATCTCCTCCCGGGGCATCACCACGTTGTGGTTGACCGCCGCTCTGTTCCACCTGATGGCTGCCGATCATTTGGACTCGTTCCGTCCTCTGCGCCAATTGCTGGCGGGCGGAGACGTGCTGTCGCTCGCCCACGTGCGGCGCGTGGTCGAGGAGTTCCCGTCCCTGCGCCTCATCAACGGCTATGGCCCTACGGAAAATACGACTTTTACCTGCTGCCATACGATCGTCCGGGAGAGTCTGAAATTCGGCACCGTGCCGATTGGCAAGCCCATCGCCAACACCCGCATCTACTTGCTCGACTCGGCGATGAAGCCAGTGCCACCAGGCGTGACGGGCGAGCTTTACGCGGCGGGAGAGGGGTTGGCGCTCGGCTATCTCAACGCCCCCCAGCTGACAACCGAGAAATTCCTCCACCACACCTTTGAGAATGGCCGCCGGGAGCGCCTCTACCGCACCGGAGATCTTGCCCGCTACCGTCCCGATGGAACCGTTGAGTTTTTAGGCCGTGCCGACACCCAGGTCAAGATTCGCGGCTACCGGGTGGAGCTGGCGGAAATCGAACACGCTCTGGAGAGATCGCCCTTGGTGCGGTCTGCGGTCGTGGCTGTTCGCTCCGACTGGTCTACGGCGCAGGATGCCCCCGGGGACAAGCGCCTGGCAGCTTATGTCGTTCCCCAAGACACGCGCGACCATGCCGCATTGATCCAGGAACTACGCCGTCATCTTTCCGAAGAACTGCCTCAGTACATGCAGCCGGCGGCCATCATGGTTCTGGACAGCCTGCCCCGCACCCTCAACGGTAAGGTAGACCGGCAGGCCCTGCCGGCTCCGCAACCGGAAAAGCTGTTACGGGAGCGCGAGGTCGTATATCCTCGCAATGCAAAAGAGGAGACGCTCGCCGGGATCTGGGCCAAGGTACTTGGGGTCAAGGAGGTCGGCGTGAACGAAAGTATCTTCGAGCTGGGCGGAGATTCTTTGCTGATCTTCCGCATCACGACTCTCTCCAACCAGGCGGGCTTGGGAATCACCGCCCGGCATATCTTCCAATACCGAACCATCGCGGCCATCTGCGAGCATCTTGAAGACGCGCCGCTGGAGAAAGCGGGCAAGCCGGTGGCTGGTATCCAGGCCGTGTCGCGAGCACGCTACCGGCGGCCACAAACTACTTTGCAATAGCAGACCGGAATCAGCGGTCTTTTGAGGATTGCCTTGGGGCTTTTATGACGCTGTCCAAAAAAATTGGAACTCAATCCCAGCCGGCCGCTGGCGATGACGAATTTCTTCCTAGCCAGGGAGAGGTCTGCGTCTTTCCGGCCAGCCTGGAACAAAGCCGGTATTGGATTCTCGATCGTCTCGAAGCGGCATCGACCGCCTCGAACATGGCCATTGCCTTCCGCCTCGAAGGACCGGTCATCGACGCGCTGGTCGAACGGAGCTTACGCGAGCTGACCGGCAGGCATGAGGCTCTGCGGACAACCTTCCGGATGGTCGATGGTTCGCTGTCGCAGGTCATCTCCGAAGAGCCCCGCTTTTCCTTCTGCGTCTCCGATCTCCGTCCCCTGGGTCCGGAAGAAGCAGAAACGCGGGCCGAGGACCTGGTACACGAACACGCGAGCGTGGCTATCGATCTTGCGACCGGCCCGGTCTTCTACGTGCGCCTGGTTCACATCACCGATCAACGCCACCTGCTCGCATTTACGATCCATCACATTGTCTGCGACGGATGGTCGAACGGAATTCTGGTGCGCGACTTCGCCACCATTTACCGCGCCTTGGCGGAGGGCCGGGAGCCGTTTCTACCGGAACTTCCCTTCCAATTTGCCGACTTCACGGTGTGGCAGCAGGAGTGGCTAGAAAGCGATGCGGCGCAATCGGCTCTGGCTTTCTGGCACGAGCATATCCAGCGGCAGATGCCGGCAGTCGATCTGCCGGTCGACCGCCCTCGCGCCGCGCAAAAGAGCTATCCCGGCGATATCGAATCGCAGCTTCTGCCGGTCGAACTTACCGCCAAGCTCAAATCGTATTGCCGGCACAACGACGCCACCATGCACCAGGTGCTCCTCGCCGCCTTCGAAGGTTTGATCTCGCGCTACGCCGGCCAGACGGAATTTCTTCTTGGATCGACCATTGCGAACCGGACGCAACCGGGGATGGAGCATGTGGTTGGCCGCTTCGCCAATCCTCAGGTCATACTCGCGGACCTGCGGGGCAACCCCAGCTATCGGGAAGTTCTCAAGCGCGTGAGCGACTGGAGCGCAAAGAGCTACGCGCACCAGGACCTTCCTTTTTCGCGACTGATGGAGGAATTCCAGCTCGACCAATCGGGCGCGGCTTCGCAGTTTCTTCAGGTGTACTTCGTCTATCAGAAGGCCTTTATGCAGCCGCAGACGGCGGGCGAGCTCAAGGTCATTCCCCGCCCATCGCTTTCCGGCGGCGTAAACTTCGACCTTTTGGTCAGCATTGTCGAGCGCGCCGAAGGGCCTCGCCTGCAGATCGAATACAACACGGTGCTGTTTGAGCGCCGCAGAATCCGCCGCCTGATCGAGATGTACGTGCGTGTCCTTGAATCGGTCATGGATTCGGATGCGCTCAAGATCTCGCAATTTCCGCTGCTCAGCCCCGAAGAGAAGAGCGTTCTTGAAAGCGCCGGCGGGAGCGCTATTCCAGAAGAGCCGTTTTTTGAGTTGATCCGGGAAGAGTCCATTCCCGCGTGGCTTGATCGCTGGACGGCACGCCGTGGCGACTCGCTGGCCATCCTCGATCGTGACCGGCGCATTCGCTGGCGCGATCTTCATGCCCGAAGCCTCGAGTATTCGCGCGGCCTCGCCCAATTGGGTCTGACGGCGGGTAAGACGGTAGCGCTGCGCATGGAACCGGCTGCCGACACGGCCGCCGTAGCCTGGGCGATTCTCCGCCTGGGCGCCATCGTGCTGCCGGTTCCTGCATCCACCGGGCTGGCGGAATGGAACCTGATCCTGATGGAGCTCCAGCCCGCACTCTCGCTGGCGCGCCGCTCTTTCACGGAGCGCTTTTCCGCGCTTACGAGTTTTCGCCAAGTGCGCGAAGCCGCTCGTGCCGCGGCCTCCGCACCTCAGGCTGCCGAGCCCGCGTATCCAACTGCCGGAGATCCAGCTTGGCTCCAGGTGCAAACCGTGGCCAGCGGGCATTACCGGGCAACCGCAGTCAGCCACTGCGCCGCCCTCGAGGCCGTTTTGCGAACGAGCCAGGCTCTGGACATTCAGCCTGGAGAAAGCATCCTGGTCTGGCCGGCACAAGCCTCGGCCGAGACCTGGACCGATCTGATGCTGCCGTTGATCGCGGGCGCCGTAACGGTGCATGCCTCGAATACGCGGCCAGACATGCTGCAGGCTCTCATCGACCGGGCCCGCGCTTCCTTCGCCCTGATCTCTCCTGCAGAGGCGGCCGCGATGCTCAGCGGAGGCTGGCAAGGCGATCCGCGCCTCCACCTGCTTTGCCGGGGTGAAGGCTCGAGCCCCGCAGGCATGAGACTTCTTTCCCGGTTTGCCGGCAGAATCCGCATCTTGCATTTCTCTTCCACCACCGCGAGTCCCTTTGCGATCGCGCATTGCCGCGCTTCGCATCCCGAAGACGAAACCCAGTCGTTCATGTGCCCTCTGGCGCCCTTGGCCGGCCAGCAGCTCACGCTTCTCGATGCCGTCGGCGGTCCGGTGCCCTTTGGAGTGACCGGAGAGCTTGCCGTCCGCCAAAATGGCCTCGCCGAACGGACCGGATATCTCGGACGATTTTCTCCTGGCCGCGGGTTCGAGCTGGTCGACGCCGCGGACCGGCAACTGCGATTCCATGGCTATCGTCTGCGCCTCAACGATCTCGACGCCTATCTCTACCGCAATCCCGAGGTGGCGTCGGTTGAGACCACGGTCTCTCGCGATGGCGGCGCGCAGGTGCTGACGACCTATGTGGTCGGCAAGCCAGGCGCCCATCTCTCTGCCGAGAAGGCCCGGACGGAACTCCAGCGCATTGCCCCGGGTCATCTCGCGGCCACGGAAATCGCGGTGGTGGAGTCCGTTCCCCGGCGCATCGACGGATCGCCGAATTTCTCCGCTCTTTCCCGGGCGAATGTCTCCACCCTGCCTCTTTCACGGACCAGCAAAGCGGCGCCGGTCCCGCCACGCGACGAGCTTGAGCGCAAGCTGGTCGCCATTTGGGAAGAGGTTCTGGGTGTCCAGGATATAGGAGTCCGTGACAGTTTCTTTTCCCTTGGTGGCTATTCCCTGATGATCGTCCGGCTCTTCGCCCGCATGAACAAGACGCTGGGAGCCTCGCTGCCGATCACCACTATTTTCAATGCGCCGACGATCGAGCAGATGGCGAAGGTTCTGCGCGGAAACGTTTCTTACTCTTCGCTGGTACCGGTGCAACCGGATGGAACCAAGGCGCCCTTTTTCCTGATCCATTCGTATCTCATTTACAACGGGCTGCGCACGGTTCTCGGCGACGATCGCCCTTTTTATGGCTTGCGCGAGCTCGATCGCGATGCCGAAATGACAATCGACGAGCGGGTCTCATCTTATGTCAAGGAAGTCCGGGCCGTGCAGCCCCACGGACCCTACTATTTGAGCGGATGGTGCGCCGCCGGCCCGCTGGCGGTGGAAGCAGCCCGCCAACTGAGGGAAGCCGGAGAACAGGTGGCCATGGTGATGCTCTTCGACTCCTGGCGTCCGGGATATGCTGGTGAACTCGCAAGTGCGCAGAGCAGTGACCCGCAATCCACCTTGCGGGCGTCAATGAGCAGGAAATACCGCTTCCATCGCCAACAGCTTGCCGGACGGTCCGCGCTGTCCAAAGCGGGTTACCTGCGGGGTGTGGTCGTCATGAAGCTTCGTTCTACCCGTGACCGCGCCTTCTTGCGCCACTGGAGCATGGCGCAGCGCCTCTTCACGAAATTTGGACTGGAATTACCGCATTTCATGCATAACATCAGCGGCAAGATGTTGGAGTCGGTGCAGGAATATCGCGGCAAGCCCTACCCTGGACGCATTACGTTGATTCGGGCGACCGACGCTCCATACATTCCACAAGCCGATTCTGCATGCGGGTGGAAAACCTTGGCGGAACAAGGAGTCGAGGTCTTCTTTACTCCGGGAACGCACGAATCCATGTTTGTCGAACCGAACCTGACCGCACTGGGAGAGATTCTGAACAACTGCTTCGACCGATCTGCGGTGGAC
>DATAWF010000045.1:0-7186 GCA_036267335.1 Acidobacteriaceae bacterium
GGGTCCTCAAACAACAACGTGGAATGCGCCAATTTCGTACCCGTGGATTGAATCAAGTTGGAAACGAATTCACCCTGGCCACGCTGGCCTACAACATCACCAGGCTGCACACTATGGGCGCAGCCTAAAACAAAACCACCACTGCCGGTGGAGACAACCTCAAAACAAGACCGCCGCGGCAAAAAGGGCAAACGGCGCTCTCACGCGGACACTGAAGCCCATCTCTTTGGCGATCTTTACGGCACGACTGAAGTCGTGCCCTGATACAAACCCAAAGAACATTCCTCTAACGAACTTCTGACTCAGGACACTAGCAAGTCCGCGAGTTGGCAAGTCAGCGAGTTAGCCTGGATTTCTCACAGAGTGTAGCCAAAACTGTCATCCCGAGCGCAGCATGACGATTTTTGTCATGCGCAGTCGAGGGATCTGCTTCTCGGCTAGCAGAGCGAAGCAGCCGGACAAGCAAGCAAAAAGCAGATCTCTCCGCTTCGCATGAGGACGTTCGCCCTCATGCTTCGGTCGAGATGACAGAACTGCCCGTGGATGAACAAGAACTGTGCGAAATTGCGGCTAGCCAAATAGCCAACAGATCCCAGGTTTCGAACGCGAGACCTGGGGCACGCTTGCGGGAGATCCGGTTCAGGGCATGGAGGCGCCGGACGATGAGAGCGTGTCTTCGAGGGGCAGCGACGGTTGCTTCTCGAGCGGGCCTTCCTCCTCGCCCTCGACCACCAACTCTTCGACGGCGATTCCGAGTTGACGGCCAAGTTCGAGAAAACGATCTCGCAAACGCTCCGCCCCGGGGCTCTCAGGCTCGTTGGAAACGCGGGGCACGGTGCTCAGCATGTCATTCCAAATGTTCTGCGCCTGCCAGAGATTGAGCCGGAACGGAAACTCTCGCAGGACCCTCGCCAAATCGAGCGCGCGATCCAGCAGCTCTCCGTTCAGAGGATCGGCCTGCAAGCTGACCATCGTGTTTTTCATGCGCCGGTCGATCTGATAGCTCAGGTCGTGCTCATTGAGAACAAGTCCATCTTCTTTGGCCAATGAAATTAATGAGTGGACGCGGCCCAGATCGACGGGATTTCTCTCGATCGCGCGGCGCAAGCCGGCATTGATCGAAAAGCCCGCGGCCATCGCGAGAATCGGGGGCTTGGGCAACCCGGTCGCGCTTAAGAAGTGCAGCAGCGAAGCATTCTCTTCGTAGATGCCGGCAAGGCTGTGCTCCACTTCTCCCAAGGTGGACTTGAGAATGATGCGCAAAATGCGCCGTTGATCATCTCCGAAGAGGGAGACCAGCGTATAAGGGCTTCCACCGAAATAGCCATCGATCAGACGGACGACTTCCGGCAGATTGCCAAGCCTCACCGCAGCGAGACATTTTTTCTTGAGCGCGTTGAAGGCCGGGAGGTTCTCTTCCGAGAAAGGCTTGACCGCGGCGCTGACGTTTTGATCGCCGAAATAGAGAGAAGCAAAAAAGAAGGTCTCGCTCTCCTCGGTAATGTTCGAAGTGATCCTCACCTGCCCGATTGCGAGACGGCCTCGTCCGGAGGGAACGAGCTGGTAATCGAGGCGGCGCACGGAGTAGCAAAACAGCGTCGTTTCTTCGGAGTAGTTGTCGAAGAAGGAAACAATCGAGTAGTGAGCCGCGGCTTGTTCGAGGCCGATCTCCAGCGGCTTGACCAGACGCCGGTAAACTTCCGCGCCATTCTTCCATTCTGGAACATTGCTTTTGGCCCGAGCGAGGATTTCGAGAAAGGGGACTTCCAGTTCCTGCCCGGAGGCGCCAAAGACCTCCGCCGCCAATTGAAGGACGCGGGCGGCGTAAGCGATGATCTGGATGGTCTCGATCCCGGAGATATCGTCGAAGAACCAGCCGCAACTGGTGTACATGAGCTGGGCATGGCGCTGCATCTCCATCAGCTTCAGCACACGGATCCGGTCAGCAGCGGTAAGGCTGTGCGCGGCGTGACGGGCAAGGAAGCGCTCGACCGTCTCGGTTCGCGCCAGCTTTCCGGGCGCTTCGAGGACAACGGAGATGTACTCGTCCCGCGCCTTCCAAAGATCCTTGAGGAGGCCGCCGGCTGCTTTCACGGAAAGTGGAGCGACGTGATCGCGAAGCCAGTCCAAGGCCTCGCGCAATGGCGCCCGCCAACGCTGATTCCATCCCTGCCGCCCGCCATTGCAGCCGCAATCGGAGCGCCACCGCTCAATTCCGTGGGCGCAGCTCCAGGAGGTGTTCTCGACGATCTCCGCTTCCCACGAGGGAGGAAAGCTGGCGAGGAAGCTCGGGTAATTGGTCAGGGTGGCGGTCTCGCCGTTTTCGATCAGTTTGAGAGCGTAGGACAGGGCCATTTCACCGTAGCGGTGATGGTGGCCGTAACTCTCACCGTCCGTCGCGATATGCACCAACTGCGGAGCGGAGGAGCCATCAAGAGCGCTTTCGAGGCGCCGGGCAAAGTTTTCCCCGTTGTTGAGCAGACCCTCGAAGGCTACGGCGCGAGAGATGGGCCCATCGTAGAAAAAAACGGCAATGGTGCGTCCCTCCGGCAGCCTTACCAGATATGGCCGCCGCGGATCGACCGAGGCGTTCGGCGTCTCTTTCCATCCTGCGCCGGCCTCGCGCATCTCTGGCAGCGTAGGCTGCAGGGTCGCCTCATCCAGCTCCCGAACACGCAGGCATTGATGAGGAGCGAGCACGGTGAAGCGGATGTCATGCTGGGCCAGCAGATCCAGGTTTTCGAGGCTGACGGCGGCTTCCGGAAGCCACATTCCCTCGGGCTTGCGCCCGAAGCGATGCTCGAAATCGGCGATGCCCCAGCGGATTTGGGTCAGCCGGTCGCGCATGTTCGCGAGCGGCATGATGACATGGTTGTAGGCCTGGGCCATTGCGGAGCCGTGTCCGTCGTATCGGGCTGCGCTCTGTTGATCTCCCGCGAGGATCGTGCGGTAAGTGCGGGGCGCATTCTCCTGCAGCCAGGAGAGGAGCGTCGGGCCGAAGTTGAAACTGACGCGCGAATAGTTGTTCACAATGCGGACAATCTGGTCCGCACGGTTGACGATGCGCGAGGCGCCGTTGGGCGCATAGCATTCCGCGGTGATCCGGTCGTTCCAGTCGTGATACGGCGCAGCCGAATCCTGGGTATCCACCGCCTCCAGCCATGGATTCTCGCGGGGCGGTTGATAAAAGTGCCCGTGAATGCAGATGTAGCGTCCCTTTGCAGAACGTGGAGAGGAGCCGGCCATGGCTCTAATGATAGCCGCGAGTGGTGATCGCCGCGAGCGGGAGAAGCGCGGCGCAGGTGGAACTCGCCGCGCGGGACGTTGGTCGAAAGAGATTTGTGGTCTGCCGTACTTTCCAGGGCCTTTCAACGGGCCCGCGTTTCAACGCAGGCTGGCGGGCGGCGGCGCGATGGCGGAGAGCCGCTCGAACTCGTCCGCTGAGAGCTCGAGCGAAGCCGCGCTCACGTTTTCTTCCAGGTGCTTCACGGATGACGTTCCGGGAATCAGCAGCGTGTTCGGGGCGCGGCCCAAGAGCCATGCCAGGGCAATCGCCAGTTCCGAGACCCCATGCGCACGCGCGATCGATTGCAGCACTTCCTGAGTTCCCGGAACGGCGCGCATGGGAGCCCAGGGAACAAAGACGATGCCCTGCTGCGTGCAATAGTCGAGCACATAGTCCCACTCTCGATCCGCAAAGCTGTACCGGTTCTGCACGGAAACGATCGGGACCAGCCGGCGGGCGCGTTCGATGTGTTCTCTGGTGACATTGGAGAGCGCAATATGACGAATCTTGCCCTGAGCTTGCATTTCGGCCAGAGCATCCATGGAAGCCTCGAGGGAAACGGCCGGATCGGGAACGTGATAGTAGTAAACATCGATCCGCTCGAGCCGCAGCCGGCGTAGGCTGCCCTCGACCGCTTCCCGCAAATGGCGGGGGCTGGCATTGTGAATCCACTGATTGGGACCGCAGCGCTCCCAGCCGCCTTTTGTCGCGACCACCACGCCTTCGCGATACGGCGCCAACGCCTCGCCGATGATCTCTTCGCTCACGTACGGCCCATAGGAATCGGCGGTGTCGATAAAGTTCACATCGAGCTCGACCGCGCGGCGCAGCACGGCAATCGCTTCCGCGCGATCCTTGGGCGGACCCCAGATGCCACTGCCGGTGAGACGCATTGCTCCATAGCCGAGACGGTTCACGGTCAGATCGCCCCCGAGGGTGACGGTTCCAGCCGAACGGGCAGAGATCGATGAAGTTTTTTGAGTCATAGTTGGGTTCTCCTCGACGGCGATTTGGGAGTGAGGCGGCCAAGCAACCGGCTTACGCACAAATGCAGCGGCAATCCCGTATCGCGGAAGCAAACCTAGCCTAACAAAGGCTGGCATTCGCGACAAAACCGGATCGCATCCGCGACCTTATTCTTCGGAATCGAGCAGCTCACCGAGCGGTTGCTTATGCTTGCGGTCGTGCCGATTCGCGCGGGCGGCGTCATCGATCACGCGCGCAGGCTTAGGCTGCCCAACGCGTTCTCTCGCGTTCGCCTTGACCGCTTTTACAGCGGAGAACTTGCGCGGATTGCTTTTCTTCTTTGCCACTCGTATCGCTCTGCCGACGCCGCGAAGGTTTGTCCGCGGTCCTATGAGTATGGAATACTTTCAGAGATTCGGCGAGAAGACTCGCCGGCATCCGGGAAGCAGGACCTCACCATGGAAGAACGCGATTTCTTCGATGAAAAATCCGAACAGCGTAAGCACACGCTTACCTGTCCGCATTGCGGCAAGTCGGACGAATATGAGATTTCCTGGCTCGTTCGCCGCAAGAAAGCGCAACTGCCTCGCAATGCGGATGAGAGAGATCGCGCCCGATTCTCCAAGGCACAGTCTTATATGGTTCGCCGCGACGATGTGGCGGGGTGCAAGAATATTCGCTGCCGTAAACGCTTTGAGGTATCGAGCCTGCAATCGGTGGCGTTCCTCTAGCCCGGAATCGGCCACTCGAGGAGCGCGCCTCGCAAGCGCGAGTCGGAATCTGATGTAATATCTTTAGGATCGGGTTTTGATCCCTGAGAGTGAAGGACAATGTCGAATCCACTGCTGCCAATTGAAGAACGGACCCTTTCGCCCGACCAGGTCGTTGCGCTCGATCAGCGCCGGCATCGCGGACTGCTGTTGCTGGTGATCTCCGGACAGTTTGCGATCATCTCCACCATCCTTTTGCTTTGGGTGGGCCAGGACGCCACCTACGCCCCGGGTTGGGCGCATCCAACCGATTACTATTTTGCGGTGACGATTGCGATCGCCGTGATCTGCGGCATCTCCGGCAAAGTCCTGCGCCGCGGCTCACCGATTCTTTAAGGTTCGATCCTCCGTCCGCAGGCTGAAGGCCGGGCGGAGGGAGTCGTACTTTCGGCGTTGCGCCCCGAAGGCCGCTCGCCTCGGCGATTTCCCTCCCTAAATCTTGTTCCATCTCATTCGCCGGCGCCCTCCGGCGATTCCATCCCTGCCTGCCCGCGCTGCCCAGCGCCGAGGACGCAGCAATCTCATTCCCATACACTATGCATCCAAAATTTCGTGTGCAATGCGATGCTCGCATCGGAATTTTGGTGTGCGAGCAGTCCTCGTAACGGCGCGCCGAAGAAAGTCCGCAGAGCACCGCATTGCCGGGAGCGCAGTCCAAGATGAGTTTTCCAAAATCGATTTGGCTTCTGCTCGCAGCCTTCTGCCTTTCCTTGCGCGCGGGTGCGCAAGCTTTGCCTGCAGCAACAATGGCGCCGCATCTCTCCATCTTCGGCGACCTCTCCGCCAACACTTCCAACTACAATCCCGACTCTTCGCACTACGGCACGCTTTACGGAGCTACCTTGGGCGCACATTTACAGACGCGTCCCTGGCTCGGGCTGGAGGCCCGAGCCAGTTTTCTCGAATCGAACACCCAAGGGCGACAAGCAGAGCACGAGAAAGGGATCTATTTCGGGCCCCGCGGGCTCTTCATCCACCGCCGCCTGAGGGTAGACGGATTGGTTTTGGGAGGCATTGCCCATTCCGCCTATCCGGCTTTTCCGCTCACAGTTGAAGCCAATGGCCAAGATTTGTTCCGGTACTCGACCCGTCCAGCGCTCGATGTGGGGGGAGGAGTCGACTTCTGGCTGAACCCGCGGCTCTCATGGAGAACGGGAGAGGTCATGTACAACCACGTCTTCGGAGCGCGGGAGCCTGAAGGAGTGAGCTTCAGCACCGGGCTTATCGTGAGGATCTTCTAGCGCATTTCTCCTGACGCTATGGAGTGGTGATGGTTGCTATGTGCAGCCCTTCTTCGATGGAAAATGCGTTGAGGTCTGCACTCTACTCCACAACATCAGGACAAATGCGCGGAGAGATCTGCTTTTGCTTGCTTTTCCGGCTGCTTCGCTCTGCTAGAGCGTTTTCACTTTTCCTCTGACATGGAGAGAGTGGTTAGGAGTGGCCGTTTTTCGATGAAACGGCCACGTACGAGGCATTGTTTTTGTCAACACTTCAAGTGAAAACGCTCTAGCCCAAAAGCAGATCCCTCGACTCCGCATGACAAAAATCGTCATGCTGCGCTCGGGATGACAGTTTTGGCTACACTCTGTGAGAAATCCAGGCGAGAGGACAGAACTGCCCGTGGATGAGCAAGAACTGTGAGAAACCAAGGCTAGAGCTGGGCTACAGCGAGGCTAGAGCATCTCCCTTTGTCGGGCCACTGTGAGATCGGCTCGGAGCGGCCGGTTCTTGCTGCCCCAAGGAGGTTGCTTGGGAGCGTGCTTGCCGGGGCACGATTCCCTGTCCCGAAACCTTAGGAATCGCCAAGCGGGTACTTCCCCGTTACCGAGCGGGGTGCCGAAAGCATGTCTTCGTTCCGTTTTTTGCGCCGATATTGCAGGTAACAGATCGCAAAAGAAGGACGACGATGATCGCTAGATGTGAAGTTTCAATAGGTTGTCCATTCGATCTGAACGCGAGAAGCTGGTTTTGCGAAGAATCAGCGAGATCGGAGAGATCGAATGGACTATCACCAGAATGCCCGACTGACCATTCATAGTCGAGAGCAGTTAGCTAGATTTGTGGTGGAGCGTGGAAGTACGTTGAAGGCGGCGGCAGCGGCCTTCAACGTAAGCGCCAAGACTGCGGCCAAGTGGGTGCGCCGTTATCAACAAAGCGGGCG
>DATAWF010000046.1:0-4567 GCA_036267335.1 Acidobacteriaceae bacterium
TCTCCGGCCAGGGAAGCAGTGCTGGTAATGCGTCCTACGATGCGCCCTTCGCGAAGCAGGTCGAAGGGCGGCTGGAGGGGCCCACCCTCCAGGCGGAATTGGCGAAACTGCCGGTGGACCTTTCCCCGGGAGCGAATCCGTTCCACGATTTCCTGTCCCAGATAGCAGCCTTTGCTGAAGTGGAGCGCGTGCATCTGTCCGGTCTCTTGCGGCAGGTCGCGGTCGCCGATGTCGACGGCATAAAGCGGAACTCCTTCGAGGACGCGGAGGGCTTCGAGAGCTTGTGAACCCACAGGTCTCGCGCCGGCCTCTTTTGCCGCTTTCCAGAGGGTGAGGACGGCCGCGGGATCGCACCAGAGCTCATAGCGGGGGAGGATCATGCCCGGGGCTTCGACGAGCAGGCCATCGCTCGAAGGAAATTGCACGGCGCGCAGGCGTGAATTCCCGTCCACGGGAGGACCGGAGGAAACCGGGATGCCAAGCGCGGCGAGAATTTTTGGAGCGAGGGGCCCGATCAGGGCCAAGGCCGTCCATTGTCCGCTTACGTCTTCGAGCTCAACATCGTCCATGATGATGTAGTGCTCGAGGTGGCGGAGCAGCGCGGGTATCTGATCGCGGCTGCTGTCGAGCAAAAGATCGGCGGCGCGGCGGTAGACCTGGCAATCGCCTTGAATTCTGCCCTGGGCATTCAAGACAAAGCTGAAATTTCCTTCTCCCTCCGGAAGGGCCTGTACCGTGTTGGTGACCATTCCACTGAGCCACCGCAAGCGGTCTTTCCCGGTGACCCGGATTCGACCTTGCCAACCCATGTCGGCGACACCCGCGGTGTGCAGAAGCGAATCCATCTGCTCCCCCCATCCGTCCAAGAGTTGAGCGAGTTGAGCGGTTCGGGCTCCGCGATAGGTGGCAAGAGGGAATTGCCCGCCATTTTCAGCATTCTGAAGCGCCGTTGCCAAAGGAGTGGGAGCGGCGGTCGCAGGTGGAGTAGTCATGGCGGAAGACACAAGAAAATTATAGCCTTGCAGCAGACAGGGTGTTCCGGCGCAAGCGCGCATGGAGAAGGGCCAAAGAATGAGTTTGAGAATGGCGAAAATCGCGTGCGCCGGTGCGACGGCGTTGCTTGCCGCTTTGCTGATGGGGGTTTGCGCGTATCCAGCCTGGGCGGATCCCGCTTGGGCGGATCAAGGCTCGGCAAAGCCGGCACAGAGCGCGAACAGCTCCGGCGGCGCCGGGCAGGCTGAGGGAAATTCTCAGGCCGCTCCGCCGGCGAAGACGGAAGCGCAGCCGGATACACGCCTGACCCCGCAGCAGGCCAACGAACTCTTCCAGTCGGTGAGCGAGATACTCACCTTCGCCAGCAACGACACGAAGCTTCCAATCGAGCACGAGGTCAAGCGCCGCTTGATCTCACGCGATCAGGTGCAGAAGTACATCCTGGACAAGCTTCGCACCGACAAAGACGCCAAGCGCACGGAGCGCGAGGAGGTGGTGCTCAAGAAGTTCGGTCTGCTGGACCGCGATTTCCACCTGCAGCCCTTTATGGTGAGTCTGCTGACCGAACAGATCGCTGGCTTTTACGACAACAAGACCAAGACGGTGAACCTGCTGGATTGGGTGCCGGTCGATGACCAGAAGCCGGTGATGGCGCATGAGCTTACGCACGCCCTGCAGGACCAGCACACCGATCTCGACAAATGGGAGCCCGACACTCCCGACAAGATGTCGAAGACCGTACGGGAGGACAACCAGCGCATCGCTGTCGATGAACAAGACACGGCCCGGGATGCCGTGCTCGAAGGGCAGGCGATGGCAGTCTATGTCGACTACGCTCTTAAATCTCAGGGCAATGCATCGAACGCCGCTCCGAACGACGACTCGCAAAATACCATCGGCATCAGTCCGGACGAAGATTCCAGCGATTCGAGCGACATCGACGCCTCCAGCTCTCCGGTGATGGCGCGTGCGCCGAAGTTGCTGCAGCAATCCTTGCTTTTTCCCTACAAGGAAGGTTTCAAGTTCGAGCAAACCCTGGTGCAGGACAAAGGGCGCCAGTATGCGTTTGCCGGGGTTTTGGATCACCCGCCGTCGAGCAGCTACGAGATCATGAATCCTCGGGCCTTTGAACGCGGCCGGCCGGTTCCTCTGTTGCAATTGCCCGATCTGCATCCCCTGCTCGATTCCGAATACACGCCTTACGACATCGGCGTGATGGGAGAGCTCGACGTGCGCATCCTGGTGGGGATTTTTGCCGATGACGATCAGGCCGCGGCGCTCGCCCCTGAATGGAACGGCGGCATCTACTACGCGGTGCAGCGCAAGAGCGCAAAGTCCGCGGCGGAGAAAGACTCCACGGCCTCGATTTCTTTGCTCTATCTGTCGGCGTGGAAAAGCGAAACCGCGGCGCAGGTGTTTGCGAAGATCTACGCTCAGGAAATCAGCACCAAATACTCCGAGGCCAAGCGCGACAGCAACGACGAGGCCGGGCCAGATGAGCAAATCTACCAGACCAATGAGGGGCCGGTGCTCATTGTGAGGCAGGGGCGGCAGGTCTTTGTCAGCGAAAGCTTCGACCTGGACCAGGCGCGCAAGCTCGAATTTCTTTTGATGGGAGCGCAGAAGGGCGCAGCAATCGAGGCCCACACAAACCCCCTGCCGGTCTTCGATCCCGCGCTTCACCTGAGCAGCCTGATGTCGAGCTGCGGGATGATGAAAGCGGCTCTGCGCGGGCCCGGTTTCTAGGTTTGCGAGTCGGCGAGTTAGCAAGTTAGCGAGTCAGCCATGGAGATTCGTGGTCTCCCACCCTATGCGCAAAAACAACGAGCGCGTAGGATGGGGCACCCCGGGTTCATCTTGACGTTTCTCACTCAAGCCAACAGCCCTGCTCAGGATGGGGCACCCGGCGTCGTCTTGGGAAAAAATGCCAGCAGCAGATTCCCTTCGGGAATGACAGAAAGAAATGCAAAAACGGATGGGCACCGTTTCCTCATATTTCAAAATGTGATCGCGCAGGGAAGTTACTCCTGGGGCTCTTGCGGCAGGTCGGCCTCATTCCAGCGCGGGCCATCCGTCCTGGGGACGTTGAGGCGGCGGAGCAGGCGTTCGCGTTCTTCGGCCAGCACCATGCGAGCCGGGCCCTGGGCCTCCATCTTTCCTTCGCGCAGAACGATCACCTCCGCTCCGGTTTCGAGGACCTCCACAAGATCGTGCGTGACATAGAGCGCGGGTATTTGCCGCTCGCCGAGCCATCCGATCAGATTGGCGAGAATTGCGGGTTTGAGCGCCGGCTCCACGCCGGCAAAAGGCTCGTCGAGCAGAAGCAGCCGCGGATTGGGGGCGAGTGCGCGGGCCAAAGCCACGCGCTGGCGCTCTCCGGCGGTGAGGGCTTTGGGTCTGCGCTTGGCAACGGGTTCGAGCGCGAAGATATGCAACAACTCGGCGACGTGCTGCCTGCGGATGCTTGCGCCGATGCCGTGGAGCCCGAACCCAATGTTGGCGGCAACGTTCATGTGCGGAAACAGCGCCGGGCGCTGGGTCACGAAGCCGATCCCGCGCCGGGCCGGAGGCACCCAGATTCCCCGGGCAACATCGGCGAGCGTCTGCCCGTGAAAGACGATTTGGGCTCGCGCCGGTTTGCGCCCGTAGCTGGGCAGGCCCGCAATCAGGCGCAGCACAGAGGTTTTGCCCGCCCCGGGAGGGCCGAAGAGAACCGTCCAGGGGTCCATCAGATCGAACGAGAGCTCCAACCGGAAGTAGCCGAGGCGCTGCGCGGCCGAGAAACGAAGATAGGGGGACGACGGGGCAATCATCCGGCGTCCTTGGAGCTCTCGATCCTGCCGCTCGCCCAGCGCCAGTAAATCAAGACCAGCGTGACAAAGGAGAACGAGAGCAGGACCAGCGCCGTGTGGTTCGCTTCGACATAGTTGAAGTTCTGGACTTGATCGTAGATGGAGATGGAAAGGGTTTCGGTCACGCCCGGAATGCCGCCGCCGATCATGAGAACCACTCCGAACTCGCCCACGGTGTGGGTGAAGGCCAGAACGATCGCGGTCAACAGCGAGGAGCGGATCAACGGCAGCAGCACGCGGGCCAGAATGATGCCAGGGTGCGCGGAAAGCAATAGCGCCGCCTCGCGCACCTCTTCTTCAACCGAGGCAAAACCTGCGGCGATCGGCTGCACGGCGAAGGGCAAGCTGTAGAGCACCGATCCCACGACCAAACCGTCGAATGAAAAAGCCAGAGGATGGCCGGTAATGGATGCCAAAGTTCTTCCGAAGGCGGTGCGCGGCCCCAGAATCACGAGCAGATAAAAGCCGAGCACGGTGGGAGGCAGCACCAGCGGCAAAGCGACCACCGCTTCAACGATGGGCCGCAAACGGGAGGCGCCATATGCCAGCCAATAGCCCAAGGGAACGGCGATCAGGATCAGAATCGATGTTGAGACGGCGGCCAGCTCCAGAGTAAGAAGGAGCGCCGCCTGGTCCATGTACTCTCCCATCGTTCTCCCGGCTCCATGGATTCCAAGGATAGACGATGCGGCTGGGCCGCCTGCGTCTTTTGAGTCTTCCGG
>DATAWF010000047.1:0-4633 GCA_036267335.1 Acidobacteriaceae bacterium
ACTCCCTTGCCCGCCACGTCGGCAAGCGCAATCCCGATGCCATGCTCTTCGAAGTCGATGAAGTCGTAGCAGTCGCCGCCCACGACGCGGGCGGGAAGAAAGTAGGCAGCCGCCGAGCTGGTTTCGTTCTTGATCGAAGTTTGTGGCAGAAACCTTCTCTGCACCTCGGCCGCCAGTGCAACATCGAGCCGAACCTTCTCCTGCTCGACGATGCGCTCGGTCAATCGGGCATTCTCCGTCATCAGAGCAAGTTGCCGGCCGCACGACCGCATGAACTCTTTCTCCGCCGCGCTGAACTGCTCCCGCCCAACCGGGCCTCCGAAGAGAAGCAGGCCAGTCATCTCTTCTTTTGCATACAAGGGCACGGCGGCGCGGGCGCCAAGACGTTTCAGCGATTCCACCTCGGGCACATAGCGAGGCTGCTGCTGCGCGGCCCAGCGCAATACCGTATCGAATTCGTCCTCCCCGAAGGTGAGCAGGCCATGGAAGCCAAGGCGTCCTTCGAGATAACCGTCCGCCGGGATGGATTCACAACCCAGCCCTTCAGGACTTGCGGCAGAGCAACGGAAGTGCGGCTCCGGCGCCGCCACCTTTTCCAGCAACACGGCCGACTGCGATCGAACTTGCGCCCGCAATTCCGCCACAGACAATTCCAACGCCTGGGCGAACGAATCGGCGCGCCGCGTAGCTTCGGCGAAGTTCACGCGCAGATCCGATGGAGCGGGCGGGCTTTTGCGGACAAATTCAATCGTCCGCGCCACCTGCTGCAAACTCCGGCGCCCGGTCGTCAACAAAGGCTCCGATTGCTGACGGATGGCCACGAGCGGCGACAAAAACGTCGCTCGCCATGCCGGCGGCAGGGACGCTGCGGTCACTAATCCCCCGACCACCAGCGCGGAGCTGGCATACGGCATCGCGCCGGTGTGGTGCAGATGCATAAATCGCATGACCAGCCAGGTTGCGGCGATCGTCACCGGAACGCCGGCCGCAATTCCGTAAGCAGCGAGCCTCCAGCTTTCTCCTAAAATCAGGCGCAGCAAGTTGCGCGGGGAAGCTCCCAGAGCCATGCGCGTCCCCAGCTCGACCGTCCGCTCGTCTAGCGAAAATGAAGTCATGCTGTAAATGCCGAGACAGGTCAACAGAAGAGCGGACAACGCGAAAAAACTGACGACTGCGAAGGCGAATCGCTGCAGAGAAAGGGAATCGTCCACGATCTGGCCCATCGATCGAACGGAATAAATGGGCAGGTTCGGACCAACGCTCTCGACGGAACGGCGAATGGCTGGCAGCAGGCTCGACACCGGCAGACCCGAGCGAACCACCACATTCATTTCCCGCACCGGAGACAGAGCGTCGGGCAGATAGATCGGGGGAGTGATCTCGGGACCCGTTGCTTCTCCCAGCCCTGTACTCACGTTGCCGACGATACCGACGACCTGGAAGCGATCTCCGCTGGGACTCAAAAATCGGCCCACAGCGCCTAGCGGGTTTCGGCCTCGCCAAAAGCGGTTTGCAGTCTTCTCGTCGATCACGACTGGAACGATGTCTGTGCGGGTGTCTTGTTCGTTCAGCAGCCGTCCCTCTTGCAAAGGGATCTTCATTGTCCGGAAATAACTTGGGCTAACCACAACGAAACTTGCATCGTGAGACGATCCCGGACTGACGGGTTCTCCTTCGGGATAGATGGTCGTGGTTAGGCAACATCCATCCAAGGGCACCTGATTGGTCGTTGTCGCACTGGTCACTCCGGGGAGAGCCTCGAGCGAGTTCAGAAGCCTGCGCTGATACGCAACCAATTCCTTGGAGGAGGGAAACTGGGTTGAGGGCAGCTCCATCCGGAAGGTCAGCAGGTGCTGCGTATCGAATCCAGGCCAGAGATTCCGCAGGGCATCGAATTCGGCAAAAAGCACTCCGCCCGCGGACAACAGGAGAAACGCCAGCGCAATTTCCGCGATGACAAGCTGCCTGGAGCTGCGGCGGCTGCGCAATCCCGCGGAGACTCGTACATCGCTGGTGAGAACCTCATTGGGCTGCGTGCGCAGGGCTTGCCGAAGGGGCGCGAGAGCAGGAAGCAAGGCCGTAAGAAAGGCCAACGCGACGGCAAAAAGAAGCACTGCGACGTTGATGGAAATCTGGTCGGAGCGCGGAATGTATTCCGCGGCCAGGGAGAGAATCAGCCGGGTCAGGCCAATGCTCGCAAGAGCTCCCAGGCCCGCGGCGGCAACCGCAAGGAACAATCCTTCCACCAGAAACTGAGCCATCAACTGGCCCTTCCGTGCGCCTAGCGCTACGCGAACCGCGGTTTCCTGCGCCCGGCGCACCGATCTGGCTACCAGCAAGCCGCCCACATTCGCGCATGTAATCAGCAACAGCAGTCCAGCGGCGCCCAGGAAGAGGAACAAAGAGGGCTTGATGTCTTTGACCACGAACTGCTGAAGGCCAAACAGCTTGGCCGTCGAAGTGGTGTCGCGGCCAGTTTCTTTCGTGATTTCGGCGGCGACACGCGTGACATCGGCGCGTGCCTCGTCCACGGTGATGCCGGGTTTCAGGCGCGCGTAAGCGGCATACATCGCATAGCTGCGGTTGGTTGCTCCAGCGGGAGGGTTCTGCACCGGAATCCAGACGTCATTGTTCGGATTCTCATTGTCCACGTTGACGATGGGCAATTGAAACCAGGCGGGAAGCACGCCGACCACGGTATAGGCTCGCCCGTCCAACGCGATCGCTTTGCCTTGAATGCCGGCATCCGAGCCCAGGCGCCTCCACAGCCGGTTCGAGATCACGGCAACGTTACGGCCATCCGAGTCCTGGAACAACCGGCCGATCAGCGGACGAACACCGACTCCATCGAGCAACGAGGGAGTGACCTCAATGCCCTGGATGTGCTCCGTCAAGCCAGGAGAGCTCAGGTTGTAATCGCCGGCGATCTTGTACCAGCCGAAGAGATCGAAGCTGTGCGTTCGTTGCTGATAATCGATCAGATCCCCAACCGGCAACGCAGAATATCGATCCTGTCCCGGCTCGAGCGTGCTTCCTCCGAAGAGGGCTACCCACCGCTCCGAGTGCGTGTACGGCAATGGATTGAGCAAAACCGAATCGACCACCGTAAATACGGCGGTGGCACAGCCAATCCCGACTGCAAGGGCGAGAATCGCAAGCCCAGCAATGGCTCTGGCGCTCTTCCACGATCGCCAGCTTTGGGCAATGAGACGAGAGATCCGCATGTGCCTCAAAATCATACTCCGGGGATTTTTGTTGGGTGTAACCCGCGGCGGCCCATGGGGTTCGCGCCAAGGCCAGACCAAAAAGGCCCTAGTCCCCAGACTGTGAACCAGAGCCGCCGCAACCTCGCCGCAAATCCCGAAAGGGGTGAAACTCCCCGAAAGTGGCTAGAATTTCTCACACTCTCAGTCAACGCTGTCATCTCGACCGAAGCATGAGGGGTTATCCTCATGCGCAGCGGAGAGATCTGCTGTTTGTTTCCCCGGCCCACTTCGAATATTTTCGATCTTTCCCCGAAACAGAATCCAAGGGTGCCCCAGGTCTCGATTTTGAGACCTGGGATCTGTGAGCCCTCTCTCTGCGTCCGCGGGTGGCCCATTCAAGCCCGGGTTTGGCTTGAGTGGGGCATTTGCATTTGCTTTTCTTTCTGTCAGGAAAAATGCGGTAGGGAATCTACTGTTCGCAACCTCGCCGTCATCCTTCCTCAACGACAGAGAGTGTGAGAAATCCGCTCTAATCAAAAGACGGGCTCCCCCCGTCCAACCCTGTTGGAGGAGAAATCGCCATCGCGTCCCCTGCGTCCGCGCGCGCCGTATTGCCTGGGTAAACACTTCGAAGGAGACATTCCAAGGAAGACATCACGAGAAGACATCTCAAGAAGAGAAGGAGATCGGTATGCCCCAAAATTCTCCGCATCCCACCATTTTGTTGCTTTCCTCCGACGCCTCCGTCCGCTCCGCTGTTCAAGAAATTCTTGAGCGCGGCGGATATGTGGTCTTGCCGGCGCGCGATTTGGGCTCGGCCGTAAGCAGGTTGGACGAAGCCACGCCGCAGCTGCTGATCGTTTCCTCGTATACCGACAACATCTCCGGCCATGCGGCTGCCGTCTATCTCCGCACACGCTGTCATGGGCTGCCGGTGCTCCTGCTGAACGGCATACCGGACGACGGCAGGCTTCGCTACCGCGAGAAAGTCCGGTCCTTCGAAATCTTCCCTAAGCCTTTTGAGGGTAGCGATCTGTTGGCGAAGGTCAAGGAGACGCTCTCTCGCCAGTCCGAGCAGCAGGAGGTCGATGGCAGGAAGTGATACGGAGGCCCGGGGGCAAACCGGAGATCGTCCCTGCACCGCCTCCCGAAGAATTATTCTTTGGTTTTGCATCAGGGCGCGACTTTGCGGTCACCGCGACCCCAGCGGATTCTTTCTCCCTTGCGGTATCCGCTTGAGTCGTGCCGTAAATGTCGCAAAATCAGATGGGCTTTACAGGCTGCAGAAAAACTTCAGGAGTAGTGAGTTTTGTATCAGGGCGCGACTTTAGTCGCGCCGAAAAGGCCGCCAAATCAAAGGGCGTCACAGGCTGCGGAAAAACTCCAGGAGTAGTGAGTTTTGTATCAGGGCCCGACTTCAGTCGTGC
>DATAWF010000048.1:0-2386 GCA_036267335.1 Acidobacteriaceae bacterium
TGCGCAAGGTTCCGGATTCGGTCAGCTCCAACGTGCCCATACTTCCATTCTCTCGCGTCCAGGTAAGAATTGCGCGATTGCGGATGAGACGCAGCCACTTTTCTTTGTGGCGGACGGTAATTTGCTCCTCAGTCAGCTCAACGAAAGCCTCCCGTTTGGTGTGCAGCCCGTGCGCCGCGGTGTAGCTCTGGAGCAGGGAAGCGAGAGAGGCGAAAAGCTCGGCAAACAATCGCGGATCGAGCGCGCCCGTGGAACAAGCACTCGATATTTCCTGAGCGACTGCGGTCTTTCTGGTCAAGCAAATTCCCCCATCAGGAGTCCCGAAACAATCTCCGCCGCGATTTCGTCAGGTCCGCAATCGACGGCGATGTTTCCATACTCCTCGATTGAAACAACCCGTGATTGCAACGCATGCGGACCCAGGAAGTACTCCTTTTTCGAGATCTCACTGCGATTGGGCGGACCAAAAATCACAGCCTTGATCCGTCCTTTCGTTTCCTGCAGCTCGACGCTCAAAAGCAGTGCGGTCCCAAAGGTCAGGCAGAGCTTACCCAGGAAGCCGGGAATGAAAACCCGTTCGATGGTTGTCAGCCCGCGCTTGCGCAATTCCACATTCGCCTTTTCGACTTCGTCTTCGACATGGATTTTGACGCTTTCATAAAACTCGGCCGGGTCGAACCCATTTCTTGCCAGGCTCTTGCAGGGCGGATTCCCAGCCTGCACCAAATCGCTCAACCTGTCTGCCAATACACCGTAGTCTGCCACGGTGCCCCCTGACCGACCTCCCACTTCCTTCCCAAAGCATCGATACCACCAGCGAGAGGGAACAGATCGCTGGCCTTCTTCTTTTCCTTCCGTTTCGCAGTTCGTGCATCGTAGCCGGTCACAGCCTCTGATTTACCGGTCAATTTCCCCTAAAACAATATCGATAGAACCAATCACAGCCACAAGGTCGGCGATCAGACGTCCCTTGCACATGACCTCGACTGCCTGCAGCGTTGCGAACGACGGATAGCGCATGTGGACGCGGTAGGGCTTGGCGGTGCCGTCGGAGACGACGTAATAACCCATCTGGCCGTGGCCGCATTCCATGCCCTGGTAAACCTCGCCCGCCGGAACATTGAATCCCTCGGTCACGATTTTGAAGTGATGGATGAGAGCTTCCATCTCTGTTTTCATCTTTTCGCGGTCGGGCAGCACAACTTTGGGGGCGTTGGCCTTGACCGGGCCGCCGGGCATGCCGTCAAGCGCCTGCTGGACGATCTTGGTGCTCTCTCGCATCTCGACCAGGCGCACTTCATACCGGGCCCAGGTGTCGCCGACTGTCGAAGTGGGCACCTTGAACTGAAACTTCTCGTAGCTGGAGTAGGGCATATCGCGGCGCAGGTCAATGTCGACCCCCGAGGCCCGCAAGGGCGGCCCCGTCACGCCGAGTGCAATCGCATCTTCTGGAGAGAGATAGCCAACACCTTTCAAGCGATTCATGAAGATCGGATTTCCCGTGAGCAGGTTCGAATATTCGTCGATCTTCTCGGGAAATGTGGTGATGAAATGCTGCACGCGGTCCAGCCAGTCCAGCGGCGGCTCCATGGAGAGGCCACCGATGCGGAAGTAGCTGGTCATCATGCGCTGGCCGGCGACGGCCTCAAACAGCCGCAGAATCTCTTCGCGCTCGCGGAAGGTGTAGAGGAAGACCGTGAGGGCGCCAATATCCATGGCGTGAGTGCCGAGCCAGATCAGATGCGAGTTGAGGCGGCTCAACTCGGTGAGCAGGACGCGAATCCACTGCGCGCGCTCGGGAATTTCGAGGCCAAGAAGTTTCTCGACAGCCAGGCAGTAGCAGAGATTATTCGAAAGCGGATCGAGATAGTTGATGCGGTCGGTGAGCGGGACAACCTGCTGGTAAAACTTGGCTTCGCAGGTTTTCTCAATCCCGGTATGCAGGTAGCCGACTTCGGGCCGGACACTGAGAATCACCTCGCCGTCGAGCTCAACCACGAGGCGCAACACGCCGTGGGTGGCCGGGTGCTGGGGGCCCATGTTGAGAACCATGCGGCGCTCGCCGGTGCTCTCGGAAGCGGGCAGATCGATGACGGGGGCGCCGGGGTTCGAGCTCATCAGCGGTATCCCTCCACCGGGTAGTCCTTGCGCAGGGGATAGCCCTTCCAGTCGTCTGGCATCATGATGCGGCGTAAATCGGGGTGTCCGGTGAACCGAATCCCGAACAGATCGAAGACTTCGCGTTCGTAGAAGTTGGCGCCGGCCCAGACGGGCGTGATGGAGTCGATCGTAGGATCGGGCTCGTCAACCATGCTGCGCAGGCGGATGCGCTCCTTGAGCGCGTGCGACAGGATGTGATAGCTCAGCTGGAAGCGCGGCGAAGCAG
>DATAWF010000049.1:0-9320 GCA_036267335.1 Acidobacteriaceae bacterium
CGGCCATGACGCCGGATCGAAACTCGACAAGGCGCGCGACCTGAAAGTTCCGGTGATTGAAGAGGCGCAACTGCTGGAGATGCTGAAATAGATCGATAGAGAGTTTTCAGTGATCAGTTATCAGAAAAAGCCATAGTTGCAAATCCACTGTCATTTTGATCCGGGGGCGGCGTGAATGCCCGCCGCAGCGGAGCGACCCGCTTTTGGCGAATTCGCTAAGAAGCGGCCGCCTTTTTATGAGGTTTGAATCGCCAGGAGTAGGATCGTTGTCGCATGCGCAAGCCGATTTTCATCCATGGGCTGTTGGCCATTCCCTTCGTATCTGCGTTCCTCGCACTCGCCGCCTATGCCTTCGCTCAGCAAACGCCGCCGCCCGCTGCCGCCGTTGCACCAGCATCTCCACTCTCCTTTGAAGTGGCATCGATCAAACCGGCGAAACCGGACATCGGCTCTGTCTTCTCCTACGGCCCGGATGGCTTCCGCGCGACCAACGTTTCCATCGAGAGTCTTTTCGAAAAAGCGTACGGCGTGCAGCCCTTTCAAGTTGTGGGGATGCCGGGCTGGATGCGCTCCGAGAGCTATGACATCGAAGCGAAGCTGGACAAGGAGCTGGGCGACAAGCTCCAAAAGATGAATCCGGCGCAAGGCGGTCCAGAGCGGCAGCAGTTGCTCCAGTCCCTGCTTGCCGACCGCTTCCAGCTCAAAGTGCATCGCGAAACCAAAGACGGTCCTACGTACGAGCTGGTTGTCGCCAAGAGCGGCTCCAAGCTTCACCCGGAGAAAATGGAGATGGGGGCGGGCTGGGGAGCGGGCATGATCGATTCCAAGGGGATGACTGTGAAGAGTCTGGCGGAGATGTTGTCGGGCATACTGGACCGCCCGGTCGTCGACAAGACCGGCCTTGCAGGTCCATACAGTTTTACCTTGAAGTGGGCGCCGGATCCTGGCCACGCTCCGCCACCGGGCGGCAGCGGCTCCGCCACCGAGGATTCCGGCCCGTCCCTCTTCACCGCGCTCGAAGAGCAGCTTGGGCTGAAAGTCGAATCGGCAAAGGGCCCCGTGGAGTCTCTGGTCATCGACCAAATTGAGCGCCCCTCGGCGAATTAGCTTCCCGTCTGGATTCTCGAACAGCGCTCTGCCTGCGGCGTCTGAATCTCCAGCGGCGTGATCGCGCTGCCGAAGATGGCTGTTCTTGCTGACTCGCCAACTCGCGAACTCGCTGCTTTACTGTGTCTGAATCTCAGGCGGCGCTCCTTGCGGCGCGCGTAGCCTGTGGCTGTTCTTCCCTATCTTCCCGGCGGGAGCCGCTGCCGCAACCGCGGTGGCCGCAGCTTTGCTGATCTGAATGTCGCCGTGGTCGGAAATTAGTTGGATGGCGGTCGCGCCGTTGCCCACGCGGCCTGTCACGGTATGCCCCCGGCCCGCTTCCGTGACCGGCAGGTTGAATTCCGATTCGATCTGTCCATCCTTCGCGGTGGCATCCAGAGAGAAGCCCGCATTCTCCGGCAGAACGAGGTGAATCGCTCCATTGCGGTTCTCGATAGTGGTGGCTCCCGGCTCCGCCGCATTCAATGAGATCTCTCCATTGCGGTTGTCGATGTGCACTGCGCCGCTGATTCCGGTGCAAGAGATGTCTTTGGATCGCGTGGAGATATTCAGCGGCCCAACGGCGTTTTCCACGCGAATGTCGCTGCCATCGAGGGCCATTGTCCCAGGCAGGTGGCCGGCGTCCATCTGGACGCGGCTGGAGCGAATGTGCACTTCGGAGTCCACGTGTTCGAGGCTTATATCCCCGAAGAAATTTCCGTTCAATCGCAACTGGCCGGAGACGCCGGAGGCGGAAAGGTCGTTCACCCACCCGGCGCTGATTGACAAGTCGCCGCCAATCGTCCGCGCGGACAGGTCCCCGTGGCCGATGCGGGCAACCACCGGCCCATGGATGCGGTCGAGCGCGACATCCCCCGAGCCGCTGGTTAAATTTACGGGTGTCGAGAGATCCGCGATACTCACGTCGCCGCGCCCGGAGACGATCGTCGCCGTCGCGGTCGATGGGATCTCGATCGCCAGGTCCGCATGGCCGCCCGTGCGTTGTGGAACTGTAACGGTGACGGAGGAGCCGTTCACTTCAATCTGGGGAGTCAGGATGTTGAATTCCCGCTGCGCCTCGGAGTCGCTGGCGGTATAGACCGTCTCTTGCGCCCGCACATGAATCTGGTTGTCGGAGGAGGGGCTCACCGCCAGGTTTCCGTTCGGGTTCCGAATTTGGATCAACGCGTCAGACGGAAGGGGCCGCCACAGGGTGCGGATCGTGTCGTGCTGCTGGCCGAAGAGCTGCAGCAAGAAAGCGCCCGGGTTATTCCCGCGGCTATTCCAGCCCTGCACATTGTCGAAGCCGTGAAAATTGTGCACACCATTGATTCCATAAGCTACGAGCAATAGCAGAAGAAGCAGCGGCAGCACTCCGCCGCAGGGATGATTGCGCGGCGGAATGCCACGATCGAACTTCCATTCGAGCAGATAAATCAGCCCTATCGCGATCAAGAGCAGCGGCCACCAGTGGAGGTACCATGCCCAAACCGATGCCGCGCTGAGCTTGCCCATCTCGACCAAAAGGGCGACCACTCCGGCGCCGATCAGCAGCAGCGGGCCGGCAATCGATTGCCGCCGGAACGATCTCCAGTACCACCGCGCCTGATCGCGCTGCATCCGGCGATAGTCTCGCTGAGACGAGTAGGGTGGAGGCGCCGCCATTATGTCCTCCCTTCTTCGTCCGAAGACGAACGGTCAGCTTTGTGGGCGAGGGATTGCCCGGCCGAGGACGGCGGGGCAGCGGCCGGATAGGGCTGCATGTCGTCGGCCCCGTATGGCGGAAAGCCGGCGAGAAGCGCGACCCGCTCGGCCAACAGAATGAGGCCAAGAGCGATGAGGCATAGCGGCCAACTGCGGCGCAGGCTTACGACTCCCCATTGATTCAGCAGCGCGAGGATCCCGAAAAGGACCAGAAATGCCGGTCCGCGCATACGGCGGATCAGAAGCCAGCGGTTCATTGTGCATCTCCTCGGGGGCCCCGGCGCCTGCGCGTCGAATCGCGGCGGCCGCGTAAAGCGAGCCAAACTCCAAGCCCGACAAAGAGCAGCGGCCACGAGCGGCCTATCCAGATCGCGCGCACGATGCCCAGCGTGTCGAACAGCAGAAGAATCCCGACCACGATGAGCACGATGGCCCCGGTAGGAACGTGAGACTCGGAAGGCGGCATGGGAAAAGGTGTACCGGCCAGCGGCTGTTCGGGTCCGGAAGGGTCGTGCGGCTCAGGCACAACCGGCGGTCCAGGCGACCATGGGGATCCTGCGGCTATTCCGCCCGGTCCCGGATCGGGCATGCCGCCCGGCACAGCTCCGGGCGGCACAACACCGGGCGGCGTAACACCGGGCGGCGTAATGCCCAGGTGGGTTCCCAGATCGTTCAACCCAAAAGGGTTGGGGAGCGGCAGGCCATCGCGCCTCGCTCGGGCCGTCTGGTAGGCGTCGAAGACCTGGTAAAACACCCAGGCCATGACGAAAAGCCCGATGAATCCCGGGCCATGCGAGAGGCTGACCAATACGGCAAAGATCAAGACATGGACGAGAGCTTTGACGAACTGCCCGTTGTACATCGCGCCGACGCCGGGAATCAAGCCCAGCAGGCCCGCCAGCAACGGGTTCGGATGCGTGGGAGGATAGGGCCCGGGCTGTCCTCCCGGGGGAATGCCGAGCCGCGATGCCAGGCAGGACTCGCAGTTCACCAGCCCCGCCACCGGGCGGGCGCACTCCTGGCACATTGGTTTGCCGCATTGCTGGCAATAGAACACCGCTGCGGTTTGGGGATGGTTGGCGCAATTCATGCGAGGCTCCAGGGGGTGCGGGGAACGTCCAGCCCTGCGTGCATGTTCCCGTCAGCTTCGCGAGGGATAGAGAACGCCTGACCATTGCGTGATGCCGGGGGAAGCTTCTGCTGGTCCGGCTGCGAACGATTTCCCTGCGGCAGCAGGCCGGTCGAGAGCGCGAGATCGCGGGCCTCGGCCTCGGCTTCTCGCACCACCGGAAGGTTGTCGTAGAACTTGGCGCTCCGTTCTTCGAGCGCATAATACCGGCGCGTCACCGTGAGCCCGATTGCTGTGGGCCTAAGATCCGCGAGGCGGAAGCCCGCAAGTGTCGAGGGGGTAAAGCCGCTCACCAGGTGGATTGTGACGGCGAGCGAAAAGAAGGCCATGGCCGCCGTCATCACCAGGCGCGAGCGGTAGCCCGGCCCATCCCCCGCGCGAGCCGCTGCCGTGGGCAGGGAGAACTGCGGCTGCAAGGCTCCGGCAGAGGTTTCCGCCAGCGGAAGGGAAGCACCGGTTGTTGCCGCCAGAATCGCTTCAAAAAGATCGGCGGGCGGAGCGGGCCGCGCCTCCAAAAAACGCAGCCACTCCTGGCCGCGCCGGCTTTTTTCTGCCGCAAGCGCGCACGAAGGGCACTGCCGCAGGTGGCGATCCAGCTCCGCGGCTCCTTCCTCCTCCAGGATTCCATCCTGGAACTCGGCGGCGAGCGCTTCCCACGCTTCGCAGCCCGGAGCCGGGTTTTTGAGCCCCTCCGGCGATCGGTCTTGGGGCGGTGTCGCCGGCTTTTTGGGATCGTCGTTTGCCATCTAGACCACCTGTCCTTGATTACGTTCGAGCAGCCGCGCGAGTTCCGCCCGGCCCCGGCTGATGCGCGATTTCACGGTTCCTTCGGGTATCCGCAAGACCTGCGCGATCTCACGGTAGTCCATCTCTTCAAGATCGCGCAGAATCACCGCTTCGCGGTAGTCCACCGGAAGCTTGACCAGCGCAGCTTGCACCATGCGTTCGAGCTCTCTGCGCACGGCAAAATCGTGAGGGGAGGGATCGTGGCTGGAAAGCTGCTCTGGCATCCCCTCTTCGCCGCCATCGATCGAGTCCGTGACGCGTTGCATGGGAGTGCGGCGAAAGTGGTCCACCAGAAGATTGCGTGCGATGGTGGTAAGCCAGGTCTGAAAGCTGCCCTTGGCGGCGTCGAAGCTTGCAAGATTGCGATAGACCTTGAGAAAGACTTCCTGGGTCAGATCTTCTGCATCCTGTCGAGATCCACTGAAACGATAGCAGAGCGCATAGATTCTTCCGTGCTGCTCCCGCACCAGCCGTGCCCATGCTGTGTTGTCGCCGGCCATGCAGCCTGCGACCAGCTGGGGCCAGCCGAGCTCCGGATTGTCCTGAGGGTGGGCCGTATGTCCCGCTTCCTTCACCGGCCGCCATCCGTGGCGAGCTTCTGTAGTCCGCGGCTTCGTGACCTGGGGTCGCAAAGCTTGGGGTCGCGAAACCTGCGGTCGCGAAACCTGGGGTCGCACAACCCCGTCCCGCAAACTTTGACCGGCCAGGAACGTCCTCGCCCAGAAATCACCGGGCCGCCTTGAGAGCGCCGCTGCTTGCTCTCTTGGGGACTCCGCGGGATGGAAGGCTTCGATAGGCATGTATTCCGGAGTACGCATCCGCCCACAATCCGGTTCCAGCTCCCCTTGGGGATCTCCCGCGAAGTTGCCCTTTCCGGAGACATCAATGTCTCAACAGCCCGTTCGGAGGCAAAAAATAGACCTGAAGAAACCAGAGGGAGAGGAATAGCCCAAGCAGGATAGCCGTGGTCCACCAGAAGAGCCTCATCGGGAACGTGCTCGCTACCCCTGGATTTTTCGCCAAAGGCCGTTGCGGTTCAGTTTCCCCGCGCACTGTCTCCTCATAACGGAAGATCCAGCCGCTTGTCCAGGAGGCGGCGCCGGCGAGGGCAAGCATCCGCAGCGAGCCCACGATGCGGTCTTCCATGCTATCGGCAGGCATCAGAAATATGGTGTGGAAGAGCGCGTAGAGAGAGAGGATGCTCAGCAGCAGGGAAGCGAATTTTCCCAGCTCGATTGCGATGCCGGTCTCCGCTTCGGGCTTCGCCATTGGCGCCCTCGTTTCCGCTTTGCGGCGTCAAGCATTTTCACTTTGGGGCGTAAACGAAAAAAACCGCTCTCGATGCGGACGTTCCGCTCAAGAACGGATTGCATCGAGCTGATCCCGCCACGCCAAAGTAAAAGCGAATGCTCTACCTCGATTCCCACTCTGTTTTGTGCCGCTCCAGCCACCAGCAGGGTGAGCTCGAGGCGTGGGGAAAGATGGAACGCGCGCAAGGCTCCGCCGTGGTCCCGAGAAAATCGTATTCCTCTTTTTGCCCTTTGAGCGGAGTCCCTAGAAACTGGTCGACTTGAACGTTCCCCATCGCCGCCTGGCGTTCGGCTCTGATCTGCCAGATCAGCCAATCGCCGCAATAGAGGATCACCAGGAATGCCAACGTGTACTTGAGCGTCGAGAGGAGTGCGCGCTTCATGATGAAAGGAATTCTAAAAGAGAGGGAGGGAGAGAGTCAGCAAGGGAGGCTAGCGAGTCAGCGAGTCAGCAAAGTCAGCGGGTCAGCAAGAGTGGCGGGAAGGATCGCGGGGGCGAAAACCGGGGTTTCCCGCAAATCTTTTTAATGGTTAGACCTTGGTTATTGACATTTAAGTGACAAAATGCCGGATTCCGGCCAAAAACAAGAAAAGTGCGAATGCAAAAGTTGGCAAAAATTGCCAAAGTTTGCCAAGCCGCCCTGTGCACGGCAGAAATCTGTCAAATTTTCCGGTTGCTGCGCCTCTCCAATTCGGAGATGAATTGCGTGGTCTCTCACCCTTTGCGCCCCGAAAATATGAAATGCCGCGCGCGCAGGATGCGGCACCGCACCCGGGTTGGTGGTGGACGAAGATCCAAGATCCAGAGGCTGACCCGCTAACTCGCCGACTTGCCGTTGTTACGGCTGCATGAAATCTACGGTTACGGGATTCTCGTACAGCGAATAGTCGCGGGTAACAACGGTCAGGCCGGAAGGCGTCACGAAGTATCTCTTGCGATCCTCTTTCGGGTCGTAACCGATCACGGTTCCTTCCGGCAGATGCACGTCGCGGTCGATGATGGCGCGGCGAATGCGGCAGTGCCGGCCGATATTCACGTGGGTGAAGATGACGCTCGACTCGACCTCGGCATAGGAATTCACGCGCACGTCTTGCGAAAGCACGCTGTCGCGAACCACGGCGCCGGAGACGATGCAGCCGGCGCTAATGACCGAATTGATGGCCATTCCGGTCCGGCCCGGTTCGCCGAACACAAATTTCGCCGGAGGATATTGCCGCTGCCGGGTTCGCATCGGCCAGGCTTTGTCATAGAGATTGAAGATCGGCGAGACGGAGGCCACGTCCATGTTGGCGTCGAAATAGGAATCGAGCGTTCCAACGTCGCGCCAATAGAGCGCTTGCTGCTTGTTCTCGTCGACAAAGTTATAAGCGATCACTTTGTATTTGCCGAGAATGCCGGGCAGGATGTCATGGCCGAAGTCGTGGCGGGAATTGGGGTCCTCGGCATCTTTCATCAGCGCCGGCAGCAGAACGTCCGTGTTGAAAAGATAAATGCCCATCGAAGCGTCCACCATCGTTGGATTGAAGGGTGAGCGCAGGTGGGTGGTCGCCGGCTTTTCCACGAACCCCACCACCTCCGCGGTCCGGCTCACTTCCACCACGCCAAAACGAGAAACCTCATCGGGACGAATCGGCAGCGTCGCGATGGTGACATCCGCGCCCGCGTCCTTGTGCTGCTTGAGCATCAGCCCGTAGTTCATTTTGTAGATGTGGTCGCCGGAGAGAATGAGGACGTGTTTGGGCTGCTCGGCTCCGATCGAGTAGATGTTCTGGTAGACGGCATCCGCCGTGCCCATGTACCAGTTCGCGCTCACCCGCTGCATCGGCGGAAGAATTTCGATGAACTCGCCGAGGTCCTGAGCCACAATTCCGGTCCAGCCCTCGCGGATGTGCCGGTTGAGCGAAAGGGCCTTGTACTGGGTGAGGATGTAAACGCTGCGCAGGTCGGAGTTGATGCAGTTGGACAGAGTGATGTCGATGATGCGATAGGTCCCGCCAAAAGGGACGGCCGGTTTCGCACGGTCTCGTGTGAGCGGGAAAAGCCTTTCCCCTGCGCCTCCCGCCAGCAATATACCGAGCGTGTCGATCATTGGAGAATTGCCCTCCGCCCGCTAAGCATTTTCGGAAAATGGTATAGACCGAAGCCACACGTCCTGAGTGGATTTTTCCTCAAGAAAAATCCACCTATACAGAGAGCTCAAAAGTCCCCAGTGTTTCCGAAAATGCCTTAGTTCGCACTTCCCGGCCACGGATCGCTTGCGATCCAGGACCAGAACGGGCGATAGTATCACACGCGATACAGCTTGATCGACCGTAGGCCGCAGTTAAGTTTTTTTCTCGCAAAGATTTCGAATTCTCTGCGCAAGAGGGAGGAGCAACCGTTCTGTGCAGAATGACTGCCGCGCGCCTAGATTTTTTCCGAGCCTTCTTCCCCTTCCAGGGAGATCCGCAGCGAGCGCAAAAAATGGACGTCCTGAGCGCTGAAGTGCTTTCCTGCTGCCTGTTGCTTTTTGGAGCTTCGCGCTCCCACGCCGGAGGCTGGCTGCCGCTCCACCTCATTCAGCCCGATCGTCGCCTCCAGCATCAGCAGGACCTCGAAGCCCTGCCGGCGAATGTCCTCGACGACCTCGGAGATCTGCTCCGACTCGGAGACCGATTCGTGGATGGCTTCGCCCAGTTGCTGGATAAGATTGCGCAGTCTTGGATTCAAAGGAGACTCCCGGATGCCCTCGTTTCGCGAGTTGCGAGAGCAAGATTCCCTTACCTTAGTCCGATGCGCCAGCGAGAGCAATGGCGAATCCGCCGCTGTTAAACTTTTCCCCATGGAGCCGGAGAAGCTTGGCCGTTCGCTAGGCATTGGAGTGCGGGTGGCTGGAAATATGTTGCGCGATCGTGTCAACCGGCTCGGTCAGCCGGCGCCCGCTCCTTCCAAATCTTCGTCGCCTCAGCCGCAACCCACTCCATCGGCGGCAGCCGCACCCGCGTCCCGAAGCGCCGGCCAAACCAGCCCCGCAATCTCTGGTCCACTCTCCGGTCTTGGATCCGCGGCGCGCAGGGTGGAGAAAACCGGGGGCGCCGCGGCGCGAGGCGCAAAGCGCTTCGGCGAGGCTCTGTGGGGACCCGTAGTCCACGCCGGCAGTGTTCTCTGGCTGGAAATTTCCGGAGTCTTCTTTGCTCTCTTCGCTGTGTTCTTCGCGCAAAGCGTCTATCGGGTGCGCGGCGCATGGAAGGGCGGTCCCGAGCATGCTCATCTGCTGCTCTATGTGGCGGGCACCGCTCTGTTCGCCTGGTTTTCGGCCAGTTCT
>DATAWF010000050.1:0-15854 GCA_036267335.1 Acidobacteriaceae bacterium
GAGTGACGATCTACAAGATCCCCGACGATGTCCGGCGAAGCGATTTGGAATCCGCCACGCATCAGCACAACGTGACGGTCGAGCAGGATGAGGCGATCCGGCGGAAGTCAGTGCAGGACTCCCTGCTGCAGGGCTATGTGCTGACGCCGTACTTCTACAATGTCTTCAGCCCTTTCGAAAAAGACCCACGCAGCTTGAGCGAAACCATCGGCGAAATGGTTTATGGCATGGATATAACCGCCGAGGTCGCCAGGGTAAAGAATATCGATTTCGTCTCACATGCGCCGGCAGAAGTGATTCAAGAAACCCGGCTGCCCGAAGGCCTGGATCTGGCGGAAGCGGATCTGGCCAAAGGCACCGACAATGAGGCGGAGAAATTGGCCAAAAAGGCGCTGTCCGATCCGAACCAAGCCGGGCGCGCCAACTTCATTCTGGCTCAGGTCGCCATCCGCCAAGGCGACGTGGAATCGGCGCAGAAGGACTTTGAAGAAACAGTGCGCACTTCGAAAGACCCGCGGACATTGGCTTGGTCTCACATTTATCTTGGCCGGATCTATGACGTCGAGAACCAGCGAGACCAGGCGGTCACCGAATATCAAGCTGCACTGACAGTGCGCGATGGCCAGCCGGACACCAAGCGGGCGGCGGAGAAAGGCCTGGAGCAGGCGTATGCGGTTCCGCAAACGGTCCATACTGAAAGCGACGATGGCGGCGATGCGGGAGCGAAACCCGGCGCGTCAACGCCGCCGGCCACTCCGCCAATCCAGCCGGAGCAGCCGAAGCGCCCATGACCCGGCGACGCGGCGGCAGCGCTTGTTGACTCGCACTAGCCCGAGGACGAATCGCATGGCGCAGCAACCGCTCAACGCGCTTGAAGACCGGCTCGGACATTCTTTCCGTGAGAACCAGCTGCTGATCCATGCGCTCACGCATCGCTCCCTGGTACATGAGCAGGCACAGGAAGTATCCGGTGAAGAAGCGGGTGCTCCTTCGCCGGACAACGAGCGGCTGGAATTTCTTGGAGACGCGATTCTCGGCCTGGTGGTCGCGGAAACGCTTTATCGCCGGTTTCCGGAGATGGGCGAAGGGCAGTGGACACGGCTTCGCGCCAGCCTTGTCAGCCGTCAACACATGGCAGCGGTTGCGGCCGCCATCGATCTTGGCCTCTACCTGCGTCTGGGACGCGGCGAAGAGCGCAGCGGGGGGCGAAAAAAGGCAGCGCTCCTGGCCAACTCGCTCGAAGCTGTTCTGGGAGCGCTGTATCTCGACGGGGGGCTTGAGCCCGTAGCCGGTTTCGTGAACCGGCACGTCATCGCTCCCTATTTGACCGGCTTACGCACCGCAATGGACGCCGGGGTTTCACTGGGAGATCACAAATCCGCGCTGCAGGAGATGCTGCAGGCTCGGAAAGCGGGAACACCCAAATACATTCTTAAAGCGGAGTCCGGGCCCGACCACCACAAGCGATTTCTGGTGGAGGTCAGGGTCTCGCCCGGCGGCTCTCCCGTGACCCTCGCTCGCGGAATCGGGATGACGAAGAAACAGGCGGAACAAGAGGCGGCGCGGCGCGGGCTCATCAAGCTACGCAAACAGGACCATGACCAGTCCGCCATTCTCGCGTTAGGGAGCGGCTTTTGACCCAACCTTCCCCCGATCCGCTTTCTCCCGTCTTGGAACCAGAGACACCGAAGATTCCCGCGCACCGCCCGCAGTCGATCCACGCACACATTCATTTTGTCTTTCCCAACCTTCTGGACTCGTTTCGCTCGCTGCTCGTAATTCTGGTCGCCGCCGTCTTCGTGCTTACCTTTGTGGTGCAGCCTTTCCGCATTCCCTCCGAGTCCATGGAGCGGACCTTGCTGGTGGGCGATTTTCTGCTGGTCGATAAATCCGTGTTCGGGGCGCCGGGGCACTGGGGATGGCTGCTTCCGTACCAACCGGTCCGGCGGGACGACATCGTGGTCTTCCACTTTCCGCTGAGCCCGTCCGAGCACGTGGTCAAGCGGGTGGTCGGACTGCCCGGCAACCGGGTGCGGCTGGAAAATGGCGTGGTTTACATCAATGGGCAAAAGCAGGAAGAGCCTTTCGCAGTCTTCGAACCGTCCTATCCGGACAATTTTCGCGATGACTTCCCCGCCGCCAACTCCTTTGACCCGGGGGTCGATTCGAACTGGTGGCTGGACATGCGTGGCGATGTGAGCGACGGACAACTGAAGGTGCCTGCCGGCGACTATTTCGTTTTAGGCGACAACCGCAACAACAGCCGCGACAGCCGCTACTGGGGTTTTGTGCAGCCGAATCGGATCGAGGGGCGGCCGCTGCTCATCTACTTCTCGCTCCGCGAGCCCTCCACCACCGATGTGGCGAGCCTTCCGGATGATAAACTCGGACACGAGCAGGATCCGATCGAGGCGATCGTGGACTTCGCTCGCTGGACTCGCATGTTCCGCGTAGTGCGTTAGGTTGATGGTTCGCGGTGATAGCATTTTCGGAAACGGTGTAGACCGAAGCCACGGGTCCGAAGTGGATTTTTCCTGAAGAAAAATCCACCGGATGGGACCTCAAAGGTTCACAGTATTTCCGAAAGTGCCTTTGCCTCCCCGGTCACGCCGAAAACCCGACACAGGCGCCGCAGGATCTCCTGGGTCTGCAATTCGAACCGGGGTACATTCTCACATTCAGGCGCAGCCGGCATGACGATGGAAGCGACGGTCACTGAGATTCACAACAAACACACCTCTCAAGAAGAAACTCCGCTCGAAGCCCTGGCCTCGATCTGCTCGGTGCTGGTCGTCGGGCTCTTCATCCTGACCTTTATTTTTCAGAACTTCGAGATTCCGTCGTCTTCGATGGAGAAGACGCTGCTCATCGGCGACCACGTTCTGGTGGGAAGAGTGAAACTGGCGCCGGCCACTTCGTGGGCGCCGTTCATCTACTATCGGGAGGTCCGCCGCGGCGACATTATCGTCTTCTTCAAGCCGGGAGAGCCGAACCTCTATTTGGTGAAACGCGTAGTCGGCATTCCCGGAGACCACATTCATTTGCGCAACGGGATCGTTTATCTGAACGGCAAGCCGCAAGATGAGCCTTACGCGACCAAACCCGACTACGCGAGTTATTTCGCCTACCGCGACGACTTTCCCGCAGTTCCCACCTCGGAGAGCGGTGACGTTACGCCCAATTGGGCGGCGGAGCTGCCCAATCACATCCAAGGCGACGACCTGGTGGTTCCACCGGGCAACTACTTCGCCATGGGAGACAACCGGCTGGTCTCTCTTGACAGCCGCTATTGGGGATTCGTTCCGCGAGCCGATATCGTCGGCACCCCTCTGTTCATCTATTGGTCGTTCATCGAGCCGGAAGACGAATACGAGAAATCGAACCTGGGCGATCGCCTGGCATTCTATGGGCACGTGATCGTCCACTTCTTCGACCAGACGCGCTGGCGCCGCACCTTCCGAGTGGTTCGGTGACATGCGTGGCGCAGCAACAAGCTCCGCGCGGAGACGGCTTCTCATTCTCTGCGCGCTCCTGCTGCTAACCGCGGCGATCGTCCTTCCTCCGCTCGTCAACATCGGCCGTTACCGGATGCGAATCGCGGCTTTGATCGGGCGCAGCATCGGCCGCCCGGTCCATATTTCGTCGGTCAGCCTGCGCCTGCTGCCATCGCCGGCGATAGAAATGCCGGATTTCGTCGTGGACGAAGAACCGGCATTCGGGGCTGAGCCCATTCTCCATGCCGACAACGTCGTCGCCTATCTGCGGCTCTCTTCCCTCTGGCGAGGCAAGCTCGAGATCGCGCGCATCCATCTCGACGACGCGAGCGTCAATTTGGTTCGCGCGCCCAACGGCACCTGGAACTTCGCGTCGATTCTGGTTCAAGCCGCATCGAGCCCAAGCGCTCCCACCGGGCAGCGCCGCCCTGGGATTGCTCCGCGCTTCCCGTACATTGAAGCCGAAAACGCGCGCATCGATTTTAAGGAGAACAACGAGAAAAAGCCTTTTTCGTTCATGAATGCCGATCTCTCGGTGTGGCTCGACAACCCCGATCAATGGGACATCCAGTTTCGCGCGCAACCGGTACGCACCGATCTCGACCTGGATCTTGCCGACAGCGGGATCCTGCACATCGATGGCACTCTTCGCCGCGCCGCCAGCTTGAGCGAGATGCCGCTCGATCTCACGGCCAAATGGTCCGCAGCTCCGCTCGGGCAGCTTAGCCGGCTCGTTCTTGGCCGCGACAGCGGTTGGCGGGGCAGCTTCGATTTTCAGGCCCGGGTTACGGGAACGGCGGCGATGGCCGAGGTGAAGACTCTTCTCAGAGTGGACTCGCTGCATCGCGCGGAGTTCACTCCTCCGCATCCGGCGGATCTGGTGGCCACTTGCAACGCCTCCTACCGCAAGGCGGCATCGTCGCTCGAGAACATTGCTTGCTCCTCCCATCCCGGCGGGGGAGATCTCTCTCTCACCGGCTCCATCGTCCATATGAGGAACGGTCCCGAAACCGCCCTGTCGCTCAGGGTGCATGATCTTCCCGCCTCCGCCGTGCTCGCGGGATTGCAAGAAGTTCGCCAGGGATTTGGCGGCGGGTTTCGCGCGTTGGGCGAACTGAACGGCACACTTCAATACACCTCTGCGGGAACCGGGACGCCGGCGCTCTCCGGCGAAGTCGGATTCGAAAGTCTCTCCCTGGCGCCAGATTCCGGCAGGTCCTTTTTGCTGGCTCCCGTGCGTTTTCGTTTTGAGAATCCTGGCAACGGAGGCCTTCGTGGAACGATGCTTCCATCGGCTCCGGAAACGGCCGCACAAATTTCCCCTACGCTTTTGCTTGAACCGGTGCGGCTCTCGCTCGGCTCTCCCTCTCCGCTCGTCGTGGATGGGCGGTTTACGCCCGACGGCTTCGCGGTGCATGTTGGCGGCACCACGACGCTTGCTCATCTGAAGCCTTTGAGCTGGATTTTGGCGCGCCCGATGCCGAACGGCGTCTCCGCGATGGCCACGTCTTCGTTCACTCCGGAGGGCACCGCAACCCTCGATCTCAGCGTGCTTGGCCCGTGGGTGCTTCCCTTTTCGGACCCTGACAATCCGGTTCCCCACATGGTTGTGGTGGGCAGTGTTGCCGTCAAAAACGCGCAACTGACGACGTCTTATTTGGCCCGGCCCCTGAAGATCGCTTCTGCCACGGCTATCCTCACTCCTTCTGCAATTGCATGGACGAACGCCTCCATCGCCTATGGCGCGATCGAGGGGCAGGGCTCACTCGAATACGCAACATCCTGCGCGGCCGAAGAGCCTTGTCCGGCGCGCTTCGCGATTACCGGCTCCTCCTGGAGCCTGGCCGATCTGCAATCGTCCTTCGTCAGCTCCGGTCAGCATGACGAATTGCTGCGCGAGTTTCTAAACCGCATCGATGGCAGCCACGCGGCATGGCCCACGCTCTCCGGAACGGTTCAAGTGGAATCGCTCTCGGCCGGAAAGCTCGTGGCACACGACGTTGCCGCGACTCTCGATGTTGCGGGAAATGCGATGCGGATCCGATCGTTCACAGGGCGCGTCCTCAAAGGCTCGGTACATCTCAACGGGATGGTCGACGCCTCGGGCAATGCGCCTGCCTACGATCTCGCCCTACAGGTGACCAATGCCTCCGCCGCCCAGTTGGCGGGGCTGTTTGACGAACATTGGGGGAGCGGCCAGGCCAGCTTTTCATCGCAGCTCACCATGAAAGGCTTCAGCGCGGCCGATCTTGCAGGATCGGCGCGGGGCACGCTGCGTTGGGATTGGAAAGACGGCGCACTCGAAGCCACGGAGTCCACCGGGGATGCGACCGAGCCACTGATGGCCTTTAGCGATTGGCATGGAGACGGAACGATCGGCGACTCCACGATTCGCACCGCACACAGCACGATGGTCGAGGAGAGCGGCGCCACGCCCGTTTCCGGAACCATCTCCTTCAGCCGCGGACTCAATCTCAAGTGCGGCATCGGGACGCAAGCGGTGACCCTAGTGGGCAATTTAGAGCATCCGCGCATGGAAGACCAAGCCAGCGAAACCGCCGGACACCCCAGCCGGTGAAGGTTTTTTCGATGGGTTGAACCCAAACGAGAAACGTCGGCCATCTAGCAGTCGGAGGTGAGAACGGCAACAGCAGATTCCCTGCGGGAATGGCAGAAAGAAAAGCAAATCTACCGGATATCTTTCGGCTCGGTCGAGATGACGGAAACAGCGTGCTAGCTGAATCTCCGTGAGAAATCCAGTTTCACTTTCGCGGCCAGCTTTCCTCAGGCAGCAGCGGCCAGATAGACGCCGAACCAGTTGCGGGCATCCGTCCATCGCTTCCGCACCGTGAATCCCGCGCGTAGCAGCATTTCCCGGGCGCTGCGGTCGGAAAATTTGTAACTGTTCTCAGTGTGAATGGTTTCGCCGGGCGAGAAAGGTATTTCGAGATCGAGCGCCCCAATCCGCACTCGCTGATTGATCTGGCTTTCGAGATGCATCTCGATGCGCGAGAGGCGCGGATTCCAAATCGCATGATGGCGAAAGAGCTGCGGATGAAAGTTCGCATCGAGCTCGCGATTGATGCGGCGCAGGACGTTCCAGTTAAATTCCGCCGTCACTCCGGCGGCGTCGTCGTACGCGGCGAGGAGCAGGTGCGGATCTTTCACCATGTCCACGCCGAGCAACAACCCATCGCCGGGGGCAAGCGAGGCGCGAACCTTGGCCAGTAAAGCTTCGGCTTCGTGAGGATCGAAGTTGCCGATGCTGGATCCGATGTAGAGGACGAGCCGGCGCTCTTCGCCCCCATGACGCGGAGCAATCTTCTCGAAACCGCTGGTATAGTCAGCGACGACCGGCTTGACGGTGAGCGACGGAATCTCGGACTCCAACCTGATCTTCGCTTCCGTCAAGGCGGTTTCCGAGACGTCGATAGCGTAGTAAAGAGCGCTCCCCTGGTGGTTCACGGCGGCCTGAAGCAGCAGCCCGGTCTTTGCCGCCGTTCCGGCGCCGAGCTCAAGCAGACTCAGGCGCCGCCCTCCCGCGGCCAGACAGACCATCTCCTCTCCATAACGGGCAAAGAGCTTCCGTTCCGTCCGCGTGAGGTAATACTCCGGCAGGCCGCAAATCTCTTCGAAAAGGCGAGACCCGGCAGCATCGTAGAGAAGCCAGGGAGAAAGAGTTTTGGGCGACCGCGTGAGGCCGCGATAGACTTCAGCGCCCACTGGAGTGAGCGCGGCATAGGGAAGGTTGCTGATCGTTGCGGCAGTCATCGCGAAGCTCTTCGCCTCCGTAAAAGGGATGAACAAATAGAAAGCGGCTCAACGGAGGAGCTTCAGAGCTCCGCCAACCGGATTCCTGAAAATTGCCAGCGAGTTTCAGGTGAAAAGAAATTGCGATACGAGGAGCGGATGTGGGAGGCGGGAGTGGCTACCGATCCTCCGCGCAACACCATTTGGCTCGACATAAATTTTCCGTTGTATTCGCCCAGGGCTCCTTCGGCGGGACGAAAGCCGGGATAACCGAGGAATGCGCTTGCCGTCCACTCCCAAACGTCTCCGTACATTTGCGCGGGAGACTCGATGGACGGCCGGCTACAGGCTTGGGGATGGAAGGTTCCTTGCTCCAGAAGGTTTCCGGTAACCGGCAAGGGCTCCGCGACGGCTTCCCACTCCGACTCCGAGGGCAGGCGCTTGCCTGACCAATTGGCGAAGGCGTCGGCTTCGAAGTAGCTCACGTGGCAGACGGGAGTCTGCAGCAGCTCATGGAGGGGGACTTGGCCCCACAAGGTGTACACGGACCAGCCATCGCCGGATTTGTTCCAGTAAAGAGGCGCCTGCCATTCCTGCTGCCGCACTGTTGCCCATCCGGCGGAGAGCCAGTGCTCCGGGCGGCGATAGCCGTCGTCTTCGATGAATTCGAGATACTCAGCGCAGGAAACAGGGTGCGACGCAAGCTGGAACGGATTGAGGTATTCGCGATGCCGGGGCATCTCGCAATCGAAGGCGAAGCCCTCACCGGAAAACCCGGTCTCGCGCAGACCGCCTTCATACCCAATCCAGAATTTCGACGGCGCCGCCTTGGAAAGCGGCAGCTTGCCTTTAAGGTAGGACGGCCGCAGGGGATTCGACCAGAGGGCGTGCTTGATGTCGGTTGTCAGAAGCTCCTGGTGCTGCTGCTCATGGTTGAGGCCGAGCGTGATCCTTCGTGCCGCCTCGGGAGTCAAGTGGGATTCGATTAATTCTTCGACCCGGGCATCGACGTGAGCGCGATAGGCGAAGATGGTTTCCGCCGACGGCCTGGAGAAGACGCTACGCAGTTTTTTTTCAGGCTGTTCGGAAACTGCATTGTAGTAACTGTTGAAGAGCCAGCGGTAGTCGGGATCGAAGTCCCGGTACTCGGGAAGAAATTCGCGAAGCACGAAGTTCTCAAAGAACCATGTGGTGTGCGCCAAGTGCCACTTTGCGGGACTAGCCTCGGCGCAGGACTGCACCATCATGTCCTCAGGAGAGAGAGGATGGCAAAGATCGTCGCTCTGCGCCCGCACTCGCGTGAACGACTCGCTCAAGAGGGATGTTGCCGTGGTGTCCGCACTAGTCGCCATGAAAGGGTTCCTCCTCTTGGAGAGAGCGAATCGATCAGGTGTTGCCTATCGCCATTTTGCGAATTGTTGTTTTTGAAAGAGTAACGGGGCCCGAGGCGTCTCACGGTAAGGATGCATAAGTTGCGGCGAAGATGCTCTATCTCTGCGGAATGCCGGAAGGGCCGGCGGAGAGCCGTGATTCTCGAAGGAGTCTCGATCGACTTTTCTCAGCCCGCGCTGAGCAGTCTCGCCAATAGATACGCAGCCCCAGCAGCCAGACCGCCGATGAAGACAGTCTGTACCGCTGAGCGAACCGCGCCGCCTCCGGTTAATCTTCCTTTCACAGCCCCGAAGACCAGGAGAGCTGTCAGCGTGATTGCGACGGATGCGGGGAGCGCCGCAGAGGGGCTCTTGAACATATAAGGGAAGAGAGGAACCAGGCCGCCGATCATGTAGGAAAAGGCGATCGTCAGCGCGCTGCGGCTGGCGCGGTTGCGCTGAGGCTCCTCCAGACCCAGCTCGAAGCGCATCATGAAATTTACCCAGGCCTCAGGCTGCCGCTTCAGAGCTTCGAGGACCGGGCGGCTCTCCTCGCGCTCCACCCCGTATTGCTCGAAGATCTCAAAGATTTCGTTTTCCTCATCCTGAGTGCGCTCGACGATTTCGCGCTCTTCCCGAAGCCGCTCGCTGGCGTAGTGTTGCGCATCGCCCTGGGCGGCCAGGAACCCTCCCAGGCCCATTGCGATCGATCCGGCGGCAATTTCGGCGAGCCCAGCCAGCACGACCAGCCGGGAGGAGTTCACGGCGCCCGAAATCCCGGCAGCCAGGGCAAAAGGGACCGTCAAGCCGTCCGACATGCCAATGACCACGTCCCGAACCAGATCGGATGCTCCAAAATGACTCTCGACGTGGCCGGAGGAGGGAGAAACCGGGAGTTTGGCTGTATCGGCAGGCACTCAGGCAGTCTATACCGTGAGATTTGACCTGTTTGATGCCCCGGCGAGGAGGAGTCACGATATGCGAGGGGCTCCTGCGTCCTGGGAGTCGGGTCAGGCGTCTAACGGGGCAGAATCGAGAGTGCTCTTCACGGCTGCCTAGGGTCGAGACCCGAAGCGGTCCGGAGTTGTCCCGTTCTGGGCGGGCATGGATTGGTGAGTCGTCTCGGGTATTGCGGTTGGAAGGTAACGGTAAGGTAGACCTAGACTTGGTTGGTTGGAGGTCTCCTTGCGGGGGAAAGTTGCCTCGTTGGATCCGGGACATACGACAAGCCACAAGCATCTTCGAAAAATAAATCCGGGAAATATAGAACCGAATGGACTCCCAAATGAAGTTTTCCGCCTTTCGTCTGAGAATTCCGCCAGTGTTGCTTTCGCTCTTGGTTGGCCTTTGCCTGACGCCAGTCCTAGTCGCCCAATCGCCCGCGCCGGCGGCGCAAAGTGCACCGCAAGCATCGCCCAACACACCGGCCCAGGCTGCTCCGGCGGCTCCCGCGCCCCAGGCCCCGACGCCTGAGACCGCTGCCCCCGCTCCAGCACCACAAACGGCCCCTGTACCATCGGGACCCACCCAATTGGTGAAGGGCACGGTGAAGTCCGGCGCGGTTCCTCTGCCCGGCGTGAATGTCATAGCAACCAATACGGCAACGGGCCAAAAATTCTCGACGGTCACAGATGCCAACGGCGCCTATTCGATGAACTTGCCTGCCGGCGCCAAATACGAGATCTCGACCGACCTTGTCGCGTTTGCTTCGTCGAGCAAGCCGGCGGATCTTTCCGCCGCGGGCGCTGCTCAACAGGTGGATTTTGCCCTGCTGCTGGCCTCGCGCTCGACGATCGAAGAAGCGACAACCCAGCAAGCCACAGCTCCTAAACCGGCGACTAGCACGAGCCCAAGCGGCAGCTCTACCGCGACTACCGCCACGCCCGCCACGAATACGGCGAGGAATGGCGGCGCAGGGCAATCCACGCAGCGGCGGCGCCAGCAATACGCCGGTTCCAACGGGGCGCAAAACCTCGACCTACTCGGCTCGAGTGGGGACGTGGAGAATGCCGGCGTGGACAGCGGGGCCTCCGGTGTCAGCCAAATTGCGGACAATTCTGACTTCTCCACCGATTCGGTTTCGATCGCCGGTGAGAACTCCAGCGCTACCAACCCCTTCGCCAACCAGGCCATGGATCAGGTTCGCCCAGGAGACATGGGTTTCGGCCCTGGCGGAATGGGAGGCCCTGGTGGACCCGGAGGCCCAGGCGGCCCGGGAGGACCTGGTGATGAAGCCCAAGGTGGTCCCGGTGGCGGCGGCGCCGATGGTGGTGGCGGTGGAGGCGGCTTCGGCGGCGGCGGCGGCGGCGGTGGAGGCGGCTTTGGCGGCGGTGGTGGTGGCGGCGGCCGTGGGGGCGGCGGAGGCGGAGGCGGCCGTGGCTTTGGCAACGGTGGGCGCGGCTTCGGCGCAGGCGGCTTCGGAAACTTCCGCAACCTTCACCGCAGCCCGTATCACGGCGCCATTTTTTGGACTGGAGCATTCAGCGAATTGAACGCCGAGCCGTTCTCGGTGACTGGCTCGCCGGACGTTCCGCCCAACAGCGCGACGAATCACTTTGGCGCAACCTTCGATGGTCCGCCCTATATTCCACACCTGATCACGAACGACACGAAGGACACGCTCTTCTTTACTCTCTCGGGGAACCGCTCGAGCAGCCCGGTGAACGACTACGCCACGGTACCGACGGCGGCAGAACGGGGAGGAGATTTCAGCGAAGCCACGAGCAACGGCAACCCGGTGGTGATCTACGACCCGACTACCGGACTGCCTTTCAACAGTGACGCCATTCAATCGGGGCGAATCTCTTCGCAGGCGAAGGCGCTGTTGAATTATCTGCCTCTGCCCAACCTGCCTGGCCAGACGCTGAACTATCAACTGTTGACCACTGTGCCCACCAATAGCACTCAGCTTGGAATGCGCTTCATTCATAACTTCGGCAGTAGCTCCAATCAGGGTGGACGAGGGGGCCGGCGGCAGCAGCAGTATTCTCCCAATTGGCGGCAGAGCGTCAACGCCAACGTCAACTACACCAGCTCGTCGAGGAACAATATCAATGTCTTTTCCCAGCTCGGCGGCAAGACGGATACTCACTCCTATTCGGTGCAAGCTGGCTACTCGGCGGGTAAGGGCAGATTCACCGACAATCTGACTTTGGGATGGAATCGCAACAACGCCCAAGGCCGCAACTTGTTCACGGACGTCGCCGATGTCGCCGGGGAAGCAGGAATCGGCGGACTCCCCGACAATCCACGTCTTTGGGGCCTGCCGGACGTTACCATACCGCCGTTCACGGGTATGACCGAGATGTCGCCCAATTTCAGCATCAGCCAGACCATCTCGCTCTCAGATACCGTCATCTGGATCCACGGCAAGCACAATATCCGCGCAGGCGGCGACCTCCGGCGCGTGCATAACAACGTGATTGCGAGCGGCAATGTGACCGGAAACTTCACTTTTACCGGCATCTACACCCAGGCTCCGGGATCGAATGAGTCAGGAGTCACTACGACCGGCTCGGCCTTTGCCGATTTTCTGCTGGGGCTGCCACAGCAGACGAGCCTGACCGCTCCTTATCAGACCTCTTATCTGCGGGAAAACGCTTACGACGGCTATGTCCAGGACGATTGGCGTGCCACCACCCATCTCTCTCTCATCTACGGTGTGCGCTATGAATACTACTCGCCCTATTCGGAAAAGTATGACCACCTTGCCACGCTCGACGTGGGCAACAACTTCGCGTCGGTCTCTCCCGTAATCTCCAACGGGGTCGGCGCGTTCACCGGCAAGTTTCCGCGGGATCTGATCTATCCCGATCACGACAACATTTCCCCGCGCATCGGCTTTGCCGCCAATGTGCTGCACAACACGATCGTGCGCGGCGGGTACGGCATCAACTACAGCGTCGGCAACTACAGCACATTCGTGCGGGACTTCGCGTTCCAGCCTCCCTTCGCGGACGTGCAGACGAACGAAATCTCGACGACTACGTACCCGATTACTCCGACGATCACCCTCGCCAACGGCTTCCCCGCACCCCAGGCTGCCGGCAACTACGCAGTGAACAAGCACTATCGGCTTCCTTACGTGCAAGCCTGGAGCTTCGGGCTGCAGCGCACGATTCCGGGAGATATCGTCCTCAACGTTGGATACAACGGCACCAAGGGCACCCGCCTCTCGATCGTGGATGCGCCGGGCCGTACCGCGACCGAATCGCTCAGCGGCGTGCTCTACAACTACGAGGACTCGACCGCCTTTTCCAACTACAACGGCCTGGCGGTGAGCGCGCGGCGGCGGCTGCATAGCGGTATTTCGGTGGGCGGTACCTACACCTACGGACACTCGATCGACGACTCCAGCACGGTGGGCGGCGCCGGTGGGGTGGTCGCACAGAACTGGCAAGACCTGCTGGCGGAGGAATCGAATTCCAGTTTCGACGTGCGGCACAAGCTCGCTGGAATTTTCCTCTACGAGCTGCCCTTCGGACCCAACACACACCTGTTGACGACCGGCTGGCTGGGACATACGCTCGAAGGCCTGTCGGCTTCGGGAACCTTCGGCTTCGCGACTGGAACTCCATTGACTCCGTCGTACGCAGCGAATATCTCGGACGTGGCGCGCGGCAGCACAGGCTCGCTGCGTCCCGATCGGGTGCCCGGAGTCTCGCTCACGAAGGGCGGCGGATCGCTGCAAAATTGGTTCAACAAAGCGGCTTTCGCCAACCCGACGGATGTTTACGGCACCGCGTCGCGCAATTCGATTCCGAGCCCGGGAACCGTCACCCTCAACGGCTCGCTCTCGAAGACCGCCCGCTTCGCCGAGAACCGCACTCTGGAGGTGCGGGTCATCCTGGACAACGCGCTCAACATCGTCCAATATTCCGGGGTGGACACGACCTTGGGCGACGCCCAATACGGCCGCGTGACCTCCGCCGGCCAGATGCGCACGCTCAGTTTTTACGCCCGCTACCGGTTCTAGGAGAGACTTCGGATGAAGAAAACCAATCGTTTCCGCAGCCTCGGCTCGATCGCCCTTGCATTGCTTACCGCGATGCCTCTTACCGGTCAGCAAGCCGATCAGCAGCCGCCGCAACAACGTTCTTTCACTCTGAAAGTCGAAGAAGACGCCGTGCTCACGACCGTCTTCGTCCGCGACAAGCAGGGCCACGTAGTTCGCGGCCTGAAGCGCGACGACTTCGAGATCTATGAAAACGGCAAGAAGCAAACCATCGACAGTTTCGACTTTGAAGATGTCGATCAGGCTACGCCGCTCGACGAAGCGACCGTGAGCGGCACCGGCGCCAAGGCGCCGCATCAGCTCCTAGGCACAATGTCCCGCGCCGCGACGTCGAAGGAGTTGGAAGACCACCGCCTCATCGTAATGTTCTTCGACCTCACGTCGATGCAACCCGACGATCTGGATCGCGCTCAGGTCGCTGCCCGCAACTACATCAACAAGCAGATGGAGCCCGCGGACCTGGTAGCGGTGGTCTCTTTGAGCACCTCGGTCTCGCTCGACCAGGACTTCACCGCGAGCAAGCAGCTACTTTTGGCCGCCGTGAACGGGTATTCAGGAGTTCAAGGTTCGGGCTTCGCCGCCGGCGCCACCAGCACGACCAACCAGGTGGAAGACACAACCGCTTACACCGCGGACGAGAGCGAATACAACGACATGAACACCGATGTCGAGCTCTACGCCTTCGAGGACATCTCGAAGGCCTTGGCCTATATCAATGAAAAGAAGTCGATCCTCTACTTCTCCGGCGGTCTCACGCGCGATGGCATCGAAAACCAGGCCTCGCTCCATGCCGCAGTCAACGCTGCGGTGCGGGCGAATGTCTCGATTTATTCGGTAGACGCTCGCGGCTTGCAGGCGATCTCGCCTCTGGGCGACGCCAGCACCGGCAGCTTGCGCGGCAACTCCGGCTTTAGCGGATCTGCGCAGCAGAACAACCTCGACGCCAACTTCAACTCGCAGGAGACCCTGGCGACACTCTCCGACGACACGGGGGGCAAGGCGTTCTTCGACTCCAACGACTTCGGGCCGGCCTTCCAACGTATCCAGGCCGACACCTCGGCTTACTACATGATTGGCTTCCGCTCGACCGACAAACGGCGCGACGGCAGCTATCGCAAACTATCGATCAAACTCATCGGGCACCCCGACCTCAAGCTTGAATTCCGGCCCGGATACAATGCTCCCGCCGACTTCAAGCACTCGAACGGCGACGATCGCGAACGTCAGCTACAGGAAGAGCTGGCGAGCGACCTTCCGGCGACCGATATCGAGGTCTATCTCCAGGCTTATTACTTCCGCGACAGCCCCGGAACAGGTCCGCAGCGCTTCGATGTGCCTGTTTCGCTCATCGTCCCGGGATCGCAGATTCCCTTCATCCAGGGAGGCGATAAAACCAAGGCGACGCTCGATATCATCGGCGAGTTGAAGAACTCGGCGGGAGTCGATATCGCGGATGTGCGGCAGACAGTGAAGCTCTCCGTCGACAATTCGCAGCAGGTGACGCAGAAGAACGTTCAATACACCACGGTCTTCACCGTTCCTCAAGGCAAGTACCACGTGAAATTCGTGGTGCGCGAAAATGAGACGGGCCGCATGGGTTCCTTTGAGACCGACCTGAATCTGCCCGATCTCAGCAAGCCTCCCCTCAAGGTAAGCTCGGTGCTGCTGGCCAGCCAGCGCGACCCGGCAACCAAGAAAGACGTACACGATCCGCTGACCAGCGGCGGTTATCTCCTGATCCCCAACATCAACCACGTGTTCCGCGCCGACCAGCACCTCTATCTGCTCTATGAGGTCTACGATCCCACTGGCTCGATCGCGGCCAAAACCGCGGCGGACAAAGTCAGCGGAGGAACCGGCGGAATGCAGGTGCTTACCAGCATCGAATTTCTGCGCGGAACTTCGAAGGTCTTCGAGACGCCGCTGGTTGAAGCCAATGCTCTGAATGTGCCCGCCCGCGGCGCCGTGGCGTTCGCCTTCGACGTTCCGTTGAGCCAACTCAAACCGGGACCTTACATCTGTCAGGTGAACATCATCGATGATACCGGCGCGAGCTTCAGCTTCCCGCGTCAGGCCATCCTGATCCGTCCGCCGGCGCCGGCAGCTCCTGCTACGGCAACCGCGACTCCAGGACCAGCACCGGGACACTGAGGAGACTCTCATAACGCCCACGCCGGAAAATTCCGGCGTGGGCGTTTTTGTTTGCCGGTGATTTTCTCGCAGCGA
>DATAWF010000051.1:0-28977 GCA_036267335.1 Acidobacteriaceae bacterium
TTCGCTTTTACTCTGACCCGGTGAGATCCGCCAGGAGCTGCCGTTCCTCGGTGGAACGACCGCATTCAGGGCAGCTTTTTGGCTGCCCCTAAAGCGAAAATGCTTGGACGGGTCGCGCGCCGGGGCCGATTCCCGTGCTTAAAGAGGAGCGCGACTGAGGGAAACGATACAAAGGATGACGACGGCGTGAACAGTAGCTTCCCTGCGGAAACGACAGAAAGAAAAGCACGGGCAGATGAGCTCGAAACAAACAGCAGATCTTGTTTGATCTAGCATGGTCTTCGTGAGTCTTCTTGATCCAATTCCGTCGTTGGTCGAAGAGTTGAGCGGACAGGCTCTCGAATGGCCGCGCCTGCAGGAGCTGGTGGCCGGTTTCGCCATCTCCGGCTGCGCGCGGGAGTGGCTGCGTCAGATGCAGCCCTCGACCAGCATGGAATGGATAGCCGGAGAGCACGGCCTGATCCGCGAGATGCGGATGCTGCTCAAAGAAACCGCGCCACCCGCGATTGTGGGGCTATTCGATCCGGAGTCGACGATAGGCCGCGCGGCAATTCCCGGGGCTACGCTCGAACCGGAGGAACTGCGGGAGCTGTTGCCGCTGCTCGATACGATTGCGGCATGGCAGGAATTCCGCCCTCCCGAGGGGCTCGCGGCGGAAACAGCCGGCGTGATGGCGCTGGTCTCCGCTTCATCGGTTGGAGGAACCAACGGGCGGGTGGCCGCGTTGGCGCGATCGCTGCGCGCCCGGCTTGCTCCCGACGGCACGCTTGCCGATGACGCCTCTCCCGGGCTGCGGCGGGTCCGCAAAGAAATCGACCGCCAGCAACTGACGATCGAAGAAGGCCTGCGCAAGGTTGCGCGGCGGTTGGTTGAGGCGGGCGAGTCGCAGGACGAGATCATCACCATCCGGGCGGAACGCTTCGTGATCCCGGTAAAGTCGGAGTTCAAACGCCGCATCCCGGGAGTCGTGCATGGCACGAGCTCCAGCGGGCAGACTGTTTATCTGGAGCCGCTCGAGACCATCGAGCAAAACAACGAACTGGTGCGCCTGATGGAAGAGGAGCAGGCGGAAATCAGGCGCGTGCTCGAAGCCATGACCCGGGAGATCGGAGGGGAAGGAGAGGCGATCGCAGCGGGAGCGCGGGCCTTGGCCCGGCTGGACACGATTGCGGCGCGCGCACGGTTCGCCGAGGAGTTCGATTGTGTGAGACCGCGCTTTCCCTCTGCGGATGCGCCGTCGCTCGAGCTTTCAGAGGCGCGGCACCCGCTGCTCGAGAAAAGGCTGCGCGCCGAAGGCTACGGCGGACGCGTTGTGCCGCTGACGCTCGCTCTTAACGACCAGGCCAGGCAGCTCATCATCAGCGGGCCAAATACCGGCGGGAAGACGGTCGCGCTCAAGACCTGCGGGCTGCTCTCAATGATGGCGCAGGCCGGCATTCCCGTACCTGCGCGAGAGGCCGCTTTTCCTCTTTTTCACGCTTTTCTCGCCGACATCGGCGACGCGCAATCGATCGAAAAGAATCTGTCCACCTTCTCCGCGCACGTCGTCAATCTGAACAAGATTGCCGAGAGGGCGGATGGAGGATCGCTGGTGCTGCTGGACGAGCTGGGGGCATCGACCGACCCGGAAGAAGGCGCGGCGCTTGCCGTTGCCTTCGCCAAGCATTTTCTCGACCGCCGCGCGTGGTGCTTGGTTTCCACGCACTACACCGCGCTCAAAGTGTATGCGGCGCAAAACGAAGGCGTGCTCAATGCCGCGGTCGGCTTCGACTCCCAAACGCTCGCGCCGACCTACGATCTGCGGATGGGGGTTCCAGGGATCTCATCAGGAATCAATATCGCGGAACGCCTGGGCCTCGCCGCTCCTATCGCCGCGCTGGCGCGGCGGCAGCTCGACACCCAGACCCAGGACATCTCTGTTTTCCTCGACCGTCTGCATGAGCAGTTAGCCGCAGCCGAGCAAGAGCGCGAATCGCTGCGGCTGCGGGAGCAGGAGGTCGCGAGGGAGAAGAACCGGCTGAACGCCGAGGGGCTCAAGGAATGGCGAGCGAAGGTGCGCGATCTGGAAGGACAGCTGCAGTCGCTGCTCAAGGACTTCTCCTACCGGATACGCGAGAGCCTGGCGGCGATTGACGATCGGGCCGCTCAGCAGAAGCTTTCCAAAGAGGCCGAGCGGCGGATGGCCCGCCTGCGGCGGGAGTTCAGCGAGCAATTCGATGCGACCGTAGTCGCCCAGCACAGCGGCGCGGACAAGGGCGATGGCGCCTCCCAGCCCCACGTCGTGCGCGAAGTCTCGGCCGGAGACACGGTCAAGCTCAAATCGCTCGGCAAGAGCGGGCGGGTCTTACGGCGGATGGATGGCGATGCTTTCGAGGTTGCGATCGGAGCCATGAAGATGCGGGTGGAGCGCGCCGACATCGCAGCGGTGGAGCGCGCTACGCCGCCGGTGGCTGCGAATCCCATCGCGGCGGCGCAAAAGCGTGGGATCTCGGTGACACTCTCGCGGCCGGAAGCGACACGGTCGGAGATCAATGTCATCGGGCAGACGGTCGAAGAGGCGGCCGACGAGGTGGATCGCTTCCTCGACCAGGCATTTCTCGCCGGACTTGCCCAGGTGCGGATCGTACACGGGATGGGGATGGGGGTTCTGCGGCGGGCGATCCGGAAGCAGCTTGAAAAGCATCCGCACGTAGCGGGGGTTGCCGAAGCCGGACAGGCGGAGGGCGGCGCAGGAGCCACGGTGGTGCAACTGCGGCCCTGAGGGCCGGCCGGAAGAAAGCAGGGAAGCACGTGAGCGACGGTGGAAACCGGTAGCTGAGGCGCGAAGAACGGAATACAGAGGATCCTAAAGGATGACCACGGCGTGAACAGCAGATTCCCTGCGGGAATGACAGAAAGGAAAGCAACGGCAAAAATGCCCTACTCAAGCCAAAACCGGGCTTGAATGGGCCACCCGCGTTCCACCTGCTGTGCTTTTAAGGCAACCTGCGTACCGGCCGATAGCCAAGAGTCTTAGCCACCTGCTGCAAACCAAAACCCTGGACCGGCTGGAACATCGCCAGAAAGAATTCGCGCGGCGTATCTTCGACCAGCCCTAACGTTGCCGGAAGCACATAGAGAACCATGACCAGCTCACTGACAACCATCGAGAGGGCGGCGCCGTCGACTCCGGCGATGCGCGTGAGATAGATCGCCAGCAAAAGAGAGGCTGAGGTTCCCAGCAGATAAAGCACCGAGAGCTTCTGATGCCGGTTGATCGCGTAAAGAAGAGTCGCGCTGGTCATCCAGAAGGACTGGATCACCACGACGGCCAACATCAGCAAGAGCAGGGTACGGCTGGGAACGACATCTTTGTGGGTCCAAACGCGAATGACCCATGGACCGGCGACGACGGTGAAGAGCACGATAAGCCAGGAAATGGCGAACGCGGCCTGGCAGGCACGGCGATGCAAGCGGCGCGTAAGCGGGAGATCACCGGCACCGTAAGCGGCGGAGAGCTCCGGCCATACCGCGTTGTTGATCGTCAGCAGCATCTGCAAAGCGAACCGCGAGGCGGCTCGGGTCACTCCGAAAACCACGACGCCCGCCGCGCCGAGATTGGCGTTTACGACAAAGAGAATGCCCTGCAAGCTGATGGCATAGCTCACCGGGAGTCCCATGAAAGAAAAGGCCGCCGAGGCAAGGGAGCGAATTACAGAAAAGCGCGCGTATTTCCAGCCTAACCGGATCCAGGGAATTTCCCGCCGCAGCAGGAGCCAGATGGCCAACGTGCCGCAGCAATTGACCGCGGCATAGGCAATCGCCGCGTCGATGACATTTGCGCGCAAAGCTACTGCGATCGCGAGCCCCACGAAGCTAAGAAACTGGATCGCGGCCTTGATCGATGTTCCATAGGCATATTTGCCGACGCATCGGAAGGCGCATTGAAAGAGCTGTTCTTGCATGCTCAACACGAGCACGACAGTGAGCAGCAACGTGACTATCGTGGTATCCCGGGAAGTCATTTGAGTGAACCCGAGCCAATGCGCGAGGGGGATGACCGGGACAACCAAGAAAACGACAACGCCTACGATGAGGGAGATCGCAGTCAGCAATAGCCAAACGCTCTGGAAGGTTGTGATGACCTCATCGCGCTTTCCTTGCGCTTCGAGAATGGTCATCTCGTTGCCGGCCGCGCTGCCGAATCCCATGTCACTTAAGCCTAAATAGGTTGGGATGGTGTTCAGCAGGATCCATTCTCCGTAGAGCTTGACTCCCCAGAAATGCAGGAAGATCGGGACCCCAATGAGTTGACTGAGAGTGGTAACTGCCTTGCTGAAGAAATTCGAGAGCAGGCCATAGGCCAAGCGCTTCCGGAGGCCGTCTGCCCATTGGCTGCTCATAGCTTTCAGTTTCGCACGTCAAGCAAGGTTTTTCCCGAGAGTTAGGACGCGACGCTCCGGGGAAAACCCCCGTCCTTACGAGCCGCCAGACCCGGACAGGTTAGAATGACGGAGGTATCCTTCCCGCTGCGCCAAAGAACACCAGAACGAAAACATCAGGACTCTTCAATCGTGAAAATGGGAACGCCCAAAAAGGTCGTCATCATCGGAGGATGCGGGCACGTCGGCCTGCCGCTGGGCATTGTTTTTGCCAATAGCGGCCCGAACGTCGTTTTGCTCGATCGCGATCAAGACAAAGTCAACATGGTCAATCGCGGCGAGCTGCCCTTCATGGAAAACAATGCCCTCGAACAGCTTCAGCGAGTGACGGGCAAGCAGCTCAAGGCAACTTCGGACCCGCACTGCCTGCAAGAGGCGGATGCCGTCATCGCCGTGCTGGGCACGCCGGTCGATGAGCACCTGAATCCCACGGTCACCGATCTTTACCGGGCCATCGATTCCTCGATCGGAAGCATGCGGGACGATTCGCTCCTGGTTCTGCGAAGCACCGTCTATCCAGGGGTAAGCAAGCTGGTCTACGACCGTCTTTGCGCATCGGGGCGAAAAATTCGATTGGCTTTTTGCCCGGAGCGCATCGCCGAAGGCAAGGCGATGGAAGAGATCCGGACGCTTCCCCAGATCATTTCGGCCTTCGACGCAGAATCGATGGAGAGCGCGCGCGAGCTTTTCTCGATCATCAACGACGATTTGATTGAGCTCGAACCGCTCGAAGCGGAGCTGGCAAAGCTTTTCACCAATAGCTGGCGGTACATGAATTTCGCCATTTCCAATCAGTTTTATATGTTGGCCGAGAGTTACGGGCTGGACTTCCAACGCATCTACAATGCTGTGACTCATCGCTACCCGAGAATGCGGCATTTTGCGAAGGCGGGTTTTGCCGCCGGTCCGTGCCTGTTGAAAGATACTTTGCAGCTCTCTTCTTTTTCCGGAAATCATTTCTTCCTGGGACACGCGGCGATGCTGGTCAACGAGGGGCTGCCCAACTTTATCGTGGGACAGTTGCGCCAGCAGGGGCTGCGAGAAAAGACGGTTGCGATTTTGGGAATGGCCTTCAAAGCGGAGTCCGACGACCCGCGCGAGAGCCTTTCCTACAAACTGCGCAAGCTGCTGATCGTGGAGGCGCAAGACGTGCTTTGCACGGATCCGTATGTGCCCGATAGCAGGCTGCTTCCTCTGGAAGAGGTGGTGCGCCGGGCAGAGGTCATCATCCTGGGCGCACCGCACGCAATTTATCGCGATCTCGCGATTCCTAAGGACAAGATTGTCGTGGATATTTGGGGTTTTTGGCCCGCGCAGCAGCCGGCAACAACGAAAACGACGTCAGGAGAAGCCCGTTCGTGAAAGTACTGGTCACCGGAGCATCCGGTTTTATCTGCGGATACCTGATTCAGGAACTTCTGGATCACGGTTACGAAGTCGTGGGCTTGGACAATTTCAGCAAGTACGGAAGACTCGAGAAATCCTACGACAACAATCCCCGGTACAAACTGGTGGAAGGCGACGCCAAGGATACCGGCCTCATGAAGGATCTTCTGGCGGATTGCGATCATTTCGTCGCCGCAGCGGCGATGATCGGCGGCATTTCGTACTTTCACGAGTTTGCCTACGACCTGCTGGCGGAGAACGAGAGAATTATCGCCTCCTCTTTCGACGGCGCGATCTGGGCCTACAAGCACGCCAAGCTGAAAAAGATCGTTGTGCTCTCCTCCAGCATGGTTTTCGAAAGCACGACCGAATACCCCACGCCGGAAGGCGCCGAGCACCGCTGCCCACCTCCGCGCTCGACTTATGGCTTCCAAAAGCTGGCGACCGAGTATTTTGCGCAGGGAGCTTTCGAACAGTACAAGCTGCCTTATACGATCGTGCGGCCGTTCAACTGTGTAGGAATTGGCGAAAAACGCGCCCTATGCGACCACGACATCATGAGCGGCAACGTCCGGCTGGCGATGTCGCACGTTGTGCCCGATCTGGTGCAAAAACTGCTCAAAGGCCAGGATCCGCTGCATATTCTCGGCAGCGGAAAGCAAGTGCGGCACTACACCTACGGCGGCGACCTGGCGAAGGGCATTCGGATCACAATGGAGCACCCGGCGGCGCAGAACCAGGACTTCAATCTCTCGACCCCGGTACGCACCACCGTGCTGGAGCTTGCTGAGCTGATCTGGCGCAAAGTTCACGGATCGGGCAGACCCTTTCGCTACGTGAGTGACCCAGCCTTCGAATATGACGTGCAGGAAAGATCTCCTGCCACCGGAAAGGCGCGCGAGCTGCTGGGATACGAGGCGACTACATCCCTCTCAGACATTCTCGATGAGGTGATTCCCTGGATCGCGCAGCAGGTCGAGCTGGGACAGATGTAAAGCAACCTCGGGCGCGTAGTCTCCCAAAGACCCAAACACGATCGAGGAACCCGGGGAGGAGATCGCATGGACAGGCCGCTCACAATCGTGATTCCCGTCTATAACGAAGGGGCGAACTTCCCGCAGCTTTGGGCGGAGATTGTCCAGAATCTGAGTTTTCCATTCACGGCTCTCGTCGCCTACGATTTCGACGGAGACGACACTCTGCCGGCGGTGGGCAAGATTGTCTCGCAGGGAGAAACGCGCCTGCGGCTGGTCAAGAACTCCTACGGCCGCGGAGTGGTGGGAGCGATCCGCACCGGCTTCGACGCCGCACCCGACGGTCCGGTGCTGATCCTGATGGCCGATCTCTCCGATGATCTGGCCCAAGTTCCCAAAATGCTCGATCTTTATGCGCGCGGAAGCGACGTTGTTGTAGGCAGCCGCTACATGAAGGGCGGGCGACTGATCGGCGGCCCGTGGTTCAAGCAATCGTTGTCACGGCTCTCAGGCCTGACGCTCTGCTGGTTCCGCGGCCTGCCGACGCATGACGCCACAAACGCTTTCAAGATTTACGATCGGGCGATGCTGCAAGCGATTCCCATCGAGAGCAAGGGCGGATTCGAACTGAGTCTCGAACTGACCGTCAAAGCTTTCCTGGCGGGCTACACGATCTCTGAAACGCCTTCCACCTGGCGCGACAGAACCGCGGGACAATCCCGCTTCCGGTTATGGAAGTGGCTGCCGCATTATCTCAAGTGGTATTTCATGGCGTTCCGGCCGCGATCTTCCAACCGTCCTCCCGCAAGGGAGCTTCGAGAAACATGAGCTCGCCGGAGCTGGAGCCCGTCGAAACAATCCAGACCGGCCAAGAGAAATTGCGCTCCGGCGAAGTTCTGCTGCTGGCGGGTTCGGTGCTCTCGCTGATTCTCGGCTGCATTTTCTGGTCGGCGCACAAGCAGGGATGGATGGATGAGATCTTCACCTGGAAAGAGGTGAACGATCCCTCTCTATGGCATCTCTACTGGGCGATTCAGCACGGAGCGGATGGCGGGCAGCCGCTCTTCTATACCACTGTCTGGCTTTGGGCGAGGGCCTTCGGTTCGAGTTTCCTGAGCCTGCGGCTTTACTCCTGCGCGGCAATGTGCGCGGCCCTGGTCGTGACATGGACGACTCTCCGCCGCTCCTATGGGATGTGGGCAACCGCATTCGGGGTCTTGTGCGTCTGGTGCACTTCGGGCCTGATGCTGGACCAGAACGCGGAAGGGCGCTTTTACGGACTCTATGTTCTGGCGGTCGCCATTACGGTCGCCGTATATGCACGACTGACAGAGCGGCAAGAACCTAGCTGGGGGCTGCTGGCCGCAGCCTTTTTCTCGCAAGCGGCCCTGGTGCTCACGCATGTTCTGGGCATCTTTTATGGCGGGTTGATTTTAGTTGCCCTGATCATTTTCGATCTCAGCCGGAAGTGGTTCCGCCCCAAGGTCTATCTTGCGTATGCAGCCGGGTGGCTGGCGCTGCTGACGTGGATCCCGGCAATTCGCGCATCGATGGCCGCAGGCACGCCGCAAGGGTGGATCTTGCCGCCTCATCTGCGCGACTTGCCGGGCGCGTATGGGCTGGAGATGGGTTGGCAGCTTCTTGTCTGGCTGCGGTCGCACTGGCCCCGAATCTTTCCTCCAGCTATTTATCATCTGCCCGAGCTTTTTGTGGGGGCCGTTCTGCTTGCCTCCGCATATCTCTGGTGGTCACGCCGAGGCGATGGAGCCCGCTCGACAGGGACGGCTCGCGGAGGAACCGCGCTGGTGCTACTCGCATTCGTCATGTTTGCGGCGCCTTGCGTGCTTTTCCTGCTCTCTCTCGCGGTTACACCCGTCCTGGTCCCGCGGTATGTATTGCCGGATTCGATCGGATTAGCGATTCTCCTCGCTTGCTTGGCCGAGGCGCTGGGAGACCACCTGCCGCGGCCCGGCAAACTTCTCCATTTCGCCCGCGGGACAGCGATTGGGTTGTTGCTGATTTTCCCCATCGTCAGCTTTGTTGCGATCGACGATCTCTCTACGAAATCGTATCTCGATGTGCAGCGGGTGGAACGCGACCTTCCTCCCGATGCCGTCGTTGTCGTGGAATGGCAGCACGATTTTTCGCGCATGATGCGGTTCTCCCCGCGGCCTACACGCTTCTTTTATCTATTGGATTGGAATACGGCGCTGCATGGTCCCCGTGGCCTCATTCTCGACTATCACCTGATGCGTTCCTTCCGGCAAGCAGGCTATTTCGCGTCGAATATCGAGGATCAGAACACATTCTTTTGCTCGCATCCGAATTTTTATGTGCTCAACCGCGACCAATGGTTCGAAACGACCATTGGCAAGATGCCTCAATTCGCATGGAAACGGATCGATATCCTCGACGATAGCTTCGAACGCGATCTCTATAGCGTCCACGAAATAGCGCCTTTTCCATTTTGCAAGACAGTTGAACCAACGCCGCAGTCCGGACAGGACCGGGAAGGAGCTCCATGAGCTCTCTCTCGGAGAGAATTGGCGCGAAGCGGCGGAAGTTTGCGGCCGCCGAGATTCTTATATTCGTTGGCTCTCTTCTCTCTTTGGTGGTCTCCTGCATTCTGTGGTCGGCGCGAAAACAGCCATGGGTCGATGAGATCTACACCTGGATCGAAGTCCGCGACCCATCGCTGTTCCACCTTTATCGCGCGATCGAGCATGGAGCCGATGGTGGAATGCCGCTTTTCTATACCACGGCATGGCTTTGGGCCCGTCTCACCGGAACAACAACGTTAGGACTTCGCTTCTATTCGTGCGCTGCCATCTGCGGCGCCCTCGCCGTTCTGCGGTTCACTCTCCGCCGGGCCTACGGGTTTCGTTCGTCAGCCTTTGGCTTGTTGATGGTCTGGGGAACCTCAAGCCTGCTTTTGGACCAGAATGCCGAAGCCCGCTTTTACGGGCTTTATCTGTTGACGTTTGCCGTGGCGGTTTCGGTCTACTTGCGAATGACGGAGCGGAAAGAGATCACACTCCAACTGCTCGTGTGCGGCCTGCTCTCTCAGGCAGCGCTGGTGTCCAGCCATGTGTTTGGCATCCTTTATGGCGGATCTCTCCTTTGCGCTCTCGCTGTGTCCGACATTCGTAAGGGGTGGGTTCGCCCTAAGGTTTATTTCATGTGCGCCGCCGGCTGGGTGGCTCTGGTTCCCTGGGCGCCGGCGATCCGAGCGTCGATTGCCGCCGGAAAGCCGCGAAGCTGGATCATGCCCCCCCAATTGACCGACCTGCCGGCTGCCTATGCCTTGGAGATGGGGCGCGTGCCCTGCACGTGGCTCCATAAGCGCTGGCCTGCCTTCCCTCAGTCGGCGTGGCATCTTCCGCTGCTTCTCTCGACATCAGCCCTTGCAATTGCGGCGTGGAAACTCGCCACGGCGCGACCGGGGGAGACCGGAGACGACGCGGCGGACGACCGGAGTGCGCTTCTACTCGCAGCATTCTCGGCTGCGGCTGTAACGCTGGTCCTTTTTGTCCTGTCGCGGGTGGTCACTCCGGTTTTCGTCGCGCGGTATCGGCTGCCTTGGGCCGTAGGTCTTTCGATCGTGCTTGCCGCTTTCGCGGACACTGTGGGCTTGGACCGTATTCGCCGGTCCTCTCTTGCAGGCGCAGCCTGCACAGGGCTGCTGTGCGCGTTGCTGTGCGCCCCCATTCTCTCGGCTCTGGCGGTCGAGTACCCCTTTGTCAACAGCGAATCTCTCGATGTCGCGCGGTTAGACGCGCTCATTCCCCCAAATGGCGTCGTGGTGACAGGCTGGCAGCACGACTTATTTAAAACGATCCGCTTTTCTACCCGCGCAGACCACCCGTATTACTATCTTCTCGACTGGCCCACCGCATTGCGGGGCCCCTCGGAATTCATCACCGATTACCACCTCATGCGGGCATATCGCGAAGCGGGCTACAACGCGCGAAGCATTCAAGACCAGGAGGCTTTTTTTTGTGAGCATCCCAACTTCTATGCATTGGATAACCCCGAGTACAGCTGGTTCGACGTAACGGTGCGAACGATGCCCGAATTCCAATGGACCGAGGTCATCTCGGCGACGCCGGGCTTTCGCAGAAACCTGTATCAAGTGCATCGGATTGCGCCGCTGCCCTTTTGCCCGACGCACTGAAAATGGGAACCGGCTGTAACGATGGGTCGCGGCGGCCCATCTGTTTGGCGATCTTTACGGCACGACTGAAGTCGTGCCCTGATACAAAACCAAAGAACATTCCTTGAACGCACTAATGACTCAGGACACTAGAACCGGTCTCATAGATAGCTTTGCGGCTCTAGCCAATCGCATGAGCTCCGCTTTGGTGGCGAGTCTCATCCGTGACTCCGGTGGGCGCCCACCGCTTATGAGACCAGTTCTACGCCGATTCAAGAATGACGTTCGCGTATTGAATCGTATCCGCAGTGCGAATAAGTCCGATCGCCTGCGGCACGCGCTTCTTGAATTCGATATGGGGCTCATACACCATGGGAATTCCCGCGAGAGCCAAAGCGAACGCTGCTTGGGTGTTGCTGCCATTTTCCTTGCGGAACTCCTCAGCCATGAACGCGCGTCCCAGGGAGAGGTTCGAACGGATAGCTTGCAGCACCTGGACGACGGTTGGGATGTCGTCGACAAGCGTAATGTCGATTGTCTCGATTTGAGGAAAGAAAGGAAATCCCCGATCGGAGATCACCAGATAGTTGGTATGGCGAATGCGGCTGAGAAGAGAATTGACCGCCGGATTCAGAATTCCAGTCTTGAGCATGAGCCCTCTGTCGCAAAACGGTACCGCAAGCGCGTATCTGACATTCTAAAGATGACGGGGAGCCCGGCAAGCCGAGCTCCCCATTCAAGGCCAACGATGGTGCTTCTTCTCGACTACAGCGAGAAGACGTAGACGAGAGGAGGCGCGGGTTCTTTTCCTCCTCCTCCGCCGTTGGAGATGATGGCAATGTACTGCTTTCCATCCTTGCCGAGATAGGAGATCGGGACCGTTCCTCCGGTAGAGTTCAACGTGGTCTCCCAGAGGATCTTGCCGGTCTTCGCATCCAGGGCCCGGAATTTGTGATCTTCGGTTGCGGCGATAAAGACCAGTCCGCCCGCGGTCGCGATTGGGCCGCCGCTGTTGGTTGTTCCCGTGGTTGGGATTCCCTGGGCGTCCAGCTCAGGAAAAGATCCGATAGGAATTTGCCAGGCAATGTCGCCGGTGTTGATGTTGACAGCGGTAAGCGTACCCCACGGCGGCGCTTGGCAGGGATACTTTCCAACCTGGAAGGTATCGTGCACACCCGGCGGCGGATGATCGGGGCCGACGCGAGGATAGCTGCCGTCGGGCGCCTTCACCAGCTTGCTCAGCAGGCCTTCGCTCTTGTCGTTCACGAAGACGTATCCGAGCTTGGGATCGTATGCGCTGCCTCCCCAGTTTCCGCCGCCAGTCCAGCCGGGAAAGACGATCCGCAGCTTCGGGCCGTAGTCGGCATAAGGACCACCGGCCATCACGCCGCCTTCCAGCGAAAGGATGTCTTTGCAGGCTTTGTCGTGCTCCGGATTGATGTGGGCATATTCACTCGGATCGTCTGGATTGAAAGAGTCGCGAGTGAGAGCGGGGGGCTTGACTGGAAAGGGCTGTGTGGGAGACGGCTCGTCGCCGGGCGAAACGTTGTCGTTCGGAGAAGGCTTCTCGACAACACCGTAGATGGGTTTGCCGGTGAACCGGTCCAAAATAAACATCAAGCCCTGTTTGGTGCTCTGGACGACGACCGGAATTTCCTTGCCATTGTGCTTGACCGTAGCCAGCACGGGCGCAGACGTGTCGTCGTAATCCCAATTGTCGTGATGGGTGGTTTGGAAATACCACTTGAGCTTGCCGGTGGCGGCATCCACAGCAACCACGGAGGACCCGTAGAGGTTCGTGCCCTTGCGGTCGCCGCCCCAAAAATCGGTCGTGGGCGTACCGACGGGAAGAAAGACAATCCCGTTTTTCACATCGACGGTAATGATTCCCCAGGCATTCAGTCCAGAGCGATCCTGCCACTGGTCGTCCTGCCAGGCGTCGTGGTTCGCCTCTCCGGGACGGGGCATGGTGTGGAAGGTCCACACCAGTTTGCCGGTGCGTACATCCCAGGCACGGACATCGCCGCTAGGTCCCAGACTGGGCATCTCCTGCAGCTGGCAGCCGGTGATGACGAGATCTTTGTAAATCGCGGGAGGCGAGGAGATGCCGTAGTGACCGCGAGGAAATTTGTCTGCGACGCCGACGCGGGCGTCGAGAACTCCGTTCACCCCAAAGCCGGTAACAGCTTTGCCAGTTTTGGCGTCGACGGCCATCACGTGGCCGCTGTTTGTGCCGACGATAATCTCCGGATCATCCTGCGCATCGCCCGGCCAATAGGAGATGCCGCGGGAAGAAGGCGAGTCTTTCAGGTCGTAATCCCAAAGCTTGGCGCCGGTGTCGGCGTTGAGCGCAACGAGCCAGTCGTAGGGGGTAGCGAAGTACATGGTGTCCCCGACGACGAGAGGCGTCTCTCGCGTGGTGCGCACGCGAGGTGCGCGGAACGCGGCCGCGCCACCGGGAGCTCCGTTGGCTCCGGCAGCGGGCGCACCATTCGGCGCTGCGGCAGCAGGCGATCCATTTGCCCCAGCAGCGGGAGCACCTGGCGCACCATTGGGCGCTGCTCCATTTGCACCGGGAGCTCTATTCGCTCCGGGAGCGCGGCCCCCTCCCGGCCGTTGAAATGCGGTCGGCGAAACGGGCTGGGTAGGATCGAAGGTCCAGGCGACCTTCAGGTTCGAGACATTTGTGGTGTTGATTTTATTGAGCGGCGAGTAACGGGTCCCACCAGCGTCGTGACTGTAATTCGGCCAATCGGTCTGCCCTTGAGCAGCACCCACGAGAACGCTGGCAGCCAGCGCCCCCAAAAATAACATCCGCTTCCCCATATTTCCTCTCACTAGCAGCCACGCATTTTAGAGCATTTCTCCTGAAGCTATGGAGTGATGATGGTTGCTATCTGCAGCCATTCTTTGATGGAATGGCTACGTTGGGCTCCGTTTTCCGCACTACGCCATCCGGAGAAAATGCTTTACCGCTTTTGAAATCGTTCTTTCTAAACCATCGAAGAGACGTTCTTTCCATCCATTTAGCCGCAGCGGGCAACGCGAATGATTCCTTTGCAAGCCGCCCTGCCGCTTGCTTTGTTTGAAAACTTGCGTGCGCGTGGAACTCTGCCGTGGCAAACTATACTTTGTCGGTTGTGATCACGACAACAGATATTTCAATCGGGAATTCCATGGTCAAACTCAGCATCCTTGCAGTCTTTGCCGCAGCGGCGCTTGCCACCGCAGTGGCACAATCCACCCCCGCACAATCCAACTCCTCTGCTGCATCTGCGGGTCCCACGCTGCCGCCGGGACCGGGTAAAGCCATTCTGCAAAGAGCCTGCACCGCATGCCATGGCGTCGACATGATTGTCTCGCAGCGGAACAATGTGGATGGATGGTCGCAGACTGTGGACGAGATGATGTCTCGTGGCGCCGACCTTAGCGACGACGATGCCGATGTCGTGGTGCACTACCTGGCGACAAACTTTGGACTACAGCCCAAGCCGGCGGGTTCTTCAAACGCGGCAGCTCCGCCGTCAGACGCCGCAAACAGTTCAGCGGCTTCGTCCGCAAGTACAGCTCCGGTCAACGTGAACAAGGCGAGCGCTCAGGATCTGCAGTCTGCTCTCGGCCTGTCACAGGCAGAAGCTCAGGCAATCGTCCAGTACCGCTCGGATCACGGCGACTTTAAAACCTGGCAAGATGTGGCAGCCGTTCCCGGGGCGCCGCATGACAAGATCCAAGCCAACAGCAAGCGTCTGACCTTTTAAGACATTTTGTGCGCCAGAATCCGTGGGAAGGCTGAGCTCCTTCGAAAAGACCCATGCCACCTTCCTTCGCACCCAGCCCTGTTGAAGCTTTCCTCGCAACTCAAGGGCAGCCGGGTCTCGATCCGATCGGGCGAATTCGCGAGTTTCTCGCACGCGCCAATGGGAATATCAGCCGCAACACCTATCTGGCGCTCGATGAGCAATGGAGCCTGGGTGAGGCTGCGCGGCAGTTGAAACGCTGTGCTTTGGACGGGACCGCCCGCAATCGCCTCGCGTTGTGGGGCCTTCCTGTTGCGCTCAAAGATTGCTTCGATCTCGAGGGCTTCAAGACCAGCAGCGGGTCGAAATTCTATGCATCGCACAGAAGACCCGCCGCGCGCGACTCCGCAGTCGCAGCCCGTTTGAAAGGTGCCGGAGCGGTCATCGTCGGGAAAACCCATCTGCACCAGTTGGCGTACGGCATCACCGGAGAAAACCGCGACTACGGCAATTGCCTGCAGCCCGAGAATCCCGCACGGCTGACCGGAGGCTCCTCCAGCGGCGCGGCTGCTTCCATCCAAGAGGGCTCGGCATTGGCGGCGATCGGAACCGACACCGGGGGCTCCATCCGCGTTCCGGCGGCAATCTGCGGCCTGGCAGGATATCGCGCCTCACACGGCGTAGCCGATTGGGCCGGCGGGGACCATCTTGCTCCTTCCTTTGACACCATTGGCTGGATCTTCCGCGATTTGCGCGATGCCCCGCGGCTGGCAGAGGCTCTGTTCGCGCTGCCGGGAGAGCCCGTACCGGAAGATGCCCGGCGGCAACTTCGAGTGGGGATCCTCAGCGGTCCGCTGGTTGAGGACTGCGATGCCGCGGTCCAGCAATCCTATGGCGAATGGCAAGATCGTCTGCGCCGTGCCGGCGCCGTGCTGGAGTGCGTTGCCCCGGAGTTCTGGCTTGCAGCGTGGGAAATCTACGCCCCAATCCAGGCCCATGAGGCGGCAAAGCTGCACGCGGGCTTCTATCAAGAATTCGAGCCCGCAATTACCGCCCGCCTGGAGTGGGGCGCAGCGCTTGGCGAAGAAGAAATTCACGCCGCGCGAAACCGGATGGAGATTTTTTGCGGAGCGATGAGAGAGCTTTTTCGCCGGTACGATCTGCTTCTTGCCCCCGCCACGCCCATCAGCGTTCTGGATGCGGCAAAGGATCAAAGCGAAGAACGCGCGCATATCTTGCGGCTCACTACTCCGGCGAGCGTTGCCGGACTTCCGGCCGCCGTTCTGCCTTCGCCCGACTGCGGAATGCAACTGCTGGCCGCGCACAACGACGACCGGCGGCTGTTGCAGTTCGCAGCCTTGATCGGAGGCCTTCTCGCAGCCGAGAGAGCACCCTGGTAGGGATTGCTCTTTTGGGGGTTGCGATGTTCGAAACACAAGGGTTATGCTAAAAGAGCGTCGAATACGATTTTGGTTCTCCGCTCGTTTTGCTCTTCAGTTTTCGCACTACCTGCAGATACCCCGATTGCATTCAGCGTTATTTCAAGAACACTAAGGAACAACAATGGAACAAGGCACCGTGAAATGGTTCAACGATGCGAAGGGGTATGGATTTCTGAGCCGTGCGAACGGAGAAGATGTCTTCGTGCATCACACGGCGATTCAAGCAAACGGGTTTCGTACCCTGCAGGAAGGCCAGGCCGTCCAATTCAACGTCACCAAAGGCCCGAAGGGCTGGCAGGCTGAGAACGTTCAGGTTCTCTAACCTCGCACTGATTCAAAACAGAAGAGACGGCTTCGCGCCGTCTTTTCTGTTTTGCGTTGCCGGAATGGCGCCCCGCTCGCGCACCTTGCCCATTCAGTTGTGAGAGGCCTGGAAAACGGGTAGGCTAAAGCAAATCGAAATTCATCGAGGGAAGAGGAGAGATCATGGTTCGAGCAGTTTCCATCGTTTTGCTGCTGGCCCTTTGCGGGATCGCCGGCTGCGACACGGGAACCACCGCGGAGAATGTCAGCACCACGGGTTGGAATGGCCAGAAGGTCGGCCAGAGCTCGAACATCACTTCCGGGCCGGTTCCAGGCTCGGCAACCGGCACGCCGGGAGATACGCAAAATCCGCAGCCAAAATCTCCTCAAGCCAACCCGCCAGCGAAACAGAATCTGGATAGCGATTAGACGCCGGTTTGCAGCAAGTCACACCCGTCCGGGCGAAGCCCAGGACGGGTTTTTCATGCAACGAATACCCTCTGCTCGCGCAACTCGCAAAAGGGCGGCCGCCTTCCGCGAGGGCCCGACTTCGCCATACGGCGAGCGCTCTTGCTCGCCCGCTCCGCTGGTAGACTCGTAACGGAATTGAATTCATCTACAAGTAGGAGCAGCGAATGGCAGATTCCCCAGTCACGATTACCGTGCGGCCCAATGGCCCGTATCGCGTGGAAGGACCAATACGATTGGTCGATGCGAATGGCCAGGAATGGGACCTGACCGGAAAGCCGGCGATCTCTCTTTGCCGCTGCGGAGGCTCGGTAAACAAGCCCTTTTGCGATGGAACGCATTCGAAGATCGGATTCCAGGCAGCGGAAGCGGCGGTCGCGCAGTCTGAACAAAAGAGCTGAGGCAGATTTCCTGTTGCTAGGGGGGCGCATAGATCCGCGAAGTGCGGCTTTTCTTGGTAGAAAGGCGCGTTTGGTGCAGTTGTTTCGGGAGATGCCTACAGGAAATCTGCCAATTACGGAGGTTTCAAGCATTTCTCCTGAAACGATGGAGTGGTGATGTTTGCTATGTGCGGCCATTCTTTCACCCCAGCAAGCTAGCTTGCCGGGAACCCTGGTTCGATTCGAATGGCCGCGTTTCCACATTTCTCCTGACACGTGAGCGTGGTCGCAGTTGTTCTATGCGGCCATTCTTCGATGGTTGGAATCTCCACTCCCACAACATCAGGAAAAGAAAATGCGTTGAGGTCTGCACTCTACTCCATAACCTCAGGAGAAATGCTCCAGCGGTATGAAAGCCCTTCTTCTCTCCGAGTACAAACATCTGGTCCTGGCGGATCTGCCGGTTCCCTCGATCGAGGCCGATGAGGTTCTTGTGCGCGTGGCAGCGTGTGGCATCTGCGGCAGCGATGTGCATGGGTACGACGGCTCGACCGGCCGGCGGATTCCACCGATCGTGATGGGACATGAGGCGGCGGGAGTCGTGGAGGCAGTTGGGTCCAAGGCGAGCGGCCTTGCCGTTGGCGACCGGGTCACTTTCGACTCGACGATTTCCTGCGGTGAGTGTGGGTTCTGCACCGCGGGCGAGATCAACCTCTGCGATCATCGGCAGGTGATGGGCGTCTCATGCGCGGAGTTTCGCCGCGCCGGGGCCTTCGCAGAGTTCGTTGCCGTTCCCGCCCGCGTGGTCTATCGGCTTCCCGACGAACTCTCCTTTCCCGAGGCGGCGATGCTGGAGGCGGTCTCGGTCGCGCTCCACGCGGTGCGGCTCTCGGGCATCCAAGCGGGAGAGACCGGGCTGGTGATCGGCGCGGGCATGATCGGATTGCTGACGCTGCAGGCTGCGCGCGCGGCGGGACTCTCGCGCGTGCTGGTTGCAGACGTTGACCGGTCGCGTCTGGAACTCGCCAAGGATTGCGGAGCGGACGAGACCCTCTTGCTTTCAGGCGACGCTCTGACGGCGGAAGTATGCCGCCGAACCGAAGAAAAGGGCGTGGATCTTGCGCTCGAAGCGGTGGGGACCGATGCGACGGTCTCTGCTGCCATTGGGAGTGTTCGCCGCGGTGGACGTGTGACCCTCATCGGCAATGTCTCACCCGAGGTCACGCTGCCACTGCAAAAAGTGGTCACCCGCCAACTGCGCCTCCAGGGTTCCTGCGCCTCATCGGGCGAATATCCCGAAGCGATGGAAATGATCGCCAAGGGCCAGATCCGGGTCGCGCCGCTGATCAGCGCAGTGGCTCCGCTGAGAGAGGGCCCGCGCTGGTTCAGCCGTCTCTATGCACGCGAGCCAAATCTGATGAAGGTAGTCCTGAGTCCCAACGCATGAGCCGCCCGCTTTTCGATCTCACGGGCCAGGTCGCAATTGTCACCGGAACAAGCCGAGGCCTGGGACAGACCTTTGCTCGCGCCCTGGCGATCGCGGGCGCCGATCTGGTGCTCACCAGCCGGAAGCGCGAAACACTCACGTCCATCGTGGCCGAGATCGAGGGGCTTGGGCGGCGGGCGCTGGCACTCGATCTCGACGTGCGCAGCCAGCAAAGCATCGACGCCGCAATCGCGAAAGCTTCCGAGACCTTCGAGCAGATCCATATTTTGGTCAACAATGCGGGCTGCAATGTGCGCAAACCTGCGCTCGACATTACATGGGACGACTGGAATCTCGTGCTCGAGACCAACCTCCGGGGAAGCTTTTTTACCGCACAGGCGGTGGCGCGGCACATGATTCCTAAAAAGTATGGACGGATCATCAACATCGGGTCGGTGACCAGCGTCTTCGGCTATGCCGGTCTTGCTCCCTATGGAGCGAGCCGCGGCGGAGTGCGGCAGCTTACCATGAGCCTTGCGGCGGACTGGGGAACGCACGGCATCACCGTAAACTGCCTGGCGCCGGGCTGGTTCCGGACCGCGCAGAACAATGCCCTCTATGAAGATCCGGAATGGCTTGCCTACCTGACCGAACGCATTCCCGTCAAAAGGCCGGGAGCGCCAGGCGACCTCGATGGCGCAATCGTCTTTCTGGCCTCGGAAGCGAGCCGGTACATGACCGGACAAACGTTGCTCATCGACGGTGGAATCTCCACTGGGGCGATCCGGGCTCTGGCTCAGCGGGGCGGTCAAGAGTAAGGCGAGAAACCAAAAGCAACTCTCTCCTCTGCGGCGGCTCGTCCGTGCCGCCTTCGGTCGAGATGACAGGACGGAGTGCTCAGTTCTCAGTTGTCAGCGAGTTTGCGCGCAGGCTGGCATTCCCAAGGATTTCTCTCTGATCGCAACAGCCTCTTCTCGCAGACGAGGCCGGCTCTGCAATTGCTCCTCCTGGCATTTCCATTCAAGCCTTCGCCGGAATCTGCTCGGGAATGCGCTCGATCGGGCCCAGGAGAAACGCATAAGCCGCGATGCCCACGAGCAAGTACGCCGCGCTGATGCCGAAGGCCCAGGCAAAAGAATGGAATGCAGTGACGACATAGCCGGTCACGATCGGTGCGGCGATCCCTGAGATTTGGTTAGACATGTTCATGATTCCCCCGAGCGTACCGACGCTTTCGCGCGGCGCGATGAGAGAGGGCAGCGACCAGGTAATGGGCGCGGCCGCGGAGAGTCCCCCAATGGAAATGCTGATCCACAAGAGAGCCTGCCCGGCGGAGTGAGCACGGGCCGCCCCCAGAATGCAGAGGCCGAGGGCCGTACCCGCGATGAGCACCACGCGCCGCACCCGGCCTTCGTCCCGTCCCTGCGCGATCAGCTTGTTGACCAACCACCCTCCGACGAGTAAATCGGCGATGGTGGCAATCAGCCATGGCACTCCCGTGTAGAGAAACGAGTGCATCGAATCGATGTGCAAAGCGGACGACAAATAACTCGGCAGCCAGGCGAGGAGTAAATAGAAAACGTAGTTATAGGCGCCTGAGCCGAGGGCAAGCCCGATGACTTTTCTCTGCGCGAGCAGGTACGAGGCCGACCGGCCGACCGGCGATGGCGCGCTCTCCGGCAAATCGAGCGGCTCGGATTGAATGTATTCCCGCTCCACGGAACTGAGGCCGGGATCGTCCTCCGGGTCACGGTAAACCTTGTAGAAAAGTGCGAAGTAAAGCAGGCTGACGATGCCGGTCACGGAAAAGCACCAGCGCCAGCCGAGGCGCAAGAGGACATATCCGAGAAAAGGCACTCCGACAACATTGGAAAATTTGGACGCTCCATCGAAAAGACCCGTTGGCAGGCTGCGGTCTTTCGAGGGAAACCAGCGCCCGATAGCCTTGGCGTTGGCGGGAAAGAGAGGAGCCTCGCCTACGCCGAGCAGAAAGCGGGCGGCAAAGAATCCTGCCAGGCTCGGGGTGAGCGCTGCAGCGAAGGAGGCCGTGCTCCAGATCACAGCGCCGATGCGGCTCACCAGGCGTACGCCAAACCGATCCAGCAGCATCCCCACGGGAATCTGACAAAACATGTAGGTCCAGTTGTAGGCCGCCGAGAGATAGCCGAAGGTGACGTCGGAGATGGCAAAGCTCGAGATGAGCGCCGTGTGAGCGACGGAAAGATTGATGCGGTCGAGATAGCTGATGAAAACGCCAAGGCCGAGCAGCCATGCGATCCTCCATCGCCTTCGCGGCAGATCGAGGGAAGGCTCGGCCGCCGCGGCAGATCGAGGAGAGCGAATGCTAGCCGGTCGCATTTTGCGCGCTATTGCGCCCTCGTCGCGTCGACCAGTTTGGCGACTGCAGGCGCGATCATGTCGACGACCACGGCATGGGGCCTGGCTGCTTCTTTCAGAAAGGCCAACTGCTCCGTGCGCCACGCGGCGGGTGCGGGACGCCCGCTCTGGAGGTATCCAACCGCGTCCAGTCCCGTAGCCGCCACTTCGCGCAAGCTTGCTGATACCGGACCCAGATCCGATGTCAGTTGGGAGCTCGCGAGCAGGGGCTGAAGCTTGGCATCGTTGTCGCGCCACAACGTGAGCCATTGCCGGGCACTCTGCCAATCCTGGGCGGTGGCCTTGCCGGAGACGAGGGTGTTGACCAGATCGAGAAAATGGCGCGCTGTATCGCTCTCGGGCGGAACAGCATCCACCAACCGGTTCAGAGGAGTAAAAACGTCCCACTGCCCCAAGCGATGGCGGGCATAGAGGCGAGGAGGCTGCATCACGTCACCGAGAACGCGGAGCGACGCCGGATCGGACTCTCCAATCATTCGCTGCAACATTTGCGGGTAACTGCGGTTGTGCTCGAGTCCATAGTCATCGAGTTTTTCCGAGACAATGGCCAGCCGGTCATACATCGAGACGGTGTCGGTAATGGTCTGCGCCGACCAAAGGCGCTCAGCGATAGCCGCGGTCCGCGGCCAGATGCGGTTATCGAGGTTCTGCGGAGACACAAACTCAGTCCACATCGCGGCCTCTCCTCCGAGGATATTTTTGGCTTGTTGCGGCGAAAGGCCAGCCGCCGCGCCGGCCAGCGGATCGACCGCGTAGTGCTCCGCTGCCGACTGATTCAGATCGAGATAATAGCCGGCCGAGAGCAGCACCCGGTAACCGCGCCGCGCTGCATCAGCCAGGGAGGCGGCGCCGCGCCAGGATTGGATCACCACGTCCTGCGGAGTATCCGGCTGTAGAACCTCATCCCATCCCTCGGCCACCTTGCCATGAGCAAGGATGATTTTTTCGACCCGGGAGGTGAAGTAGGCCTGTAGATCCGCGGTTGTCTTCATGGAATGCGCTTGCACGAAAGCGCGAATTCTGGGATTGGCCTCCCACTCCTTACCGTTGCATTCGTCGCCGCCCATATGAAAGTACGCGTCGGGAAAGAGCGCTGCCATCTCTCCGATAAAAGTGGAGAGGAACTGGTACGTGCTTTCGCGCGTGGGATCCATCGCCGGGTCGAAAACCCCAAAAGTACGCGCAGGAGCATAGGGACCGGAACCGCTGGCGAGGTCGGGATAGCCGGCAAACCAGGAGCTCGCATGCCCCGGCATATCGAATTCCGGCACGACACGGATGCCGCGGTCACGGGCGTATTCAATCACGCTGCGGATTTGGTCCTGGGTGTAGTAGAGGCCATTGGAGCCCTTCTGCTGGAGCAGCGGGAAGCTCCGGCTCTCGACGCGAAAGCCCTGATCGTCGGAGAGATGCCAGTGGAGAACGTTGAGCTTGACCGCCTCCATGCCATCGATGTTGCGCTCGATCGCTTCGACCGGCATGAAGTGGCGGCTAACGTCGATCATCAAGCCACGCCAGGGGAAGCGTGGGTGATCGTCGATCACGGCCGCGGGCGCGGCAAATCCTTGGGGCGTGACGTGAACCAATTGCAGGAAGGTCTGGAGGCCATGCAGGATTCCGAGAGGATTGGCCGCGCGGAGATGAACTTCGCCGGGCAAGATCTCGAGGTGGTACGACTCATCTTCGCCAAGCTGCTGGATGGCGCTGCTGGGGCCTGCGGTTTCGATGAAAAAATGGGGCGTATTGAGTGCCGCTTCCCGCCAGAGAGGAATGCCGGTCTCGCGCGAAAGCACGGTGAGGAAACGCTGCCGCGCGCGTTCCAGGCGGGGTTCGGTATAGCCCTCGAGCGTGATTCCGAATCCATTGTTGACCACGAATTCGCCGGTACCCAACTTGACGCTGGAGGGATACGGCATCAGAGCGAGCGCCGAAGCTGTCTCCGCTCCGCGAGACGGCAAAGGCAAGAGAAGGCTCATCGCAAGAAGAAAAAAAAGTGGCCGCCCGGCAATCGTCTTGGCATCTGCAGCAACCGGCGTTTTAAGCAGCAACAGAGTCTTTCGCAACACAGTTAGAGGAGACCTCGGTTCTCTGTTTGCGGCCATTTTAGAGCAACAGCCCAGATGCTTTGGGGTGGCAAGAATGATTCCAAGCGGCCATTCCCTGATCGAATGGCTGCGTGAGGAGCCGTTTGTCACCTTACACCGTCTGTGCTTTTGCTTTCGGGCCGCGATTTCCAATGCGAGGAATGGTACACGATGCCAACCGCAATCCGGAGCGAGTCACTGCCGTTCGGCAACACGCGCGGAGAAGGCGTTGATGTGCCACACTTGTATCAACAGGAACCGAACCCGCATGGCGACAACAGATCGACAACCGGCTGCCGCAGAGCATGACCGGATCTTCGACCCTTTTCGCCGCTGGGGCTATCTCGCCGCCCAGCTGGATCCCTTAGAACAATATCTGGCGCCGTTGCCGCTACCCGAGCTGGAAGCGACCGACGACGCCACCCGGGAAGCGCGCCGCATTTACTGCGGCACCATCGGCGTGGAGTTCATGCACATCGCCGATGCCGGCAAACGGCGTTGGGTCCAGGAACGGATGGAGACTCCGCCAGGAGGCGAGGCGCCGGGGCAGGCGCAGCAAATCCTCGAACAACTGATTCGGGCGGAGATCTTCGAGCAGGTCATCCAGTCCCGCTACCTCGGGAACAAGCGCTTCTCGCTCGAAGGCGTGACGGCGCTGATCCCATTTCTGCGCGAGGTGCTGCAGATTGGATCAGCGATGGGAGCAGCGCAGTCCGTGCTTGGCATGAGCCACCGCGGACGATTGAATGTCATGGCCAATGTCATCGGACGTTCTCCCGCCGAGATCTTTTCTCGATTTGAAGATGTCAATCCGCGCAGCATTCTGGGCAGCGGGGACGTGAAATATCACGTTGGGGCGACCGGCATGTTTGCGGGGAAGGACGGCGCCGAAGTGAGCCTCCACCTGGTCTCGAATCCCAGCCACCTGGAGGCGGTGGACCCGGTGGTGGCCGGACGCGCCCGCGCGAAGCAAATTCGATGGGGAAGCGACGGCCAGGACAAAATCTTGCCGATTCTCATCCACGGCGATGCTGCCTTTGCCGGACAGGGAATCTGGGCCGAAACCCTCAACCTCAGCCAGGTTCCAGGCTTTTCGGTTGGGGGAACCATTCAGGTCATCGTGAACAACCTGATTGGCTTTACGGCCGAGCCGGAAGAGTCGAATTCCTCCCGCTACTCCTCCGATATGGCGAAACGGCTGGACATTCCGATTTTCCATGTGAACGGCGAGGATCCGGAGGCTGTGGTTCGCGTTGCAGCGCTCGCGGTCGAATACCGGTACGCCTTCCATACCGATGTGGTCGTCGACATCGTCGGCTACCGCCGCCATGGCCACAGTGAAGTGGACGACCCGACAATCACTCAGCCCCTGCGTTACGCGAGGATCAAAGACCATCCGCCGCTTTATCAGATTTACGCTCGCCGCATCGGGGCCGACCCTTCGGGCCGCGCGGGAGAGATCCAAGCGGAGTTGGCCGCGGCACAAAAGCAAGCAACCAAAATGACCGAGCGAATCGCACTCGCTTCTCTACCGGAATATTGGTCGGCCTATCGGGGAGGCCCCTACGATCCCGCGGATGAGGTTGATACGGGAATCGGCGCGGAGCGCGTGGAAGAGCTTAGCCGCAGACTAACCTCGTATCCGGCTGATTTCCACATCCACCCTAAGATCAAGAAACTGCTCGAGCAGCGGCTGGAGATGGGACGCGGCCAACGAGCGATCGACTTCGGCATGGCTGAGGCGCTGGCCTTCGGTTCACTGCTCGCCGAGGGGACTGCGGTTCGGCTCAGCGGCCAAGACAGCCAGCGCGGCACCTTCAATCAGCGGCACAGCGTGCTCGTAGACGTCGAGAATGAGCAGCGCTTTCTTCCGCTCGCCCACGTAGCGCCAAATCAGGCAGGGGTTGAGATTTACAACTCACCGCTCTCGGAAGCAGGTGCGCTCGGATACGAATATGGGTACAGCCGCGACGCTCCGGAAACACTGGTTCTGTGGGAGGCACAGTTCGGAGACTTCGCCAACGGCGCGCAGATCATCACCGACCAGTTCATCTCGTCCGGAGAGGACAAATGGGGACTGTTGAGCGCGGTCGTCGCGCTCCTTCCGCACGGCTACGAAGGCCAGGGACCGGAGCATTCGAGCGCGCGCATCGAGCGCTATCTCCAATTAGCGGCACACGACAATATTCAGATCTGCCAGCCGTCTACGGCGGCGCAATACTTCCATTTGTTGCGGCGCCAGGCGCTCCGCCGGTGGCGAAAGCCCCTCATCGTCTTTACGCCGAAGAGCATGCTGCGCCATCCGGATGCGGTTTCTCCCAGAGATGCCTTTTCCGCACCTCGCTTTCGAACCGTGCTGCCGGAAACGGAGATCTCCAACGTGCAGCGGCTGCTGATTTGCACGGGAAAAATCGGCCGTGAGATCCGAATGGAGAGAGCCAAGCGCGCCTCGAGCACGACCGGCATCGTCTTTGTGGAACAACTGTATCCCTGGCCGGAAAAAGAGCTGGCAGCCGAGATTGCGCGCCATCCCGAGACGCGAGAAGTTGTATGGATCCAGGAAGAACCGGCGAACATGGGCGCGCTCTTTTTTGCCGTGCCCCGCCTTCGCCGGTTGGTTCCGCGCCACAAGGTCCTGAGCGTGAAACGCTCCGCCGCCGCGAGTCCCGCGACGGGATCAGCCAAAGCACACGAGCTGGAGCAGAAGACGCTCATAAGCTTGGCTCTGCGTGAAGACGGAGTCTAGAACTGGCCTCATCAATAGTTCAGCGGCTTTGCGGAGGCTGCATGAGCCCCGCTTCGCATGAGCCCCGCTTCGGTGGGCCTCACACGGTGTCTCACCAGGCGCAATGGGTCTATGAGACCAGTTCTAGAGTGGTGAGTCTGAAGTTCATTGAACAAGTTGGCGAATTGGAATGGTTCGAAGAACAGCCCTCAGGGGCTAAAGCCCTATTGATTTTACGGCCTTTATGGCGCGACTAAAGCGGATACCGCAACGGAGAAAGAATCCGCTGGGGTCGCGGTGACCGCAAAGTCGCGCCCTGATACAAAACAAAGTTCACTTCTTGAACGAACGAATGACTCAGGACACCGGGCCTGTTCACACTATGAGCGCGACCGCGACGGAGGAGGATTTTTCCGAGTGGGACGAGCGTCATTTCTGTAGGGTGAAACAGCGAATCGCCGCGTTCGGCTCGGCCACGGCAAGGGCCGCGGCAACGCCCGGCGCCGGCGAAAGATTGTGGAGCATCCAAAGCCGCCGGAAGCCTGCCTCCGCACGGGCACTTAACAAACGCGCCGGCGCATCCGGCAGCAGCGAGACATCAAAAGCCGCTAAAGGAATCCGCAGTCCTACCCCTTCGGCCTTCAGAATCGCTTCCTTCCTCGTCCAACAGCGATAGAAACCGAGGAGCCATGCCTCGTCTTCGAGCGAAGCGAGATCGGAGTTTTCCTGCGCGGAAAAATGGCTTCCCGCAATCTCCGGCTCCATTGGACGAAGATCTTCTACGTCGACGCCAACCTCAACGTCGATGGAAAGAGCAAGGAGAGCGATGCTGTGGGAGTGACTCAGATTGAACTGAATCGGCGCAACCGGACCCAAGCCGTGCACTTCAGGTTTTCCAAAGCGGTTGGCGCGAAAAGCAAGACTCTCCGGCGGCAGCCGCAGGTAGGCGCCGAGAATTCTGCGCAGGTTGGCATGAGAGGCGGCGAAGCGGATGCGGTGCCGATCGAAACGAAAGCGCTCGAAACGGCTGTGCTCTTCGGGATCGAGCAGAGCGGTATCGGCCGCAAGCCTGCCATCGTCTTCATCGAGCGGCCAGCACCAAACGTGAACTTCGCCCGCGGCGATCCGTTCAGGAGCTCTCGATACCGGCCAGGCGAATTGCAATGACACGCTGCCATGCTACTAAAAACACGAGCCATTCCCTCCGGGACAATCTGATCCGGCCGGAGAGGGGCTGGCGGAGGCACAACGACCGGCCTATGTGAGACTATCGCGTCATGCGCGCCGCCGGCCTCTCCTCGCCCGAACAAGCAAATTTTCGCGCGTTCCTTGCCGAGTACATCCAGGCCCAAGCGCAGCCGGTCGAGAAGTTTGGCCATCAGCCGCGCCTCTACCGCCTGACCCAAGCGATTGGCAAGGACGAGGAATACGACGACGACGTGGTTTACGCCGCTGCGTGGCTGCACGATCTAGGGGTGTTCGTGGGCCATCGCCCAGAAGAGCCTGCGGCGCTCGCAGCATGGGACAATGTGCGCTATGCGGTCGAGCAGGCTCCCGCAGTTCTGCAGCGCGCGGGTTTTCCACAACAGAAAGTCGCCGCGGTACTCGAAGCCATTCGCACCCATCAGCCAAGCGCCAGTCCCATCGCTCTTGAGGGCATCCTTTTGCGCGACGCGGACATCTTAGAGCAGTTAGGTTCGGTTGGCATTCTGCGGGTTGCTGCGAAAGTCGGACGGGATACACGCTTCCCCACATTTACGAACGTGGTTGAGACTCTCAAGACGAATCTTGCCGAGTTGCCGGCCAAGCTTCGTCTGAAACGCGCAAAAGAAATGGCGGGACCGCGCGTGATTTTGCTCCAGTCCTTTCTCGACGAGATCGATGCTGAGGCACAAGAGGATCTTTTCTAGCAGTGTTTCGATCTAAATGGGCTGCTTCGAGATAAGGCGCCAGTCTTCTGGTGTTGATTTTGTCTTTGCGACCAACAACTGCGGGCTGCGGACGAAACAAAATACTATGCTGGACCGGGTTTGCCCAGGTCAGGGCGCTTCAGATAGTCTCGAAGTGAACTTTTCTGAAAGTTTCTGCGGGGCTAGAGGATGAAGGTTCGCGGCAAAAGAGTTGTCGTGTGTGGAGGCGGGGGGTTTATCGGCGGCCATCTTGTCCGCAGCCTAATCAAGAATGGTGCTGCCACGGTCCGCGCCGTCGACGTCAAGCCATTGGATGAGTGGTATCAGGCCGTTCCAGGCATCGAAAATCTGGTCCTGGATCTCCAAGAGAAAGATTCCTGCATGATCGCCGCAGATGGCGCCGAAGTTGTTTTTCAACTTGCGGCCGACATGGGCGGGATGGGCTTCATCGAAAACAACAAAGCATTGTGCATGCTGAGCGTGCTCACGAACACGCACATGCTGGTAGCCGCGCGGGAAAAGGGCATTGAACGTTTCTTTTACTCATCCTCTGCCTGCGTTTATAATGGTGAGAAGCAGAAGAACCCCGAGGTTGTTCCTCTCAAAGAGGAGGACGCCTATCCTGCGCTTCCAGAAGACGGTTACGGTTGGGAAAAGCTCTTTAGCGAGCGCATGTGCCGCCACTTCGAGGAAGATTTCGGCTTGCAATGCCGCGTGGCGCGCTACCACAATGTTTACGGCCCTTTTGGAACTTGGGACGGCGGCAGAGAAAAGGCCCCGGCGGCAATTTGCCGCAAGGTTATCGAAGCAAAAATTTCCGGCAAGCATGAGATCGAGATCTGGGGCAACGGGAAACAAACCCGAAGCTTCATGTACATCGATGATTGCATCCAAGGTACCCAGGCGATCCTGGAAAGCGAGATTCACGAGCCATTGAACCTTGGGAGTAGCGAGCTTGTCACAATCGACCAACTGGTCGATATTGTGGAAGAGATTGCAGACGTTAAGCTAAGGCGCAAGTATAACTTGGGCGCTCCAAAGGGCGTGAACGGCCGGAATAGCGACAATGCAAAGATTCAGCAGTATCTCGGTTGGCAGCCGTCAATTTCCCTGAAAAAGGGATTGACGGAAACGTACGAATGGATAGAGAGTCAGATATTGGCAACCGTGC
>DATAWF010000052.1:0-27872 GCA_036267335.1 Acidobacteriaceae bacterium
ACGGATTCGCTCCCGGGGAAAGGTCCACCGGCAGTTTCGCCAATTCCGCCTGGAGGGTGGGCCCCTCCAGCCGCCCTTCGACCTGCTTCGCGAAGGGCGCATCGTAGGACGCATTACCAGCACTGCTTCCCTGGCCGGAGAAAATCTCGGCCCGGAGCTGGCTCAAGAGTTCGCGCTGGGCTTTCTGCGGGAGGAAGGCCATGAAGGAAGCGGACCGATCGAATATGCCTCAGGAGTCGCGATCCCGTTGGAAGCGCCTCCTCTAGGCCCTGAGCGGATTTTTCCTCAAGAAAAATCCACCTGATGGACCTCAACGGTTCAACAGTATTCCGAAAATGCCTTGAGAGCCTGGACGCCAAGACTTTTGGAGATCGGAAATCGATGCCTGACAAAGAACCCAAATTCACGGTCATGGACCGGCGCAAGTTCACCCTGGAAGGCGATCTGCGCAACGATGAGACCTCCGGCGCGGAGCAGGATGCGGCTAAGCCGGATACGGCCAAACCTGGTCTTGCCGAGCCGGAAACGTCAAACCCGGCCCCACCCGAATCCGTTGCTTCTCCGGAGCCGGCAGCACCCCAGGAACCCGCTCCCGCGGCCGAAGAGTTTGCCGGGCCCACCCCGGAAGAGAATGCGCGCCAGTCGGAGGACTATCAGGCCTCCACGCGTCAACTGGACGATCTCGTGCGCCAGGCCAACCCCGGACAAACCGCCGCCGCACCCATGGATTTCGATCGGCTGGTGCAGTCGATCTACATGACGGCGATGCTGCAGATGGGCGCGGGAGCCGCTCCCAACGAGCAGCCGCGCATCGATATTCTGGGCGCGCGGCAGAGTATCGACATGCTGGCGGTTCTCGAGGAAAAGACCCGCGGCAATCTGACCGATCCCGAGAAACGCCTGCTACAAGGCGCTCTCTTCGAGCTGCGCATGGCGTTTCTCGAAATCGCGAACGCGATCGCCAGCTCCGCGCATCAGGCTCCCAAGCCAGGCGCAAAGCGCTGAACCGTGCAAGCGGAAATCACCATCCTGGGTAGCGGTACTTCGATGGGCGTGCCCACTCTCGGCTGCTCCTGCGAGGTATGCACTTCTACCGATCCACGGGACTGCCGCACCCGCCCGTCGATTGCCGTGCGCTGGAATGATTTCTGCGTGGTCATCGATACCGGCCCCGATTTTCGCGCACAGGCTCTGCGCGAGGGAGTGAAGCACGTCGACGCGGTCCTTTACACCCATGCGCATGCCGACCACATCCTCGGCCTGGACGACCTGCGTCCCCTCAGCTTTCAACGCAAAGAGAAGATTCCGCTGTACGCCGACGACGGCGCGGCGCTCACCATCGAGCGCATCTTCGACTACACCTTCGATCCGAACTCCCCCTATGCGACGCGCGCGCGGGTCCAGATGCATCGCCTGCCCGATTCGGTCGCAATCGGCGGCGCGGTCTTTCATCGCGTTCCGCTGATGCATGGAGAGCTTGAAGTGGCGGGCTTCCGCTTCGGCAGCGCCGCATACCTGACCGACGTCAGCGCAATCCCCGAGCGCAGCGTGCCCTTGCTCCAGGGGCTCGATGTGTTGATCATCGACGCCCTGCGCCGGCGCCCTCACCCCAGCCACGCGACCCTCGATCAATCTTTGGAATTCGTTCGCATGCTTGCTCCCCGGCGGGCCTTCTTCACCCATCTGTCGCACGATCTCCATCACGCCGCCACCGAAAGCGCCTTGCCTGACCACGTGCGGCTGGCATACGACGGATTGCGCATCCCCTTCGAGATCTGACCATGCGAGTCTTCCGCAATCTCGGCGAAATTCCCTCGAGCTTCGGCGCGACGGTCGTGAGCATCGGCAACTTCGATGGTGTTCACCGCGGTCATCAGGAGATCCTGTCGCACCTGGTCGAACGCGCCTCGGTGCGCTCGATCCAGTCCCTTGCCGTCACCTTTGACCCTCACCCCCTCCGGGTCTTGCGCCCTGCATCCAGTCCTAAGCTCATCACGCCGCTTCCCATGCGCCTCGAGCTGCTTCAAGCCACGGGCATCAGCGCGGTGCTGGTGCTGAGTTTCACCCCGGAGCTCTCCTGCATGCGCGCCGAAGAGTTTGCCACCCGCATCCTGCACCACGGGCTGCGCGCGGTCGAAGTCCACGAGGGGCCCAACTTCCGCTTCGGCCATCGAGCCGAGGGCGGCCCCGAAGAATTGCGTAGGCTGGGCAGCAGGCTGGGATTCGACGTGGTGGTGCACCCCGTCTGCCGGTTTCGCGGCCACGAGGTTTCGAGCACCAGGATCCGCGAGCTGATCTCGCTGGGAGATTTGGGAACGGCGCGCCTTCTCCTTGGACACGGATTCTGCATCCGCTCCACCCCTGCCGCCGGCCGGGGAATCGGCACAGCCCTCACCGTGCCGACCATCAATCTGGCGCCCTACCCGGAGCTATTGCCGGCAAACGGAGTCTATGTCACCCGTTTGCGCGTGGCTGAGGAATGGTTGGACGCCGTGACCAACGTGGGGGTGCGGCCCACCTTCGGCGAGGATTCCTTTGCCGTTGAGTCTCATTTGCTGAATTTCCATCCCCTCGACCTGACGCCGGAAACGCCGCTCGAGCTCGCCTTTTGCCGCCGTATTCGGGAAGAGCGGCCCTGGCCTTCGCCCGAAGCGCTCAAAGCGCAAATTCTCCGCGATGTGGACTACGCCCGCCGCTATCTGCGGCTGTTGCATGTTTTGGAAGGGCCCGGCTTCAGCCGGGCCGTAAAGACTGCAAATAGCAAGCGGCTTTAGCCGCTGAGGGAATCTTGGGCTTGCTCCCACTCTGTCGTCTCGACCGGAGGCAGCGCGCAGAGCATTTTTCCTGATGGGTGTGGAGTTAGACTTCAGACCCCAACGCGGCCACTCCACCGAAGAATGGCTGCAGTCAGCCGCGGGGTGCCCCAGGTTCGCATCAGCGTACCTGGGCCGAGAAAGCGTCTTTCTCAACGCTCTTGATTGCATCGTGTAAGGCATTTTCGGAAATGCTGTGAACTTTTGAGGTCCCAATAGGTGGATTTTTCTTGAGGAAAATCCACTCCGAGCCTGCGGCTTCGGTCTACACTATTTCCGAAAATGCTTTAGATACCGCATCACAGCACCCCCGAAGAGGAATTGCGGAGGTGCCGACTCAGGAAGTTATCCCTTCAAATTTTCCTATGGATTGACGGCGGGAAGCGAGGCCTTCGCGACCGGCGCTGCCCCGGAACGGGCACGCTCCCCGGAGGGACTGGAATCCTCGCCATCGCCGGCCACTCCTGACGGATTGCGCGCAAAATCTTTTGCCGGTAGCGCAGGCTCGTCTCCGGGAAATCTCTCATCCGGCTTGCTCGCGATCGCGACCTTCATGAAATCCATCCAGATCGGCAATGCAGCGTGGCCGCCGGTCTCCATGTCGCCGAGCGCCTCGTGGTCGTCATAGCCAACCCAGACGCCGCAGGTCGTCGAGGGAGAAAAGCCGATGAACCATGCATCGGAGTAATTGCTGGTGGTCCCGGTTTTGCCGCCGAGTGGATGTTTGAGAACATCAGCAGCCGAAGCCGTGCCGCCATACTGCAATACCGCCTTGAAGAGCGGCATCATCTCGCGCGCGGTCTTGACGCTGGTGGATTCCGTCACCTCCGGCTGCGTTTGCAGCAGCGTCAAGTTGTCATCATTGGTCACCCGGCGGATCAGGTGCGGAGCCACCCGGATGCCGTCGTTGGGAAAGCTGCTGAAGGCCGAAACCTGTTCTTCGAGCGTCACATCCGCCGCGCCTAGCGCAATCGAAAGAACCGCCGGCATATCGCTCTCCAGCCCGAACTGGTGGGCGGTTTCGATTACCTTGCGGATGCCCACCCGGGCCGCGAGCTTCAACGCCGGAATATTGCGCGAATCGGCAAATGCGTGCACCAGTGTCACCGGACCTTCAAATGTATTGTCGAAGTTGCGCGGAGTGTAGGGGCCGCCGGGCGTCTCAAACGTTATTGGAGAATCGACCACGATATCGTCCGGATGCGCTCCTTCCTCAATGGCGGTGGCGTAGACGTAGGGCTTGAATGCCGATCCCGCCTGGCGCTCGGCCTGGGTCGCGCGGTTGAATTGGGAGAGATTGAAGTCTCTGCCGCCGACCATGGCCCGCACTTCTCCGGTGGCGTTATCGATCGCCAGCAACGAACCCTCGACCCCCGTATCCTGCTCCAGCGTTCCGCGCAAAAACAGCTTGGAATCCGGCGCCGGCAAAAGATGCACGTAGATGATGTCGCCGGGTTTGAGAAATTTCGTGGCCTCGCGTTGCTTGGTCCATGCCCAATCGTCGGAGGTCAGGATCAACTGCCGCTGGCCGATCCGCGCCGTCACTTGATAAGGCAGCACGTTGGTCACGAGCGCGTGCGTGTAATCTCCCGCCACCGGATCCTGGGTCCAGTCAGGATGATGGAGCTCATCCATCGTGCCCCCGGCCGCGATTACGTTCAGCAGGTGGCCGCGCCAGCCCTGGGTCCTCTCATAGGAAGCCAGGCCGTCTAGAACGGCGTGGTTCGAAGCCTCCTGTAGATCCAGGTCGAGGGTGGTGTAGACATGCAGCCCGGCCGCGCGCGCTTGCACCCCAAAATCTTGCTCGAGCTCACGCCGAACTTCTTCGATGAACCACGGAGCCACATTGTTCGGCGGCGCCTGGATGTTCAGTCCCAATGGCTCGGCCTTCGCGGCATTTGCCTGCGCCGCGGTGATCAGGCCGTCTTCGAGCATCGAGTTGATCACCGTGTTGCGCCGGCGGAAGGCTCGCTCCGGATTCAACACCGGAGAGTACGCGACCGGCCCCTTGGGCAGGCCCGCCAGAAGGGCGGCCTCAGACAACGTGAGATCCTTCGCATGCTTGCTGAAGTAGTATTCCGACCCCGCCTCGAAACCATAGACCCCTTGCCCCAGATAAATCTGGTTCGCGTAGAGGGCGAAAATCTGGTCTTTGGTGAAGGTTCGTTCGATTTGGATCGAGAGAAAGACCTCCTGCAGCTTGCGGGAGAAGGTTCGCTGCGGCGAAAGAAAAAGGTCCCGGGCGAGCTGCATGGTCAACGTCGAGGCGCCCTGTGCCCGCCCGCTGGAGGTCAGGTCGTGATAGGCGGCGCCGGCGACGCGCACCAGGTTCACGCCCCAATGGCTTTCGAAGTTCTTGTCTTCGATCGAAATCACCGCTTCGCGAAGCAGTGGAGGAAAGGCCTCATAGGGCGCCACCACGCGCCGCTGCAGGGCGATCGATCCAAAGGCCCGCCCATGGATGTCCAGCAGCTCCGTGGTTGCGTTCGGGCGATAACGCTCCAGATCCACAATCTGCGGCAGGTCGACCGAATACACCAGAAGCAGTCCGGTAAGCGAGCCGGCAATGATGGCCAGCAGCAAGAGAACAAGAAAGATCGCCCGGCCTGCCCAGCCATTGCGGCCGGAGCTGGAATCGCCTTCGTCCCTGTCCCGGTTCTCCCTGTTCCCGCTCGACGAACCGCCGTAGCTCGAAAACAACGTGAATTCGCCGCCGGAAGAAACGGAAAGCTCTTCCGCGGAAGCGGAATTTGCTGCGGCAGTCCCGGAACCACCGGTGGACGCGGGCAACAGCAACCGGGGAGGGCTCACAGGCAGGAGCCGGATAGGACCGGAAGGCTCTGGATCGCTCACAGTCAAGGGGGAGTCACTCTGGCGTTTTCGCTACAATTTTCGTCCCGGTCGAGCGCGGACACAGCAAGGCGAAAACGCTTTCAGCACTGACTTTAGCACGCGGGACGCGAGGTCGATCCCGCTCTTGTCTGCCACTGTTGCGGTATGGCTGAAAAGAAACCCTCGCTCCGGGCCCTGAGGAAAATGCGGCCGGCTAGCCCATTCAAGCCTGGTTTTAGGCTTGAGTGGGGTTTTTGCCGCCACGCAAACCTGTCATCTCGACCGGAGACGGCGCGCAGAGCATTCTTCCTGATGGTGTGGAGTAGAGTGCAGACCCCAATGCGGCCATTCCATCGAAGAATGGCTGCACTCGCCAACTTGCCGACTTGCTGACTCGCTGACTCGCGGGTGGCCCATTCAAGCCTGGTTTTGGGCTTGAGTGGGTCTTTTGCTGTCACGCAAACCTGTCATCTCGACCGGAGACGGCGCGCAGAGCATTCTTCCTGATGGTGCTGGAGCGGAGACAGACCCCAACGCGGCCATTCCATCGAAGAATGCCTGCACATAGCAGACATCACCACACCATCGTGTCAGGAGAAATGCGTGAGTGGAGAGATCTGCTTTTTAGCCAACTCGCCAACTTGCTGACTCGCTGTCTTCAAGCGTTCTTCTGCTTGAGCAAGTTGATGGCCTTCATGAGCTGGTCGTCGGGATGAGGTGCGTTCTGTTCAGGCGTGGTTGCCTTGTGGCCTTGGTCAACCGGCGCAATCGGCTCCCGTGCTTCCCCCTGAATCTTCGGTGGGGGATTATTGCTCCCATTGCCCTTCGAAGTCAGGTCGTCGTCGTTCTCCGCGGAGGCGACGAAAACATTCGGCGTCACCGCTTCATCCTGAATCTTCTTGCCCGAAGGCGATGCATACTTCGCAACCGAAAGAATCACTGCCGCTCCATCGGGCAGATCGAAGGTCTTCTGAACCGAGCCCTCGCCAAAGGTTCTCTCGCCGACAACATCCCCGCGGTGGTCGTCCAGGATCGCCCCGGCAACAATCTCCGCCGCGCCTGAAGTCCCCTGGTTCACCAGCACCGCCAGCGGAGCGTCCGTGACGAACTTTGCCGGATCCGCGTTGAAGGTTTGCAACGGGAACTTTTGTCCGGAGAGGGTCGCGATCGTTCCCGACTTCAGGAAAAAATTTGCCAGGCGAATGCCTTCCGCTTCGTCGCCATCGGAGACATCGCGCAGATCGAGGCAGATCTTTTTGTTGCCGTCTTTGGACATCGCACGCAGGCGAGATTCAATAGCCTGCACGCGCTCCTTGGAGATGACTTCGGGCTTGAGGTAGAGAATGCTATTGCTCTCGTACTCCTGTACCCCGAACGCCGGCGTCGGCACGGCCGCACGGATCAACGTGACCTTGTCCGGCTCGTCGCTTCCCGGCCGCACGACATTGAAAGTCACCGGCGTGCCGGGCTTGCCTTCGAGCAGCAGGCGAATCATCGCCAGAGACATCTCCCGCGTCGAATTCCCTTCGATCGATTCCAGGATGTTGCCATCTTGAATCTGGCTTTTCTCTGCCGGGCTGCCGGGCTCCACCGAAACGACCGTCGCATAGCCAAAGCGCTTGGAGACATTCATCCCCACCTGCGTGACTCCGTCGTTCTGATGTTCCTTGTAAGTCTTGTATTCGTCCCCCGTCAGATAGCTGGAGTCGGCGTCGAGCGATTCCAACAAGCCGTGGAGAGCGCCGTCGGTGACCTTGTTGACATTGGGATCGACGACGTAATCCGTCTGAATCTTCTTCAGTACTTCGCTGTAGACCTCCATCTCCGGATAGGCGCCGTCGGCCTGTGCGCCCGCGCTGACTTGAGTGGGGCCAAGGCCGCCGAAGAAGGCCACAACGATGATGAGAAGCGAGAGGACAAAAACAACACGCTCGAAGGTTTTCGACATGGATGGAATCACTTTGGACCCGGCAAGGGGTCATAGCCAATGATACTCCAGGGTTACAGCCTTTTCGGGTTAAAGCATTTTCGCTTTTGGGGTACGCAGGAAGGGACCTATGCCTGCCGGGCATCAAGGCCTTGGTGGCGGCGAGTGGAATCGAACCACTGACCTACGGGTTATGAGTCCGTCGCTCTAACCATCTGAGCTACGCCGCCATAAATTTAGGAGAACCTGCCTCGGCGGAGGACATTGAATCCCAACCGCGCATCGCTCCCGGATGGATGCTGGTGGACAAGCATTCCGGATGCGGCCGCGAGCTTTCACTCCGGCGCAAGCGAAGGCACAAGGAGCTGGCCGCAGATCTCGGCCAAGCCTCGTTTTTACTGAATCATACGAAGCCGCTACCCGCCAGTCAATTTTAGCTGGTCAGTTTGGGGCCAGACACACCGCCACGAAGAAACAGCGGACGGAAAACTTGAGCGGTCACTTCGAATGCTTTGAAAGCCGGCGCCGGCTCGCTGACTTGCCGACTTGCTGACTTGCCGACTCGCTGACTTGCTGACTTGCTTACCCGAAGGGTGGCAGACCACCCATTTTTCGAGGAGCTACGCCGGCAGCGAGGCCCGTCCCTCGAAACTGCCAAACCTTGGCAGAGATAGCCGTTCCGCAATTTCGATGCGGTTGCGTCCATTGGCCTTCGCGGCATAGAGAGCCTGATCGGCCAGGCTCAGCAGCGACTCAATCGTATTGAGCGGACTCGGGAACCATGCCACCCCGAAACTGCACGTGATCCGCAGCACCAGATCGCCCAGTACAAACGGCTCGTGCGTGATCTCTTTGTGCAGCTGATGGATTCTGGGACCCTCTTCCTCTCGCATGCCCGGCATCAAAATCAGCAACTCCTCGCCGCCAAATCGTCCCACATTGTCGTAAGGGCGCAGGTTGACCTGGACACGTCGGGCAAACTCTTGCAGCACCTGGTCGCCAATCAAATGGCCGTAGGTGTCGTTCACGCGTTTGAAATTATCCAGGTCTGTGAGAATGACGGCGAAGGTACAGCGCTCGCGCCGCGCCCGTTTGACCTCATGCTCCAGCATCTCGAAGATGGCGCCGCGATTGAAGAGCCCGGTGAGCGAATCGCGAACCGCTAACTCCACCAGCGCAGCCTTGGCGCGAATCAGTTCCGCCTTCTCCTGTTCCAGCTCCAGAGTCCGCTCCTGCACGAGCCTTCGCAGTTGCGCCTGCCGCGCAACCATCCAGCGCCACTCGGCGAAGGTCAGGCCGATCACGGCCAGAACAAGCAGCGCCCCGAATGCGATCGACCGCCCCCAGGCATTGGTAGAAGAAAAGGGATTGGAAACATCCCCCGCCCCGTCCTGACCCGGGTCTTGGGCCCCGGACTGAACACTTCGAAAAGCATGCGCGGGCAGCGCGCCCCCTACTTCGCTCTGGATATCGATCCGCTGCAAATGGAGAGCGGCCTCGCCGGTCCCGGCCTCCCGCAAGGCCTGAGCAGGCGCAGCGAGGGTAAGCGCACTCTGCGCCCAGACTGGGCACGCGAGCGCCACCGCTGACCCGGCAATGGCAAGGAGCCGTAAACGCCGCACAGACACCCCGAAAGAGCCAAAACAAAAGCGAAACAAAAGAACAGGTTCAGCCAGAATAGTTCTTGTCCGGTTGCGGGTCGACATTACGTTGGCGTTACCCCTCTGCACCGCGTGGACTGATAGCCGAACGGGATCCATTTGCTATCTCCTTGAAAATCCTCGCTCTACCGAGCGTGGAAACGGCGCAAGCCAAGAAAAAAGCCGAAACGGGATTCTTTCACCGGCGCCCGCCGCGGCCCCGTGGTTCACAGCAGATACCACTGCGGATTCAATACACTTTCACCAAGGTGTCTCCGTCGGCAAGAGATTTCTTTCTCCCCGTCGACAAACTTCCGTACCGGTGAAAATGTTTTGAATTGTATCTGTAATTGGTCCATTCCGGTCACGATTTCTGTGGAAATCGCGGCCATACCATTTCTCTTTTTGGGACAGATCAAAAAAGCTGGCCTGAATGCGGACGTTCCGCCGAGAAAATCGGGGTCCCCGGCAAGCTTGCCTGTTGGGGTGGAAAAATCTTGGAGACCCCTGCAAGCTTGCCTGTCGGGCGAAAAATCCTTGCCCGTCGGGCGAGAAATCCTGGATCGACGCCAAACTGGCTGGGTGAAAAATAGCGAAGCTACAATTGCAGCGACGATTGAGGAGATCTGACGTGTCCCAAAACCAAACCCGCGTGGTTGCGGTGATCCCGGCGCGCATGGCGTCCACGCGGCTGCCCGGAAAGGTCCTACGCTCCATTGCCGGAAAGCCAATGATTGCGTGGGTTTATCAGGCGGCGGCCGCCTCCCCGCTGCTCCACCGGGTCCTGATCGCGACCGACGCGCCGGCAGTGATGGAATACGCCGAATCCCAAGGCTGGCCCAGCGTGATGACCTCTCCCGAGATCGCCAGCGGAACCGACCGGGTCCATGCCGTCGCAGGGACTGTCGATGCCGATATCTATGTCAACATTCAAGGGGATGAGCCGCTCTTGCGGCCCGAACATATCGCCGCTCTCCTGCGCCCCTTCGCCCGAACGAGCGCCGACGTCACCACGGTCTCGACTCCCTGTCCGCCCGACCAAGTCGACAACCCGAATGCCGTCAAGGTGGTGACCGCCGCCGACGGACGCGCTCTTTATTTTTCGAGGAGTCCGATTCCCTACCATCGCGAGCCCGGCCTGCTCTGGCAAAAGCACCTTGGCCTCTACGCCTACCGCAAGGCCGCCCTCGCGAAATTTGCCGCCCTGCCGCCCAGCCCCCTCGAATGCACGGAGCGATTGGAACAATTGCGGCTGCTTGAAAACGGAATCTCGATCTACGTGGAGCACACGCCGTTCGATAGCATCGGCGTCGATACGGAAGAAGACCGGCTGGCAGTCGAGCAAGTTCTTCTTTCCCGCGCCGGCGCTGGGGTCTGAGACATCCCGGCACTGAGGTCTGGAACATCAACGATCGATCCCACCGCACTTTGAGCGCCGGTACCCTTGCACTTCGACAGTAGTTTGCGCTATTCTCCCTTGTAGAAGCAGCAGGGATAGAAAACAATGACGGAAGAGCGGCTGGATCTCCCTCAAGGAACACTCGATCTCCTCATCCTGAAAGCACTGGCGTTGCAGTCGCTCCACGGTTGGGCGGTTTCAGAGAGGCTGCAGCAGATATCAGGCGAAGCCATTCAAGTACAGCAAGGATCCCTTTATCCAGCCCTGCATCGTCTGGAGCGCAGAGGATGGGTCAAGGCGAAATGGGCGATCAGCGAAAACAACCGCCGTGCAAAGTACTACGAGCTCACTGCCGTTGGCCGCAAGCAACTGGCGGCTGAGATGGTCACCTGGCGTAAGCTTACGAACGCAGTCGACCAGATTCTGGGAATGGCGTAGGTACCAGAAATGCTGTCCGATCTCTTTTACCGAATGCGTTCGCTTCTACGCCGCCAGGATGTCGAAGACGAATTGCAAGATGAGTTACATTTTCATCTCGAACGAGAGGCACAGAAATATCGCGACGCCGGAGTTCCTGAAGAACAAGCCTACCGGGGAGCACGGATCGCCCTTGGCGGCGTAGAGCAGGCGCGCCAGCAATGTCGTGAGGCGCGCAGGGGACTCCATCGAACCACTCGAGTTCTTCGCACTGGCAACACCCGCCACGCTCATCGTATTGTTGGGCGCGCAAAGAGGCCCACACCAAGGCCAGGGGACGGGAACTTTCGAAGCCCTTCGACAGTTTTTCCGTCGATATTGCATCGTCTTTATCCTCGTACTCCTCCACTGCGCAGAAGGCGCTGAAGAAACGCGCGACTGCACCGTCCAACCCCTTGCCGCAGGCAATGGATTTGCAGCCGCTCTTGCAATCCGGCATCATGGATGGAACACCCACTGGATTACCCCCGACTCTCATCTCCCTTCCCCCGGCGGAATCCGACGCATGCGTATCTGTATCGCTGCCGAACACGCGTCTTACAAGTTTTGGTGGAGAAGCCGTGCTGCCACTCCCCTACTTTGCCGGTCTGCGCGCGCGCAACATCGATGCACGGCTCGTTGTCCATACGCGCACCACATCTACCAGCAGCCAGCGTCGCACAAAGATACGGCCGAGTTACAAAAAGTGTCCGCCTAAGATAGGCATTAACAACTTGTCATGCTGAGCGAAGCGCCATAAGCGCGAAGTCGAAAAAGCGCGCGAAGCGCTCTCAGTCAGCTGAACGAGGGTAAAAGCATCGGCCTTCACGGGATGCTGAAAAGTAGTTGTTTGGAAGGGAACGACTTGAGCCGCTGAGGAATGGTTTTCTTCAGAAAGCAGACTTTTTCAGCATTCTCCTTAGCGCGGAACTGCCGACACCAGGTGCGGATGCCCCATCCTTTCGCGCTTTATATGAAAGGGTGGATCATTCCAACTTCCATTCACAAGAAAGGCCGCAAATGAACCGACCAGCTTCGCCGTTGCGCAAACTCATCCAGAGCGATGCCTTCCTCATCGCCCTCGCTCTGCTTGGAACGTTGCTTCGCCTCGCGATTATTTTTAAGACCCGCCATCAGCCGCCTTTCTACGACGAGACCACCTACCATGACATCGCCCTCGCTCTGCTGCACGGAGAAGGTTTCAAAGATATAAATTACTTCACCGCCTATCGTCCCCCCGCGCAGCCTGCATTTGCCGCAATCATCTTCGGTATCTTCGGTGACCACTATCTCCCGGTTCGCATCTTTGAAGCTCTGCTGCTCGCCATCATCCCTTTTATCTGCAGCCGGGTGGGACATGCTATCGGCCTGAGCCCCTTTGCCGCAAATGTTGGAGCAGCGCTCGCAGCTTTTCATCCAGCCATCGCCTACGCCAGTTCCACCATCTACCCCACCATCCTCACCACCATCGCCGTTACGCTCGGAGTATGGCTCAGTTGGCAAGCATTCACCAAAAATCGCACGACAACGGCCGTTGCCGCAGCACTCGTCCTCGCCCTCGCCGGAGCGGCCACCACTACCTTCGCGCCCTTGGCCTTTCTCATTGGCTGCCTAATTGCCCTCAAAAGAAATTTCAAAATCGCCATCATCATTGCACTTGTAGGTACGGCCCCAGCCGTTGGCTGGATGGTCCGCAACAAGATCGTCATGCATGACTTTGCGCTCGCCACCAATGGCGGATATAACCTGCTTCTCGGCGCCAACGACGAGGCCACTCCACGCTCCGGCAACTGGGTCGTGCTTACGCCTGATTGGACAAAAGGCGAAGTCTACCTCGATCGACAACAGGCAAAGCAGGCAAAGCAGTGGATCAGCACACACCGCGCCCACTACGCGGAACTGGTCATCCTGCGCGCTTTCGTCGTCTTCGACTCGGTAGGTAAGCCCGCGACCGCGGGTCTCCACGAGAGCAAATTGGCCCAAATCGTTGCCTGGTCGCTCCTGCCCATCATGCTTTTCGGACTTCTAGGAATGTTTCTAAAGTGGAAGCATCCGATCACCTGGTTTTCGGCAGCGGCGCTCGGACTCGTCATCCTCAGCTCAGCATTCACCATTGCCAAGCCACGCTTCCGGCTACCCTGCGATCCTCTGCTCTGCGTCTATGCCGCAGCCGGGGCTTCCGCGGTCAAGCATCGTTTCTCCGGCGGCTCCCCGCAAAAACAACAGGGGCTATCGTCAATCGCCTGATACTTGCCCCTGAGCCGGTTCCAGAAGTGTATGAGCCGTATCCCTGGTCTTGCGCTCCAATCTGCCCCCGGGTGAGGTGATGTCAGATGTCCGTGCTGTCCTTAAGACGATTGATCCGGATCTCGCATTTGGTGATGTTCAAACGATGGGCGACCTTGTAACCGCAGCAGGCGCGGGGCGCCGTTTCCAAACTACCCTCTTATCCCTTTTTGCCGTCATGGCAATGTTCCTGGGTATGGTCGGTATCTACGGCTTGCTCGCGTACTCGGTGAAGGAACGCAGCTCGGAGATTGGCATTCGCGTCGCCCTGGGGCATCGAGGTTTCAGGTTCTCGGTATGTTCGTGAGACAGGGACTCACACTTACCGTTCTGGGGATTTTTATCGGTTTAGCAGGCGCTTCGGCCGTGACTCGCCTCTTGACATCGTTGCTTTCTAGCGTCACTGCGCTTGATCCCATCACTTTTCTCGCGGCGCCGGGTGTATTGCTTCTCGTTGCAATTGCAGCTTGTTTGGTTCCCGCCTGTCGGGCAACCACCGTCGATCCGGCGCACGTGCTTCGCACCGAATAGATTCCTCGGCCGCACTTTGAGAGCCGGTTCTCTCCCCCAACGGTCAATCCCTCTCCATCCCGTATCCGTTGTGTTACTCTCCCCTTTGCTGTGTGGTCCGAAGCCCAAAGGACCAAAAATGCTTCCCGGTGGCCGCCATGGACGTCACGCTGCGCCCCTTGAACTTGGGAGAGATCCTCGACCGGACCTTCCAGCTCTATCGGACCCATTTTCTCCTGTTCACTGGAATCGCCAGCCTCGCCGCTGCCGCCGACCTCCTCTTGCGCGCGGCGCAAACCACCGGTACCCAAGCGATTGGGGCTCACCATGGCCCCCGCCTCACCCCTCTTCTCTTTACCGGCATAATCGTCTTGATCGAGGTAGCGGTAGCGCTCGTCGTGAAGTGGATCACCTTAGCGGCGACCGCCCACGCCATCTCCAGCCTCTACCGGGGCGCGAACGCCGGAGTACGGCTCGCCTATGCCCAAGTATGGCCGCACTGGTTCCGCTATACCGTCGTGAGCTTTTGCGCCGTGTTCGTTGCATGGCTGCCGGTCGCTGCAATCGCCGTGGGAGTCGTCGCTGCAATCGCGTTGAAGAGCCGCACCGCGACTGTTCTTGCCCTTTCTCTCCTTTTCCTGAGTGTTCCTTGGTGTGTGTGGCTGATCGTTCGCTATTCGCTGGCGAATACAGTCTCGGTCTTCGAAGGACAATGGCCCGTCAAGGCACTCGAGCGGAGCGCCGCTCTTACGAAGTCCCGGCGCGGAGCGATCTTTGTTGGCCTGCTCGTCTGTGGCGCGGTGCAAGGCATCCTCGGTTTCGTGCTCGAGATGCCCCTCGGATTTCTCATTTTTCTGCGGCACACTTTCACCGCCCAGCATCTGGTCTTCGCGAGCACCCTTTATCTGCTGGTCTTGCGCTTCATCAGCAACTCGCTCTGCATACCGCTCTATGGCATCGTGCTGACGCTGTTCTATTACGACACCAGGGTTCGGAAAGAGGGTCTGGACATCGAATGGATGCTCGAAAGCGCCTCCCAGCCCAATCCCCTCACCTCGCTTGATCCCCGGCCCTCCATGACGCTTCCCCAGGCCGGCCTCGAGCCGCAATGAGCATCTCTTGCAGTTTGCTTTTCCGGCTGGCGCTAGCCTCACTGCTCCCCCTCGCCGCGCTCGCCCAGAATGCAGCTCCTTCACCAACTGCGGCGACCGCCCCCGAGCACTGCGATTTGCAGGGGTACCGCACTCACTTAGTGCAACTGGAATCTCTTGTCGCTCAGTGCGCGCAACAAATCAACGCGCGGAACTGTGATCCCACCCGCGTAGGCCCGGACAACGAAGTCGCCACCGGAACCGAAACCCGGAAGGTTCGATACGCGTGGCTGCGAAACGTTCTCCAAGCCGCGGCCGCTTCGGCCCAGAACCAGAATCACGATCAGGCTCAGGGCCAGAACAAACTTCTTCTCGCCCGGGCGAAACTCGCGGATTCCAGCCGGCGCCTCGAAGCGGATCTTGCGCTCACACCGGAAAACGGGCGGCCGGGCGAAAACGGAGCTGGCCTCGGCTCGTCCCGGGAACGCCTCGCCCACATCCTCTCTTCTTCGGAATTCGCTCATACCCAGCAAAGCTCCTTGCTGGCTCAGGTCCGCGACGCATTTTTCGAGTGGCTGGAAGGCCGGCTGCTTTCGATCGCAGCCTACGGATCGAAGTCCGTGTGGCTTGCCCGGATCTTTGTCGCGGCCGCAGTTTTTATCGCCGCCTCTCTTTTGGTTTTTTGGCTCAAGCGGCAGGCAAGCCGCCAGCATGCTGCGGCCTCGGCAAAACAGCGATTGGCAGAGGACGATTCCCTCCCGTCGCGCGAGTGGGGACTCCTCGAGGCGCAGCGGCTAGCCCAGGAAAAGCGATGGCGCGAAGCCATCCGCTGCCTCTACTGGGCGGCGATCTTTCGCCTTGAAACCAAGAGCCTCTGGTCTGCCGACGAGGCGCGAACGCCGAGAGAATATCTCGCTCTCGTCGCCGCCGGCAGCGGAAAGCGCCCGGACCTGACGGCTCTCACCAGGAATTTCGAACGCACATGGTACGGCGGCGCACCCGCGGGAGAAGCGGAGTTCAACCGGGCGCGTGCTCTGTTTGAAAGGCTGGTCGCGTGAGAAAGCTTGGTCATTCTCTCGACCGCCGCGACCGGCTCATGCTCGCCGTTTCGCTGGGATTCGTCGTTCTGCTGATTCTCATCGTGGCCGTGGCGACGCCGGAGGAAGATGATTCCAATCCCACGCCCTCCAGCTATTCCACCCAGGCGAACGGCGCCAAAGCCGCCTATCTGCTGCTCGAGCGCTCCGGCTATCGGGTGGAGCGCTGGACTCATCCCCTCAGCAGCCTTGCCGCCCAGGCCGACGATCATACAGTGGTGGTTTTCGCAGAACCTTACTTCCTCAACGTCGCTGCTGCGAGAGAAGCCGTGAGACAGATCCTCGCGCGCGGCGGGCGCGTGCTGGCCACCGGTATTACCGGCGGGATGCTGCTCCCGGAAAACGAAGTGAGGCCCTTCCCCCGGATACCCGCCCCGGCGTGCAATCTTGCCGCCAATGGATTCGGGTCAATCGCCGGCTCGGGCCACGTGCGCCTTGCGCCCGAGGCGAGTTGGCGGCAAACCAATCCGCGGCATCGCACCGAATTTACCTGCAACGGAAATCCTGCCGTAGTTTCGTACCGTTTCGGAAAAGGGCAAGCGATCTGGTGGGCCGGTTCTCAACCCTTGCAAAACTCCGGCATCGCCACCGCGGATAACCTCTCTCTGCTGCTCGCTAGCGTCGGTTCTCCTGAGACGGCCCGCGTCGTGTGGGACGAGTCGCTGCACGGCGATATCGAGGAAGCAGGGCTCTGGTCGTATGCCCGCGGCACTCCCGTTCCTTGGGTGTGGCTCCAGCTCGCCCTTGGCGCTGCGCTGCTTATTTTCAGCTTCAGCCGGCGGAGCGGCCCCCTGAGGCCTGATCCGGTGCCTTCTCGCGCCACGCCCACCGAATTCGCTCAGTCTCTCGGGGCGCTGTACCAGAAGGCCGGCGCCCCCGGCGCGGCGCTCTCGACCCTTTACCAGCGCTTTCGTTTCAAGCTTGAGGAACAATTGGGAATCGCTCATGCCGGCCAGACCGATCCCGGCCAGCTCGCCCGCGCCGCGGCCGTTCGTTTCGGATACGATCCCGCCGGCCTCGAACGCGACCTCACGGCATGCGAAGCGGCGGCTCGCGGCGTGGCGATCCCCGAGAAGCTCGCGCTCGCCCTGGCGCAGGCCCTCCACGATTACGAAATCCGTCTGCAACAGCACCATCTCCCCTCGAATCATTCCGCAGGAGGCAGCTTTGGAAGAGCACGCACCAACAGTCAATGAACGGCCGGAAACGAATGCCGAGGAAGTTCCTCCTACGGAATCGGAAGCAGGCCTGGAAGCAACCGCCCGGCTGGTCGCGCATTGCCGGGTTGAGCTCGGCCGCGTCATCGCTGGGCAAACCGAGCTGATCGACCAGGCCTTGATCGCGGTGCTCTGCCACGGCCATGCGCTGGTCGAAGGCGTGCCGGGAATCGCCAAAACGCTGACCGTGAAACTCCTTGCCGCAGTCCTGGGGATTGAATTCCACCGCGTGCAATCCACTCCGGATCTCATGCCGGGCGATATCTTAGGAACCACCATTTTCCGCCCTGGCACACAGGATTTTTCCCTGCACCGTGGCCCGGTCTTTACCAGCTTTCTCCTGGTGGATGAGATCAACCGCATGCCTCCCCGGACACAGGCGGCTCTGCTCGAATGCATGGAAGAAAGGCAGGTCACCATCGATGGCACAACCCATCGCCTGCCGGAGTTTTTTACCGTCTTCGCGACGCAGAACCCGGTCGACTTTGAGGGAACATATCCCCTTCCTGAAGCACAACTTGACCGCTTTTTAATCAAGCTTCGGATGAACTATCCCTCGGCCTCCGACGAGCGTTTGATCCTTGAACGCCACCATCAGACCGCCGGCTCGCGCGGGATCGAAACAGACTCCCTCCAGCCCCTCGCTCCCGGGCTCTTGCCGGCCGCGCAGCGCGAAGTCCGCCGGGTGAGAATCGAGACCGCGCTCTTCGACTACATCCTCAACTTGGCGCGCCGCAGCCGGGAATGGCCGATGCTCGTTCTGGGCGCCAGCCCCCGGGCGGGCAGTCAGCCTGATGCTGGTTTCACAGGCCTACGCCGCCCTCGACGGCCGTGGGTACCTGATCCCCGATGATGTGAAACGGGCCGCGCTCCCGGTCTTCCGGCACCGCATCCTGCTCAAGCCGGAAGCGGAATTGGAAGGCTACGATGCCGACCGCGTAATCGCCGACGTGATCGCTGCCGTGGCGGTGCCCAAGGAATGAGCACTTCTCAGCTCGCTCCGCCCAACCGCCGCGGAAAGGGCGCGTCTCGCGGACGGTTTGCCTACGGTCTCACGTCTCGGGCTCTGGTTCTGTTTCTTTTGGGGCTCGTTTGGCTGGTTCCCGCCTTCTTCCTCCGCCAGTTTGCTTGGGCGCTCGTGGCTTGGGATGCTCTGGTGCTCTCTCTTGCTGTCGCCGACGGCCTTCGCCTTCCTGCGCCTTCCGCCATCGAGGCCGAGCGTATCTGGTCCTCCGCGCCTGCTATTTCAAACAGCACGGAGGTTTTGCTCTCCATTCGGCAGCCGGGTCCGGGCACTCTCTTCTTCACCGCGCTCGACGATCTGCCGCCGGCATTTTTGGATGAACCGCCGCCGGTCTTTCTCAAGGCCTTTCCTGGCGTCGCCGCAACCGCTCGCTACAGCTTTATCCCACGCTCCCGGGGTGATGCCCAGGCGGGGCAGCTCTTTCTTCGCTATCGCAGCGCCGCGGGATTGGCGGAGCGGTGGGCCGTGGCCGATCTCTCGCAGACCGTGCGCATCTATCCCGCGCTGCGCTCCCCGGAAGCGCACTCTCTCTTCCTCATGCGGTTGCGGCAAATCGAAATGCAGCTCAGAAAGCGCCGCCAGCGCGGCCTGGGGCGCGAGTTCGAAAGTCTCCGCGACTACCGCGAGGGTGACGATCTGCGCGACATCTGCTGGACGGCCACAGCGCGCCGGGGCGCGCCGGTCTCGAAGCAATATGAGATCGAGAAGAACCAACCGGTGTGGATCGTGCTCGATTCCGGTCGCCTGCTTCAGGAACGGGTCGCGGGATACACCAAGCTGGACTATGCCGCCTCCGCTTCCGTCGCGCTGGCGCAACTTGCGCTGCAGTCGGGCGACCGCGCCGGATTGCTGGCCTACGGGCGCGAGATTCAGCAGCGGATACTTCCCGGACGCGGCGGCCCTCAGCTCCGGCGGTTCGTCGATGCCCTGGCGCTGGTGCGCGGCGAAGCTGCAGAAGCCGACCATTTGCGCGCCACTGTCGCCTTCGACCGCATGCAGCCGCGGCGCAGTCTCGTGCTCTGGCTTACCGATCTCTCTGAAGCCGCCCTGCGGCCGGAGGTGATCGAAGGCGCCGCGCAATTGATGCGCCGCCATCTCGTTCTTTTTGTCACCATCCGGCAGGCCGACCTCGGGAGACTCGCACATGCCCGGCCCCGGGATGCGGGAGAGATGTTTGCAACCGCCGCTGCTACCGAACTGCTGGCGCGGCGCGAGGCGCTGCTGGCGCAATTGCGCGAACGCGGCGGACTGACTCTCGAAACCGAGCCCCAGGGATTAGCCACCCAGCTCCTCAACCGCTACCTCGAGGTCAAGGAAAGAGCCTTGGTATAAAGCATTTCCGCTTTTGTCATAACCCCATGAGATTGGGAAAAGCAGGGCTGCGGAAAAACTCCAGAAGTAGAGAGCCTTGTATCAGGGCATGGCTTCAAGCCATGCCGAAAAGTACGCGAATCTATGCGGGCTTCAGATGGCTGCGGAAAAACCCCTAGGAAAGCTCTGAAGAAGTCGCCGTTTTGAAAGGACACGGCTGATAGGGCACAGCTTTAGCTGTGCCATTGAAGAGGCCTAAGAATGGGGCTTTTAGCCCCTGAGGGAACGGGTTCAAGAGGTTCACGCACTTATTCAGAGCCTTTTTTTAGGGAACCTCTGAAAAACGCCGAGTTAAGAGGGTCCCTAGAGGGTAGAGAGCCTTGTATCAGGGCATGGCTTCAAGCCATGCCGAAAAGGACGCGAACCTATGCGGGCTTCAGCCCCTGAGGGATGTTTTTGTGAATTGCGACATCCGGGACCGGCTCGCGATCCTGGCCCGCCAGGAAAAGCCACGTCAGGAGGGCCGCGAAGAGCAGCGCGCCCACAGCGAATTTCAGAACAACCGGCGCAGCCGAGGGCGAAAAGAATCCTTCGATCGTCCCGGCAACCACCAACATTGGAATCGTTCCCGCCAGGAGCCGCGCGGCGTCGGCCGCGGCCACGGCAAGGGAGTGTCCCCGGCGGTAGAGTCCCGGAAAAAGAAGTCCTTGCGCCAATCGCAATCCGGCTGCGCCTGCCAAAAGAATCGCGGGAATCTCCAGCGAGCCATGGGGAGCGACAAACGACCAGAGCTTGATGCTCATGGCCGCCTGATGGCAGGCTGCCGCCACCACGCCAATCAGCACTCCATTCCATCCGATCACGTAGATCGTCCCCAGGCCGCCCAGGATCCCACCCGCAAAAGCGGCAAAAGTCACGCTGAGATTGTTCGTCATGATTCCGCTCGAGGCCTGGGGCGCCATCGAGCTCACAGGAGCCGTCCACATCTGATGGCGCTCGATGGTTTTCACCATCGCCGGTCCCAACAGATGATGCATAAACTCCGGGCGGACCGCTGTCAGCAACGCGCCCAGGACAGCCCCCGCAGTGAATAACAACAGCGATGCCAGGGTGAATGGAAGAAGTTTCCGAAACAGCCGTGGGTAGTCTTCGAGAAAAAACTGGCGGAGCGTTCCCAGGCCGTGCCGCCGGCTGGAATAGAGGAAGGCGTGGGCCCTTGCCAGCAGATCGTTCAGGCGCTTTTCGATCCCCGGAGCGCTGCCATCCTGCCGCACGATCGAAAGATCGTTGGCCGTCTGGCGGTAAAGCAGCGCCAGCTCACGCAGTTCTTCCGGAGAAAGGCCGCGAACTCCCTGCCGTCCTGCCCGCTCCGTCAGAGCCGCCATCCGATTCCAGCTCTGCTGCCTCTTCCCAATCCAGCGATTGGATATCATAGGGAGTCGAAATTCCAGCCATGGCAGGCGCTATAGCATTTTCGGAGATGGTATAAACCGAAGCCACGGGTCCTAAGTGGGTTTTTCCTCAAGAAAAATCCCCCTGCTGGAACCTCAAAGGGTCACAGTATTTCCGAAATGCGTTAGCGCGATGAGCGGCCACACCACGGAACTTTCGGATCAGCATAGCATCGACACTCCTGAGCTGGTGGCGATCGAATTCCCGCTTGCCGGAATCGGAAGCCGTTTTCTTGCCCTGGCCGTGGATTACCTTATCCAGAGCATCGCAATCGTGGCCATCGTCCTGTTCGTCTTCTTGTTGCCCGGGACCTCCGGCCTGGGAAGGACTGTGGCGGCTTCTCCCAAATGGGCGGCCGCGATCCTGATCCTTTCTGTGTTCCTGCTCCAATGGGGATACTTCACGCTCTTCGAAGCCTTCCGCAACGGCCAGACTCCCGGCAAGCGCCTCGTTCACCTCCGCGTGATCCAGCAAACCGGGCGGCCGATCGGGCTCTTCGAATCCATGACCAGGAATCTCTTGCGCGCCATCGATTCTCTTCCCTCCGGCTATTTCGTCGGAGCCCTCTGCATTTTGCTCACCCGCCGCCAGCAGCGCCTTGGCGACTTGGCAGCCGGTACGCTGGTCGTGCGCGAGGCGGAAACCGAGCGCTGGAGCGCCGGGGCGGGCGCAGCGCGCATGGTAACGGCCGGGGTTTTCGAGCCGAAGGCCGAAACCCCAACCGGTCGCAGCCGCCAGATACCCGCCGATGCCCTGGCCCGGCTCTCCCCTTCCGATCTGCAGCTCATCGACAGCTTTTTGGAGCGGCGGCTCGATCTCCCCTTCGAAGTCGCCTCCAACCTCTCGCAGAAACTCGCTGCCACTCTCTCTCGAAAGATGGGCTTCGCAATCCCGCCGGCAATGAGCAGCGACACCTTCCTGGAGCAGGCCGCTGCCGGCGTGCGTGAGCTCAGCAGCTAGCGGTGCTAAAGGATCCCCGCGCGCAGGCGAGACGGCGGTCTCCAACAAGCCGGGGTGCCCCATGTTCGTTCGCCACAGGCGGACGTTACGTGGGCGAAGAAAGCGCTCTTGTCCCTTGGGTTCCTCTCCCAACGATTTCCGGCACACTGTTCCGCTGCTCTCGCTTTCCTGCCGAGTGCAGGAAGGGACCGGCTTCAGCCGGGCCGTAAAGACTGCAACTAGCCGGGATTTCTCACAGAGTGTAAACATAACTGTCATCCCGAGCGCAGCATGACGATTTTTGTCATGCGAAGTCGAGGGATCTGCTTTTGGGCTGGAGCGTTTTCACTTGAAGTGTTTAGAAAAACAATGCCTCGTACGTGGCCGTTTCATCGAAAAACGGCCACTCTTAACCACTCTCTCCATGTCAGAGGAAAAGTGAAAACGCTCTAGCAGAGCGGAGCAGCCGGACAAGCAAGCAAAAGCAGATCTCTCCGCTTCGCATGAGGACTTTCGCCCTCATGCTTCGGTCGAGATGACAGGGGTTGCAGGAGGACAGGTTGTGTTCAGAAAGGGATCCTTCGATCGCCTTTCCCCAGTCCGCGCTTGAAAAAGAACCCCGGGGCGCCCCATCCTGAGCGCGCCTTTTTGTGCGAAAGTGGGAGGCCCAAAACAGCCTTTGGCAAAGATTGGCAATTTTTGCCAAAGCCCGCTCGGGTTCGCTTCTCGTTTTTCGCGGCAAATTCGAGAAATGTTACTTTGGCGTTAATAGCCGGAATGCAAACGATTTTTACCGGCCTGCACCCCGGCGAAAAAGCGCCCGGGCGCCGTAATTCGAGGAGAGGATACTTCGGCCCGGCCCGGGCGGCCTCGCCGGCCTTTCCCCCCGGGCGCGTTTTTTCGCGTGCCCCTTTCGCGAAAGGCCGGGAATCTGCAAAGATGAAAGAATGAGCGCGACTACTGCCAGCAAAGTCCTTACCGACCGTATCGACAGGATCGAGATCTCCGCCACCATGGCGGTCACCGCCGAAGCAGCCAGGTTAAAGGCTGAGGGCGCCAAGCTGGTCAACTTTGGCGCCGGCGAGCCCCATTTCGACACGCCGCGCCACATTAAGGACGCGGCCATCGCCGCCATCGAGAACAACTTTACCCGCTATACGAATGTTGCCGGCATTCCCGAGCTGCGGAAGGCAATTGTGGACCGCCATGCATGCGACTTCGGCTCCGACTACAGCACCGAAGAGGCGATTTTTACCACCGGCGGCAAGCTCGCGCTTTTCAATGCCGTCCAGGTTTTGGTGGAGCACGGCGATGAGGTCATTCTGCCGGTTCCGTACTGGGTGTCGTTCAAGGACATCGTCGAGTACGCGGGAGGCAAGCTGGTTTACCTCGAGACGAACGAGGCGGAGGATTTCCGGGTCACCGCCGATGCGATCGAGAAGGCGATCACCCCGCGCACCAAGGCCATCATTCTCAATACTCCTTCGAATCCCGCGGGCTCTGTCGTCTCGCCTGCCGATCTCGAACGCATCGTCAAGCTGGCCCATGCTCGCGGAATCTACCTGCTTCTTGATGAGTGCTACGTTTATCTGCAGTACAACGGCGCGCCAGTCTCCGGAGGCTCGTTCACGGCTGCCAAGGAGCACTTGATTGTGCTCGGCTCCCTGTCGAAGACCTATGCCATGACCGGATGGCGGGCCGGATTCGCTCTCGGCCCCAAGCCGGTGATTGCGGCCATGAACAAGCTGCAGAGCCAGTCAACTTCCTCCGCGGCATCGTTCGTGCAGAAGGCTTCGATCGCCGCGCTCAATGGGCCGCAAGCCTGTGTCGCCGAGATGCGCGCGGATTATCTCAAGCTGCGCGACCGCATCCTTGGCCGCCTTGCCGAGATTCCGGGCGTCACCTGCACCACGCCCGAAGGCGCATTCTATGTCTATCCGAATGTGAGCGCCTACCTTGGCAAGCCAGGAGCGCAGACCTCGATCGAGCTGGCTGCGCGCCTGCTGCACGAAGCGCACGTGGTCGCCGTTCCCGGCGAAGCCTTCGGCACCAGGGAGCACATCCGCCTCTCCTACGCCGTCTCGCACGCGGACGTAGATGAGGGTCTGGACCGCATGAAGGCTTTCTTCGCCAAGCTCTAAATCACAACGCGAGGGCGCGCCGCCGTCCTCGCCCAATCCCTTTTGCATGAGCGACGAGTATTCTTTTCGCCTCCAGCTCGATCCCGAGGAAGACGACGTCGACCGGCTGCGCTCGCAGCTGATTGCCTACAACACTTCGCACACGTCGAGCGAGACGTATATCCGTTTGCTACTCTCGGTCGACGATGAGGCGGGGCGGCTGGCTGCGGGGCTGTACGCGCGGATGCACTTCTCATGGATGTTCGTCGATCTCCTGTGGGTAGCGGAACCGGTACGTGGGCTCGGTCTGGGGGCGGACCTGCTCGCGGAAGTCGAGGAGCAGGCGCGGAAACACGGCTGCCACTCCGTGTGGCTCGACACCTTCAGCTTTCAGGCGCCGGACTTCTACAAGGAGCAGGGATACGAGGTCTTCGCCGAGCTACCCGACTACCCTGCCGGGCATCGCCGCTATTTTCTATCCAAAAAATTGAACTAAAGGGACTGCGTCCAATCTTCAAGCCTGAGGCGGTCGATGCGCCGGAAGGCGGCATCGTTAGTCACCAGGATGGCGTCTTCAGCCAGGGCATGAGCGGCGATCATCATATCCATCACGCTCATCGGTCGACCTGCGATTTCGAGCGCGGCACGGATCGCCGCATAATGTGCGGCACATGCTGAAGTCCACGGAAGAATGGTGATCTTCTCGAGCAGGGCAGCGACAGTCGACGCCAGCGTTCGTGCCTCGGGCCGGCGGGCGAGACCGAATAACAGCTCGGCCTCGGTAATCACAGAGACCGCCATATCGGCTCGATCTATCTGTTCGAAGCGATCGTTGAAGTCTGGTAAGGCTTTGCGCAGCGCATGACTGATTGCGTTGGTATCCAGCAGATAGCGGATCATCAGAAAAGATCGCGCTCCTGGGGAAAATCTTTGGGACGATCTTCCATGAAGCCTTCAAACTCATCCGGGGCTTCGGCTCGCATCCGCGCGATCATCTCAAGAACATCTTTCCAGGTTTCCTTTGATTTTTGCGCCTCCGACAAAATTACATCTCCGGACGCCGGGTCGCGGCGGATCAGAACTTCCTTGCCTTGGAACCGGAACTCGGCCGGAAGGCGCACAGCCTGGCTGCGTCCGTTGCGGAAGAGCTTCGCGGTTTTGGTCATGCCGTTACCTCCCAACCGTGGTATAGACCATGATATATCACATAACGAGGCCGGCGAATCCCGGACTGGTAATCTTGAAGGATGAGAGTCATTGTTCGCGGCATTCTCTTCGATATGGACGGCGTCCTGGTCAGCTCCCTCGGCTCGGTCGAGCGCAGCTGGACCACCTGGGCCGAAAAGCATGGCATGGATATCGCCGAGGCCATCCACACGGCGCACGGGCGGCGGGCCATCGAAACGGTTCGATTCCTGCGTCCCGACCTCGATGCCGTGGCGGAGACGAAGTTCATCGAGGACCTGGAAGTCGGCGATGACGAAGGCCTGGAGATCCTGGGCGGCGTCAAACCCATCCTCGAAGGCCTGCCGGAAAAATACTGGACCGTGGTGACCTCCGCAACCGATCGTCTTGCGCGCAGCCGCATGAAGGCCGGCGGCATTCCCGTTCCATCGCGCATGATCACCGCGGACATGGTCGCCAAAGGCAAGCCCGATCCCGAACCGTATCTGCGCGGCGCTGAACTCCTCGGTCTCAAGCCCGAAGATTGCCTGGTGATCGAGGACTCCGCCTCCGGGGCCAAGGCCGGGCACGCTGCCGGCTGCAAGGTTCTGGCCACGCTGTTTTCCCACTCGGTCGAAAGCCTCACCGCCGCCGATTGGATTGTGCGTTCGCTCGAAGATGTCCGGTTCCGGCTGGTGAACGAGTCAATCGAGCTGGAGTTTGAGCCGCTTCCGCGCGAGGTAGTTGCGGGAGCAGTGGCGGAGCAGGCTGCGAAGCCCTGACACTGCAGTCGGTTCACCACGGAGATCAGAGATGCCTCCTTTTTCATGGACCACTCTGTGTTCTCCGTGTCCTCTGGAGTGAAATGCATTTGGATGCCGGTAGATCGGTTATCATCGCCTCAGTGCCGGAGGGGACTGTGCGCAAATTTGCCTGCATTCTGATGTTGTGCCTGGGAGTGAGTTCAGCCATGGCGGTCGCTCATAGCGTTTATGACTTCACGCTGAAATCCATCGACGGCAAACCGACCAGCCTGCACGAGTATCACGGCAAGGTGATGTTGCTGGTCAACGTAGCCAGCAAGTGCGGCTACACTCCACAATACGCCGCGCTCGAATCCCTGTATGAGAAGTACAAAGGCCAGGGCCTGGTCATCGTCGGCATTCCGGCAAACAATTTCGCCAGCCAGGAACCCGGCACCAATGCCGAGATCAAGAGCTTCTGCAGCAGGAAGTACAACGTCACGTTTCCAATGATGGCCAAGGTTTCTGTCAAAGGTGACGACAAGGCGCCGCTCTACCAGTTTCTGACAGACAAAGCGGTCAATCCCCAGATCGGCGGGGATATCCAGTGGAACTTCACCAAGTTCCTCTTCGATCGCAACGGCAAGCCCGTCGCCCGCTTCGAGCCCGCAGTCACACCGGATTCCCCGCAGGTCATCGCTGCGATCGAAGCAGCGCTGAAGAGCTAGCCTCCCGGTCCCGCAAAATAGCGGGACGGACACCTCCAGCGACACAAATGGCCTACACCGTCAAAGTTGAAATATTCGACGAGCGCAAGATGCGCACGCGGAACAAGCCCTGGTATCGCGTGGCTCACTGGCCCATCTGGATTTGGGTTTTCTTCCTCGCACCAGGTCCGCTTACGTTCAATCTCTTCGCCCATGGCGGAAGCACCGGCAACCTCCTCTGGCTGGGAGTCGTGCTGCTCGCGACTGGCGCCGCGGCAATCTTCGGGCAACTGCCGGGGGCTGAGCCCGCGCCCTATATCCTGCGCTTCAATGAGGATCGCCCCAACCCGCTCTACCGCAAGGTCTGCTACAGCTTCGCCTGGAATGCGCTGCTCAACTTCGCGCTGCTGAACCTTGCCGGGCTGGCCGTGGCGGTGGCGACAGGGAAGTGGTACCTCAAGCAGATCTACGCTCACGGATACACGCCGCTATGCCTGCTCATCCTCGCTCTGGGGGCCTTTGGTGTCCTTCCCCGAGTACGGCGGTCGACCAAAGGAGAGGGAATCGAGCGGCGCTATTTTTACGGGACAGTCTGGGCCGTCACGGCCGCCCAGGTGATGCTGCTTCTACTATGGAAGACGCTGCCCCGCACCCACGCCACCGACATCCTCAAGCTGGCCGTCTACAGCGCGGTGCTTGCCGGAATGGGCATCGCCGCCGCCTTCGGACGCCTCCCGCGCACCCGGCCCATTCAGCCCGGCGAGCTCATGGTCGCCGACTGAGCGTTGCTTCGGGCTGACGCGGGTTGAACGTCGAACCGTCGTACGGATACTGCGCCTGGTTCGGAAACCCCCCGCTCGCCCCACAATACTTCCGCCAAATTATTTGGTCGTAACCGTCCGCCCCGTGTTACCGTTGCTGCCAACGTGCGATCGCTGGTAACGGCGCTGTAGTTACTTCCTCGTTCTCGCCGTAGCCGCGCAAGCCGCCGCACGGAATGCCTGCAACTGTCTTCCCAAAATCCGCAAAAAAAGGAGCTTCGCAATGAATGAAGCAATTCATAGAAGTGCGGTTTCCCGCGTGTATCGCAGGTCGACTTGGGTGTTATTCGCAATCGTCGCGACTCTGTTAGGCGTGACCGGCA
>DATAWF010000053.1:0-4434 GCA_036267335.1 Acidobacteriaceae bacterium
AATCCCGCGGAAGAATGGGATGCGGTGGTGATCGGGTCCGGGATCGGCGGGCTCACCGCCGCCGTTCTGCTCGCCCGCCATGCCGGCCGGCGAGTGCTCGTCCTCGAACGGCATTATGAGGCCGGAGGGTTCACGCATACCTTCCGCCGGCCAGGGTTCCGGTGGGATGTCGGGCTCCATTACATCGGGCAGGTAGGGGAAGAGCGGTCCGCGGTGCGCCGCGCCTTCGATTCCGTGACTGGCGGCGCGGTGGCCTGGCAGCCGATGCCGGAGGTCTACGACCGCGTGTTCATCGGCGGCCGCCGCTTCGACTTTCCTTCTGGCGCCGAGGCCTTGCGCGCGAGCCTGCTGGAGGCTTTCCCCTCCGAGGCCAGGGCCATCGACCGGTACCTCCAGGCGGTTCGTGCGGCCAATCGCTGGAGCGGTCTCTACTTCGCCGAAAAGGCGGTGCCCGCGGCGCTGGGATCGCTGTTGGGCGGTGCGATGCGGGCGCCATACCTGCATTGGGCGAGGCGCACGACGCGCGACGTGCTCGCCGGCATCACCGGCAACCCTGAGCTCAGGGGCGTTCTTGCGGCACAGTGGGGGGACTACGGCCTTCCGCCGGCGCAAAGCAGCTTCGCAGTCCACGCGATGATCGCCGAACACTACCTGAATGGCGGGTTTTACCCGGTGGGGGGCGCGGGCGCGATCGCGGCCGCGATGGCTCCGGAGATCGAGAGGGCCGGAGGCAAGGTCGTGACCAGCGCGGAGGCTGCCGGCATTGTGGTCGAAGGCGGCCGCGCCGCCGGAGTCCGCATGAGCGATGGCCGCGTGTTCCGCGCGCCGCTCATCGTTAGCGATGCCGGCGCGGCGAATACGGTGGAGCGGCTGCTGCCGCCGGATTTGCCTGAGCTCGACGCGCTTCGCGGGGAGCTCAGACGGCTGACGCCCTCGACGGCCCATGCCAGTCTCTACCTCGGCCTCTCTGAGACCGACACCGCGCTCGGCCTTACCGGAACCAATCTCTGGGTTTATCCGTCGTTCGATCACGACGCGAATGTGGAGCGCTTCTCGCGCGATCTGAGCGCACCTCTGCCGGTCGTCTACATGTCGTTCCCGTCAGCGAAGGATCCGGATTTCCAGCGACAGTATCCGGGGCACAGCACGGTGGAAGCGATTACGATGCTTCCGTGGCAGCCATTTGCCGGCTGGGCCGAAACGCGCTGGAAGCGCCGAGGCGCGGAATATGAGCAGCTAAAGGCGGAGCTTGCGGCGCGGCTCCGGGCCGAAGTCGAACGGCATGTTCCCAGGGTTGCGTCGCACATCGAGCACGCGGAGCTCTCGACCCCGGTTACGACGCGCCACTTTATGAATTACAGCCAGGGAGAGATCTACGGCATCGCCGCGACGCCGCAACGGTTTTTGACGCGAAGGCTCGGCGCCCGCACGCCGGTACGAGGGCTTTACCTTACCGGGCAGGACGCCGCCGGGCTGGGAGTTGTGGGCGCGCTGTTCGGCGGGGTCCTCAGTGCTTCCGCGGCTTTGGGAAAAAACCTCGTTAGCATCGTCACGAAATAAGGGGGCCGTCTTTCCGACGAGCCCGCAGGTTGGGTCCGGGCGCCGGCCAGGACCATAATCGTGCAATGAAGTGAATAACCCAGGTCTCAAACGCGGGCGCCTTGATGTGCTTGGGGTGAACCCCTTGAGTGAGCGGGACAAAACCGATAAACGGCGGAGGTAGGAGTCTGCAATGCAGGGAATTCTCGCGGTGCTGCTGTGGCAGCGCTATCGGAGAGTGCGGACGAGGGGGTAAGGGGGAGACGCCCGGTTTTGAATCTGAACTGTCCCTTACCGGAAAGCGGCCGACTGATCCTTCGAGGTTCTTTGGACATGGTGAGAGGTAGCCCTACTTCCCGATGCAGAAGGTGGAGAACCCATTTCGCCAGATGCCTTATGCGTCTTCAATCGCATGCAGATGTCATCGTCTCTCTGATTGCGGAAAGAGAAGTTCATTCCGGCCGGTTACCCCCGCTTTGCTTTCGACCGCTCTGCCCGTTGCAGAGCCTCGTGAATCAACATCTTCAAATACGTCTGATACCGCAGGCCGCGATGTTCCGCCTGAGCACGAGCTTTCACAATATCCTCCGGATCGAGCCGAATGGTTGTAGTTGGAGTGGCGCCCTTACGGGCTGCGGTGCCATGCCCGAGAGTGCCTGCGGCTGCAGCCTTTTCGAATTCATGCGCCAGGGTGTCCTGATTCTGCTCCCACCACTGAGCCTCTTCGGCCTCATTCCTGAAGTTCCGTCTCTTCAATTCCTCCTTCATTGATACTTCCCTTCTGGGTCCGGTAAAGGCTCTGCAGCCGTTGCTTGGCCGGAAATGCCGTTACGACCCGAATCAATTTTCCGCGCATGGTCGTGATAACGACCAAAACGCGGCCAGCATCGGTTTTCCCGAGCTGCGCTATACGTTCCTCCGCGTTCCTCAGCTGAAATTCGAGGTCCAGAGGGTCGTTAAGAATGACCTGTTCAGCCTCAGCAGAGGTGATTCATGCTGAGCGATATGGCCTACGTTCGCAGGGTCCCAATCAAACATTGTTTGTGGCTGTCTCCTAATGGTCGTCTCGCCCCCGGGGCAAGGGGCGGAGGCGATTGCATGTTTCCTATCCGTGATCTCCTTCATGAGGCGAGTTAAGCTCACCGCTGCCCTCTATAGTACATACACTGTAGCTACATATCAAGCGCCAACCCGCTAGCATGGGTCTCAGCGCAGTCGAGGAACCTGCTGTTCCCCCTTTGGCATATATTGGATTGGCACCAACGCTGCCGACGAGGATGCACGCCTCGATGACCAACCGCTGTGCCCTACTTTTTTCCGCCGCTCTTGCCTGCCTGAGCTGCGCCCACGCGCAATCTCCCTCCGAAACAGCACCGCAGTTCGAGGTCACCTCCATCAAGCAGAATCTCTCGGGAACAACCGAATCCGGCATGGATCACAATTTGCGGGACCGCTTCACAGCGACCAATATGCCCTTGTACTTTCTCATTCAGGACGCATATGAGCTCCACGGCGACTACCAACTTGCCGGGGCGCCCGGCTGGACGTGGGATAAGGCCTACGACGTCGTCGGCACTTATCCCGGCGGAAGCAGTCCGGACCTGCAGGAAATCCATCTGATGGAGCGGCGTCTCCTGGCCGATCGCTTCGGCCTGAAACTCCATTCCGAGCAGCGCGAAATCGCCGCGTACGATCTTGTCCTCGCCAGGACGGATGAAAAGCTCGGGCCCCAGCTCCACAAGTCCACGATGGACTGCGAAGCCTGGGCCGCGAACGGCCGCCCAAAAACGGACACAGTACCCAAAAGCCCGGTGTCGCCCTCAGGTGAGCGGCCGGTATGCGGTCAAGTGGCCACGCGGACCTGGCTTTCCGGCGGGGCACGGACGATGCAGGAACTCGCAGGAATTCTGCAGGCGATGGTGGAACGGCCGGTCATCGACAAGACGGGCCTGAGTGGCGCTTACGACGTCGACATGCGATGGGCCCGGACAGACCTGCAGGCCGGCGAGGCCGCGACCACGACATCCTCTGATGCCCCATCGCTTTTTACCGCCGTCGAAGAACAACTCGGATTGAAGCTCGTGCCCCAGAAAGAAAAATTCGAGGTCCTGGTCATCGAGCACATCCAGCCCCCAACTCCAAACTGATTCGCCGCGCTGCTTCTTTGGGCAAACGTCCCGGCACCGGGTCTGCTGACAGCCACAGTTACGGTCTCGACCATAACAACCTTGATAACAACGCAGCCTCATGGAGTGGCTCAACGACGGCTGCTCCCTTTAAGGGGTTCGTTGCGGGATCAAGTAATGAGAACGAAATATATCCGTGTAAAAGCCGGCCTTCCTAGAGAAGGCCTCCATTACTTATGTTCATAGCCGGCTGTGGCCATACAATATAACGGCGACGGGAGGTGTGCCAGATGATGAGATTTATTTTGCAAATGTCGATGCTGACGATGCTTTTCTTTCAGAATACGTCATTTGAAGTGGCCTCGATTAAGCCGAGTGCTCCAGACTCTCGCGGCTCCGACGTAGATAGGGATGGCAACCTACTTCGCATGCGTAACGTTACCTTGAAACGGTGTATCACACGGGCCTACGGAGTGTCCGCAGCTCAGGTTATGGGCGGCCCTAAGTGGGTCGACACGCAGACATATGATATTGAGGCCAAAGCTGATCCATCGGTTACCGACGATCAAGTCAATACTATGCTTCAGTCATTGCTGGCAAATCGTTTTGCGTTGTCGCTTCATAAGGAAACGAGACAGCTGTCAGGTTATGCGATGACGGTTGGCGCGAAGGGGATCGTCGCAAAGCCAGCGGCTACGACATCGTGCGATATGGACAGGAGCCGGGGTCACATCCATGCAAGCGCATGCTCCCTGCAGCAATTGGCTAC
>DATAWF010000054.1:0-13490 GCA_036267335.1 Acidobacteriaceae bacterium
TTTTTGCAGTGCTCGGATACTCCATCGACGAACTGCATGATGAAGCCGAACGATTGGAGCACTTTATCTCGGAGAAATTCGAAGAGCGTATTGCCGAAAAGCTGGGCGATCCGCAGAGCGATCCCCATGGGCACTGCATTCCCGCACTCGATGGCGAAATGCCCCCGTGCCACCGCGTGTCGTGTACATGCGAATGATTCCTATCGGCCATACCGGTGAAGATGAAGGACACCATTGGTTCTTAAACAGATGTGGATGAGACGATGTTCTCCGAGAGCGGGGAGGCATCGTCGTTTGTGGCTTATTTCGGGGGTGAAGGACGCAATCAGGGAACATCCAACCAGGGAACATCTTTGGATCAAGACCCGAGCGCGTTCTGTGTCCCTAGCCCATCCCCTAGCCTGGACTTCTCACAGAGTGCAGCCAAAACTGTCATCCCGAGCCCAGCATGACGATTCTCGTCATGCGGAGTCGAGGGATCTGCTTTTGGGTTAGAGCGAAGCAGCCGGAAAAGCAAGCAAAAAGCAGATCTCTCCGCTGCGCATGAGGACTTTCGCCGGGTGCCCCAGGTCTCGATTTTGAGACCTGGGATCTGTAAGCACTCGTCGATGCTTATGTCCCGCCGTTGGCGGCCTTCGGCAGGGGAGGCAGCTCCCATGATTTTTCAAGTGCCGTGTATTGTGCCGCCGGTAGTTGAACCAGCATCGGCGCGCGCGCAGGATCGAGCCACCCCAGGATGATTTGCATCTGCTCGACCGCCGTCGCCGTGCATCCGACCGTAGCCTCTCCTGGCCCCGGCCAAACATGAAGAAAAACGCAGGATCCCTTGCCGGGCCGCACCGGATGAATATTCTGTGCGATCACCAATCCCCACTGATAGAGGCCGTCGGGGCGCAGCATCTTTTCCGAGCTCTTCCAATCGGGAGTCACGGTGCTGCGGTCGACCACCTGGTTGTAATACGCCGATTGCGGATCGTCGACGCACTCGACCGACGGCGTAAGGCGCAGGTACGGCATCCGCCAGCCCGCAGGCTCTTCCTCTGCGTAGCCGAACGATGTTCCGATCGAAAAAATCCCCGCCGGCGAGCGCAGGTCTCCTTCTTTTTTCACCGGATCCTTCGGGCTTTTCGCCGTTCCCGGATCGGCATTCGCGGTCGCTGCGCCCCACCCCATCCCGGTGTGGCCGACCACCACTCCAATAGGGTGCCCTACCGCCACCCAGCGTTGGTCCGGTCGGGACCGCTCATACCGTTGCAGGATCCCTGTCTGCGCGTCCCACTCCGGGGTGACCACCACCATGAGCTGGGTCGATTCATGCAGGACGAAAGTGTCCCGCCGGTGGAGGATGGCTTCGGCGGATCCCTGCCGCCAACAGGCGCCGCCCAGCGCGAGCGCGCTCAGCAAAACGGCCCAGGCCATCACTCTCCGGGAAAACCCCGGGCGGTCGGAGAACATCGCTTTATTTTAAGCTGCGGCGGCGGGTCTGCCCTGGGTACCGAGGTCACGAGCGGGCATGGCCGCGCGAGTCTCCCCGCCGGCTTGCCCCTCCATCCGCAGCCCCGAAGCCCTATCCCCCAAGCCTTATCCCAAGTGCTGGAGACGACTGCCCCCGCCGCCTCCGTCAACCCGCGGTCCTCTGCCGTCGGCATCGCACAAACTCTTTGAATTACAAGGAGTATTTGACAAAACTTGCTGGATAGAAGATCGTGGAGGAATGGTTTTCGTGTCCGCTGCGTTGGATTGTCGAATGGCGTGCGACTGTTGTCGCTGTCCTCTTCAATCCTGGCATGGGCGCATGTTCTGCTGATCGTTCCGAATCAAAAACGATCGCACTGAGAACCCTAAAAGCAAGTTGCCCACTGCCGCCTTCGGTCAGTGGGCTTTTTCTTTGTTCCGGCAATCCGTTCCTGGGAAGAGTCAATGGACACCGCCACCGTATTCGACGCAACCGACACGCCGCCCCGGCTGAGCCATCTCCGCCTGCTTGAGGCGGAAAGCATTCACATCTTTCGCGAGGTCGCGGCTGAGTTTCAAAAGCCGGTCATGCTCTATTCCATCGGCAAAGACTCGTCGGTGATGCTGCGCCTGGCCCAAAAAGCCTTCTACCCCGGTCCCATCCCCTTTCCTCTCCTGCACGTCGATACCGGATATAAGTTCAAGGAAATGATTGCCTTCCGCGACGCCTACACCCAGGAGCTCGGGCTCGATCTCAAGGTGTGGCGCAATGAGGAGGCTCTGGCCGCCGGCGCCAATCCCATCAAGCTCGGCACGCAGCGCTGCTGCGGCCTGTTGAAGACCACCGCCCTGCTTGACGCTCTCCGCGAGTACGGCTTCGATGCTGCCTTCGGCGGCGCCCGCCGCGATGAGGAAAAATCCCGCGCCAAGGAACGCATCTTTTCCTTCCGCGATCGCGCCGGGCAATGGGATCCCAAGAATCAGCGTCCCGAATTGTGGAACATCTACAACGGCCGCATCGGTCCCGGCGAGAGCATTCGCGTCTTCCCCCTGTCGAATTGGACCGAGCTCGACGTCTGGCACTACATCCATCTCGAAGAGATCCCGATCGTCCCGCTCTACTTCGCGAAAGAGCGCCGCATGCTGGTGCGCGGCGACAGCCTGATTCCGGTGGAGCAGTCGTTTGTGAAGGGGCTTCCCGGTGAGGAACAGTGGGTGCGCTCCCGCCTCCGTTCGCTCGGCTGCAGTCCTTGCACCGGCGCCATCCGCTCCGATGCCGACACCGTTCCCAAAATTATCGCTGAGCTGGTCACCTTCCGCTCCTCCGAGCGGGCCAACCGTGTTATCGACCACGACCAGGAAGGTTCGATGGAGATCAAGAAGCGCGAGGGCTATTTCTGATGGCAACTCTTCTTTCCCCGGCCCACACGGGTGAGCAGCACGACGTGCCCAGTCCCGATTCGCGGGGCGAGCTTCGTAACGGGGGCGCCTCCTCGGCCATCGCGGAAAACCAGGCCGCCGGGTCCTTCTCTATCGCGGAGTTTCTTGAAGCCGAACGCAAAAAAGATCTCCTGCGCCTCAGCACCGCGGGCAGTGTCGACGACGGCAAGTCCACCCTCATCGGCCGTTTGCTCTACGACTCCCGCAATGTTTACGAAGACCACGTGCGGGCGGTCACCCGCAATCCCGGCGGCAATGCGCAGGCCTCGATTGACTTCGCCCAGCTTACCGATGGCCTGCGCGCCGAGCGCGAGCAGGGAATTACCATCGATGTCGCCTACCGCTACTTCTCGACCGAGCACCGCAACTTCATCATCGCCGACACTCCCGGCCACGAGCAGTACACCCGCAACATGGCTACCGGAGCATCGACCTCCCACCTGGCCATCATCCTCATCGACGCCACCAAGGGCATCCTTACCCAGTCCCGCCGCCACGTCTACATCACCTCGCTCCTGGGTATCCGGCATCTGGTTGCGGCCATCAACAAAATGGATCTCGTCGGTTTCTCGCCCGAGGTTTTTGCTCGTATCGAGCGCCAGTTCAGCGCCCTGGTCCGGCAATTGGGCAACGCCGAAGTCACCGCGATTCCCTTAAGCGCCCTCAATGGCGACAATGTGGTCGAGCCCAGCGCCAACATGCCCTGGTACCAGGGCCCCACGCTTCTTCAATACCTTGAGGCGGTTCCGGTGCGCCATGACTCGGGCGCCGGCGGATTTCGTTTGCCCGTGCAGCGGGTCATCCGTCCCCATGTCCACTACCCGCAGCCCAACTTCCGCGGCTTTGCCGGGCAGATTGCCGCAGGCGGCATTCGCGTCGGCGATCAGGTGGTCGCTCTGCCTTCGGGACGCACCAGCCGCGTCGCCTCGATCACCACCTTCGACGGCGATCTGGAGCAGGCCAGCGCTCCGCAATCGGTTTCCATTTCTCTTGAAGATGAGATCGATATCAGCCGCGGTGACTTTCTTGCAGATGCCGCGCATCCTCCGCGCAGCGCAAGCGCTCTCCGCGCATCCCTGGTCTGGTTCGATGGCCGGCCTCTCGATCCCGCTCGCAGCTATCTGCTCAAGCATGCCAGCCAGACCGTGGGCGCGCGCATCCAGTCCGTCCACCACCGGGTCGACGTTCAAACCCTCGAACACGAAAGCGTGGACAGCCTGGCGATGAATGACATCGGCCAAGTGGAGATCGAAACCCTCCGTCCCCTTTTCTTCGATTCGTACGAACAAAACAGGATTACCGGCAGCTTTGTCCTGATCGATCCCGAAACCAATGCCACCGCTGCCGCGGGAATGATTCAGGGCGCATCCGGCAAGCAGAGCCAGGCCAGCGCGCTCCATCGTCCCGCCGTGCTGCTCGCCCGCGATTCCGCGCTGGCGTCTGCACTCGAATCCGCCCTTCTCGACGCCGGTTGCGCCGTCGTCCGCACCCGCCGCCACGATCCCGCGCTCTGGCGCGGTCTCTCGGCCCTGGGAGTAATCACCTTGGTCGAGCCTTTTGCTCCTTCCGTCGCCGCGAGCTCCGCGCCCGGCCACGCCGCCGTCCGCTTGGCGGTCCTCACCGATGGCGAGCCGCAGTTGGAAGATCTGCTTCCTGCCGGTGACCCGGCGCCCTCAGAGGGCGAACGGGTGCAACAGACCGTCGAACTCCTCCGCCGGCGCGAGATTCTCCGCGCCGATGGAAATCAGGAGCTTGCATGAGCCAGATAGAAACCTCTCCCGAGCTTTCCTTTCCCGAACTTTCCTTTGAAGACAAGGTGGATGCCGCTCGGGCCCTCGTCGAAGAGCAAATCGTCCAGGCTCCCGCCGGCGAGATCTGTGTCACCACCAGTTTTCAAGCCGAGGATGTTTTGGTTCTCTCGCTGGTGCGCGCCAAGCTCCCCGGCGTTCCCGTCGTTTTTCTTGACACCGGCTATCACTTCGCCGAGACCTACGAGTACCGCGACCGCATCGCGCGCGAGTGGAATCTGAACCTCGTCAACCTTCTGCCCGAGCAGACCGTCGCTGAGCAGGAGGCGCAGTTCGGCATCCTCCATCAGACCGACCCCTCGCGCTGCTGCGGGCTGCGCAAAGTCGCGCCCCTGTTCAAGGAGCTCGAAAAATACCAGGTCTGGCTCACCGGCATGCGTCGCGAGCAGGCCAAGAGCCGGGCCCAGCTCCAGGCCGTCGATCACTTCACTCTGCCCAGCGGAAAACAGTTGCTCAAGATCAGCCCTCTCGCCGATTGGAGCGCGAAAGACGTTTGGACCTACGCGGGGCAGCAGGGAATTCCCCTGCTGCCGCTCTACGACCAGGGCTATACCAGCATCGGCTGCGCACCCTGCACCAGCCTGCCCTTCGATCCAGGCGATCCCCGCTCCGGCCGCTGGGGCGGACGCAAGCAAGAGTGCGGAATTCATATTCAGCCGTCCTGACGTCGGCATCCTGGCCCTGCTTTTTCGGAGATTCGTTGTCATGGAAGTGTTGATCGGATTCGCAATTGCTGTGGTCATCGCGCTGACCGGTGTCGGAGCCGGCGTGATTACCGCGCCGTTGCTCATCCTCTTCATGCACGTTCCAATCGAGATCGCCGTAAGCACGGCCCTTGCCTATTCCGCTGTCGTCAAGCTGGTTGTCGTGCCGGTGCAGATCTGGCGGCGGCAGGTCGTCTATCGCGTGCTCGGCTACATGCTGCTGGGCGGACTGCCGGGCGTGATCATCGGCTCGCTCTTCTTCAAGCACGTGGCGCAGCGCGGGCCGAAATCGATCCTCTACGCCGTGCTCGGCGCGATCATCATCTTTTCCGCGGGCTGGCATATCTACCGGTACTTCTTTCCTCCCGCTGCCGGCCGCCACTCTCCCCACAAAGACCGGCCCAAATGGATCAGCGCGATCATGTTGCCCATCGGCGCGGAGGTTGGTTTTTCCTCCTCTGGGGCAGGCGCCCTGGGCACCGTGGCTCTTCTCAGCCTCACCTCTCTGACCGCCTCTCAGGTCGTCGGAACCGATCTGACCTTTGGCCTGGGAATCGCTCTGGCCGGTACCGGCGTTCACCTGATCGGCGGCGTCTACGATGTCGCCCTGCTCTGGAAGCTCTGCGTCGGCGGCGTTCTCGGCGGCGTCCTCGGCAGCACGGCCGCTCCCCGCATTCCCAATCGCCAGCTCCGCCTCGCGCTCTCCGTCTGGCTCTTCGCCATCGGGCTGGAGTTTTGCTATCAGGCGGCGCACGTCGCCACCCGGGCTGCCGCCGTAGGCGGACTCAACACCTCCTACCTTCGCTAGCCTGAATTTCTCACACTCTCAGTCAACCTTGTCATCTCGACCGGAGCATGAGGGCTTGCCCCTCATGCTCAGCGGAGAGATCTGCATTTGCTAGGAGCTAAAAGCTAGGAGCTAGGAGCTAATCGCGGGAATTTGTTCGGGAATCGCAGTTTTTCTTCCTCACCCCTGGTGCAGACCGCCTCCGGATAGGTAAAAATGCTGTGTGACCCTTCTGCATGAGGACCGCCTCTTTCCCGGGGACCCGGAGACTCGCAGTATTGCCCGGAGGCTCTACCGCACGATCTTGCACCTCCCGATTGTCAGCCCGCACGGCCATGTGGAGGCGAGTTGGTTTTCTACCAACCAGCCTTTTCCCAATCCGGCCACCCTTTTTATCGTCCCTGACCATTACATCTTCCGCATGCTTTACAGCCAGGGGATTCCCCTCGAAGAACTCGGCATCGGCAAAGAGGAGTTGACGGAATCCGAATCGCGGAAAGCATGGGGGATATTTGCGGCCCACTACTATCTATTTCGCGGCACTCCTACCCGCATGTGGCTCGACTTTGCCTTCCAGGAACTCTTCGGCATGAAGGAGAGGCTTTGCGCTGAAAATGCCGCGAAATATTACGACACGATCGCCGAAAAACTCGCCCGCCCCGATTTCCGCCCGCGCGATCTCTATGAGCGCTTCGGCATCGAGGTGCTTTCGACCACCAATTCTGCTCTCGACCCTCTCGCCGATCACAAGGCGATTCGCGCGTCGGGTTGGCACGCGCGCATTCTGCCCACCTTTCGGCCCGACACCGTTGTCAACCCCGACGCTGAAGGCTTTTTGAAAAACCTTGTCCGGCTGGGCGAGATGCACGGCGAAGATACCGGCCACTGGCAGGGATACCTCCGGGCCCTGTCGAAAGCCCGCGCGCGTTTCAAGCAGCTCGGCTGTACTGCCACCGACCATGGCCATCCCACCGCCAATACAGCAGATCTCGGCGCCGCCGCGGCCGAGGCGCTTTTTGCCGAAGTGCAAAGCGGCGATGCCAGCCCGGAACGCCGTGAGCTCTTTCGCGCGCAGATGCTGACCGAGATGGCGCGGATGAGCCTGGAGGATGGTCTGGTGATGCAGATTCATCCCGGCGTCTGGCGCAATCATAATGGCAGCCTCTACCGGAAGCTGGGCGGCGACATGGGCTCCGACATCCCTGTCGCTGCCGACTACGTGCGGGCCTTGCACCCCCTGTTGCAGAAATACGGAAACGAGAAATCCCTCACCATCATCCTGTTTATGGTGGATGAATCCGCGCAAAGCCGCGAGCTCGCGCCCCTCGCCGGGCATTATCCCTGCCTTCGCTTGGGACCGCCGTGGTGGTTCTTCGATAGCCCCGACGGCATGATGCGTTTTCGCGAGCAGACAACGGAAACCGCCGGCTTCTACAATACGGCTGGGTTCAACGACGACACCCGCGCGTTTCTTTCGATTCCCGCGCGGCATGACGTTGCCCGCCGCATCGACTGCGCTTTTCTCGCGAAGCTGGTCGCCGAGCATCGCCTGGATGAGGACGAAGCCCTGGAAGTCGCTCACGCTCTCACTTACGATCTGGTACGGGAGACCTACCGGCTCTAGAGAGGGATGTTTTTGCGGATTCCGGCGTCTGCGTCGAGTTTTTCCGTAGTCTGTAGAATCCGGGCGCGCAACCCAGGGAGCAACAAATGAGCTTGTACGCAAAAATTGGCGGCCCCGATGCCAACCTTTCCCGCGAGGTGATGCGCCAGACCCTCCACCAGGCCCTTGACCGCCTCGGGCCGCGCAAGCGGGTCCTTGCCGTCCCTCCGGACATGAGCCGATTTTTCTCCCGCTCCGGTGAGCTTACCGCCGATACATTCGCCTACTATGGCGATCGTCTTCAAGCCGTGCTTCCCGCGCTCGGCACGCACTTTGCCATGACCCCGGAGGAGATTGGCGATATGTTCGCGGGAGTGCCGCCAGGCCTCTTCCGCGAACACAAATGGCGCACCGATACGGTGACTCTCGGCGAGCTGCCCCCGGACTACATGCGGGAGCTCTCGGAAGGCACGCTCGACTTTGCCTGGCCGGCCCAGATCAATCGCATGGTCACCGAAGGCGGCTTCGACCTCGTGCTCTCGATCGGCCAAGTCGTGCCCCATGAAGTCATCGGCATGGCCAACCACATCAAGAACCTCTTGATCGGCGTCGGAGGCCCCATCAGCATCAACCGCAGCCACTACCTCGGGGCGGTCTATGGCATGGAGCGCATCATGGGCCGCGCCGACACTCCCGTGCGCCGGCTTCTCGACACCGCTGCCGCCAAGTTTCTCGGGCAGGTTCCCATCGTCTACGTTCTCACCGTCGTCTCCAACGACAAATCCGGCAACACCGTGGCCCGCGGCATGTTCGTCGGTGACGATACCGAATGTTTTCGTTTGGCTGCCGAGCTGAGCTTGGCTGTCAATTTCGAGTTGCTCGATCAGCCTATTCAGAAGGCTGTGGTCTACTTGGATCCCGAGGAGTTCAAGAGCACCTGGCTAGGCAACAAGGCGATTTATCGCACGCGGATGGCGATCGCCGACGGAGGCGATCTTGTTGTGCTCGCTCCCGGCGTGCGCCAGTTTGGAGAGGATCCGAAGATTGACCAGCTCATTCGCAAATACGGATACCGCGGAACCCCGGCGACCCTCGACTTCGTCGCGCGCGATCCTGAGCTTGCCCGCAACTTGAGCGCGGCCGGGCATCTGATCCACGGCTCCTCCGAGGGCCGCTTTTCCATCACCTATTGCCCCGGCGGCCTCACCCGCGAAGAGGTCGAAGGCGTCGGTTTCCGCTATGCTGATTTGGGCAAGACCCTTGCCCGGTACGATCCCAAGAAACTTCATGATGGTTTCAATCAGATCGACGGTGAACGAATCTTCTTTATTTCCAGGCCGGCGCTCGGCTTGTGGGCCTACCGGGGAAGGTTTGCCTCTTCCTAGATTCCCTCGTCGTCCAATCCCTTCCGCCGATCGCTCCCGGTTGCGATTTTGGTTGCAGCCTGGGTTGTGGTCCTTTGTCTCGATCTCAACTGCCTGCACCGCATCTGAACCAGTAGCGCTCTCGCGCGCGCGGCGATCGCCCTGGAAGAACCAGGACCGACCGGAGCCGCGAGGGCTGAGGGCCTGACTATGCCAGGGAAGCGCGCATGATGGAATTTCACGTATCGCGGAAGGCGCGGGAGCGCTACCAGTTCAACAGCACTCTTTTCTCGTTTACCGGCAACGTCATCTTGGGGAACCTTGCGGCCTCCCGTGAATTCGCCCACCGCATCAATCAGGCGCGCGGCGCGGAGAAGAAGCCGGAGGAGGCCGTTCATCCCGGCGCTCTCTATGCCATGGGGCTCATCGACGAGCTTAGCCACGCGCTCGTCGCCTTTTACCGCAAGCAGCTCGATCCCAAGGTGATGGCCGACGCCCTCGCCTGGTTTGAGAAGCGCATCGGCGCGAAGGGCCTCGACAAGACGCTGCTTGCTTTTATCGATCGCTTCCCCGGTTCCTCCGTCTACAACGGCACCATTTCCTCCCGCCAATGGCTCGACGGCTCGACCGATGGCATTCCCAATCGCAACCTTGCCTTTGAAGAAATGATGATGCTGTGGCTGGCCAATGCCAACCCGGCCTTCAAGGTCTTCCGCGAGCTCTTCGCCGATGGTGGTCTGGCCGCGGCCAGCAGTTACCGCTCTATCTCCCTGGGCTTGCGCGATTTTTTCAGCACCCGCCCGGCCATCGGTCCCGACAAGCTGAACCTCATCGACATGCTGCGGGCTCCCGCCATGGCATCTCCCAATTCCCTCAGCGGACAGCTTGCCTTCATCCGGAAAAACTGGGCCGCCGTCCTGGGAGATATCCTCGATCGCATCATCCTCGCGCTGGATGTTTTGAAAGAAGAAGATCTGGCGATCTGGATGCTCTTTCATCCGCCTTCCGCCGGCACCTTGGCCCGCCGCCGCCGCCACGCCGATAGTTGGGGCACATCCTCCGTGCCGGACTACTCCGATGCCGCGCAGGAGTACGAGCGTTTCAGCCCCGATCGCGATTGGATGCCCACCACCGTGCTGATGGCCAAGAGCACCTACGTCTGGCTTGAGCAGCTTTCCCGCAAGTACCACCGGCATATCCATCGGCTCGACCAGATTCCCGCCCAGGAACTGGAGCTCCTGGCCCAGCGCGGCATGAATGCCCTCTGGCTCATTGGGATATGGGAGCGCAGCCAGGCCTCGCAAACCATCAAGCGCCTCTGCGGAAATCAGGATGCCGTTGCTTCCGCCTATTCGCTCGACGGCTATGCGATTGCCGCCGACCTGGGAGGAGAGTCCGCCTATCGCGATCTGCGCGACCGCGCCGCCGCGTACGGGATCCGCCTGGCCAGCGACATGGTTCCGAACCACATGGGCATCGATTCCGGTTGGGTCATCGAGCACCCGGAGTGGTTTCTCTCCCGCCCCGATTGCCCCTATCCCTCCTACCGCTTCGATGGACCCGATCTCTCGCACGACGATCGCGTCGAGATCAAGATCGAAGATCACTACTACGAACAGACCGATGCCGCCGTCGTCTTTCGCCGCCGCGACAAGTGGACCGGGGACACCCGCTACGTCTATCACGGCAACGATGGCACCAGCTTTCCCTGGAATGACACCGCGCAGCTCGATTACCTGAATCCCGTCACCCGGGAGCAGGTCATTCAGACCATCCTCCACGTGGCCCGGCTCTTTCCCATCATCCGTTTCGATGCCGCGATGACCTTGGCGAAAAAGCACGTCGAGCGGCTCTGGTATCCCATTCCCGGCGCCGGCGGCTCCATCCCTTCGCGTGCCGAGTACAGCATGAGCCAGGCCGAATTCAATGCCGCCATGCCCCATGAGTTCTGGCGCGAGGTCGTCGACCGCGTGGCCGCAGAGGTTCCCGGAACCCTCCTTTTGGCGGAGGCCTTCTGGCTCATGGAAGGCTACTTCGTACGCACCTTGGGCATGCATCGTGTCTACAACAGCGCCTTCATGAACATGCTCCGCGACGAGGACAATGCCAAATACCGCTCCGTGATCAAGAACACGCTCGAATTCGATCCCGACATCCTCAAGCGCTATGTCAATTTCATGAGCAATCCTGATGAGCGCACGGCAATCGATCAGTTCGGCCGCGGCGACAAGTGCTTCGGCGTGGCCACGTTGATGGCGACGCTACCCGGACTGCCCATGTTCGGTCACGGCCAGATCGAGGGCTTCACCGAAAAATATGGCATGGAGTTTCGCCGCCCGCGCTACGACGAGCAGCCCGACCCCAGCCTGGTCGAGCGCCACCAGCGCCAGATTGCTCCACTCCTCCATCGCCGCTGGCTCTTTGCCGAAAGCCGCGACTTTTTGCTCTATGACTTCTACCGTCCCGACGGCTTCGTCGACGAGAATGTTTTCGCCTATTCGAACCAGCGCGGCGATCAGCGGGCTCTCGTCGTCTATCACAATCGCTACGCGAGCACCTTCGGCACTCTCCACCACTCGGCCTCCTATGCCGACAAGTCTGCCGGGCACACGCGGCGGCGCACCATCGGAGAAGCCTTCGCCCTCTCCGGCGATGGCAACGCCATCCTTGCCTTTCGCGACGAAGTCACCGGCCTCACCCATTTAGAGCGCTCGGCGAAGATGGCCTCCGGCGGGTATTCCATCCATCTCGATGCCTACTCCTGCCATGTTTTTGTAGACTGGCGCACCCTCTGGCCGGAAGAAGACCATCGCTGGGACCGGCTCTGCGATGTGCTCGATGGCAAAGGCGTGCCCGATCTGGAGGAGGCGCTCTTCGCACTCGAGATCGCGCCCGTGCATGACGCTCTGGTTGCTCTCTTGAACAGCGAGACGCTGAACCTTGTTGCCGAGCTGGCCAGCGATCCGGCCGCCATCGAGGGCTGCGGCGATCCCGGCGGTCCAGTCACCTTGCTGCAGAAGCTCGAGCAGCATGGTCTCCGCTTCTTCTCCGAAGCGGTCCGCGCCTATCGCAGAAAGTGGCGGGACCGCGCAGGCGATGCGGCTGATCCCGCCGCGATGTGCCGGGAGTTTTGTGTCCAGGTCCGCTCGCTTTTGGAGCTCCCGTCGATCGAGGAGCAATTTTCCCGGCCTTGGCCCGCCGAGGCCCGCGCCGTACTGCCCAGCGCCAGCCCGCGTGTGCGCGCCAATGCGGTTTGGGGTCCGGCCTTGGCATGGTGCATACTCCGGACTTTGGGCGGGGTGCTCTCTCCCGCAGAGGGCAGTGCCGGCGCCTCCGCATCTTCCTCATCGTCGGCCCTGCTGGCCTACGACCGCCTCAGGCTGCGCGAAGCGCTGGGCCGCGCTTTCGAACAGATCGGGCTTCACGGAGAGGAGAGCTGGCGCGCCGCCGCCCGCGTGCGCGTGGCCTTGCTCAATGCCGCCGCTCCGCCGGCCTTGCAAAAAATTGCCGGCTATCCCGCCCCGCTTTGGGAAGATTCCGATCTTCGCTGGTTGATCGGCGTCCATCAGGCTCCCATTCCCGTCACCCGCCCGGTAACCCACAACGGCGGTGGAGGCGCGCCGGCAGAGCAGCAAATCGAGTACTTCAACAAAGAGCTGCATGAAGAGCTGCTGTGGTGGATCCAGTTGCCGCGGCTGGCCGAGATTGCGGAAAGAGTGCGGCTGAAATCTGCCGTCCCTGCGGTCGCGAATACCGTTCGTTCCGCGGGTCGCGGCGAGCGGCGCGAAAAGATGCGTGGACCCTCTTCCGTTCCGCGCGTGGAACGGTCCGCGATCGAGACGATGGAAGAGGATGTCCTGAGCGGGCTGGCGCAGGCCGGCGATGCCGGATATCGCACTGCCGATCTGCTGGCCGCGCGCAAGACCTCTGTCACTGCCCCCGCAGCCTCTCTTTCCTCCAAACTCGCGTCGGGAAAGTCCATCCCTGCCGGCAAACCCAAACCCCGCAGCCCCAAGCGCTGAAACGTAAGCCGGCTGCTGTTTGTAATCTTGTGGGTGGCCCATTCAAGCCCGGTGTTGGCTTGAGCGGGAAACGCCAAGATCACTTGTCGGTGCCCCACCGTTACGTGGGCCGAAAAAGCAGTCTTCCCGGCTCTGGCTTTCGTTAACCGGCACCACGTCGAATCCCCTCGGGCCGGCTTGCGAACCCGCGAGCCCGCCAACTCGCTGCCCTCGAAAAGTCATAGAATGCATCTGGCAACAGCGAATACACGGGAGATCGGAATGGTGCTGAAGCAGACGAAGACTTCGGTTGCAGTCTTGACCCTGG
>DATAWF010000055.1:0-11441 GCA_036267335.1 Acidobacteriaceae bacterium
TTGCCTGGCCGGATTGCGCATAGCAGGTCTGAAACGCGATCAGCAGCCACATCAGCGTCGCGGGCCATATCCCTTTTCGCAAAAATGCAGGTGCTTTCATGAGCGCCCTTTCTCCACCAAATCTTACTGCGCCACATTATCAGGAGAAATGCTTAGCCCACGTTACTGGCACAATTAACCAGCAGCGCGTCTGCCGGGATCGTCATTCGCGCCGGTCCAAAGCAAAAAGGACCGAGGATTTGAAACGCTCCCCGGTCCCTCTCTCCCTGTTGACCAACTGCGTCGATTGTTCTTGGCCCGCGCTACCTCAGGTTTCCGAAATTGCCGTTGCCTTGGTCGTTGCCGTGGCTCTGGCCGAAATCAAACAAGTCGAACAGGTCGCCGATGGCTGGGCCGTTCACAGGCACATAAGGATTCTCTGGCCGCGCGATCGGGTCGGGCAGGTTGTCCCGGCTGCGACCGGTGACCGGCGGCAGGCCCCAGTTCCTCTCGATGAACTTGAGGATGGAGACGTGGTCCGTGTAGCTGTGCGAAATGTGCCCACCCGTCGCGTAGGGGGACACAACGAGAAATATAATCCGGGTGCCGTCGCCAAAGAAGTCCAGCGGCTGCACGTAGCCGGAATCGTAATAGCCGCCGCCTTCATCCTCGGTGATGAAGATCGCCGTATCCGCCCAGACCTTGGGATGCGCCTGCACCTGGTTGACGATCTTTTTGACGAAGCCCTCGAAGAGGTCGAGCTTCGAGGAAGCCGGGTGGCCGTCGTTGAAACCGCCGGGCTTCACGATCGAAACCGCGGGTAGGCTGTCGGTGTCGATGTCCTGATAAAGCTCCGTGGTGTCGTTGATGTGCTCTTCGCGGGCCGCCGGATTGCCCATGACCTGCACTTGGTACTGGAAGGGATTGCAGATATTGCAGTACGCGTCGTAGGGGTTCGATTCGGTGGGATCAGTCACGTACAGGTTCCAATCCTCGCCGTAGTACTTCCACGAAACATTCTTCGCGGTCAGCACATCGCCGATGCTCTTCTGCGTAGTCGGCGGAATCGTAAAAGGCGAGTAAACACTAGCCAGGGTTCCGTCCCCGTTGAAGCCGGGGTTGTAGTTGTTCACCAGATAGTAGTGCTTCGCCTGGCAGTTCGGGGTGATCGGACGGTTCAGAGACTGCAGGTAGTTGATGACCGCGGGCACGCCACCTTGGCTCATGTCGTCGCAGTTGACATAGCTGCCGCCCGAGTAGCCGTCCTGGTCGTAGTAGTTGTTTGTGCCGGGCTGCGGGTTGACATTCTCAACCTGGTTGGTCGGAGGCGCCAGAGGATTGCCCGCGCCGTCGCTGTACCAGATGGAGTCGGCGAAGCCGAACATGATGTGGTTCGCGCCGGTTCCGCCCATGACGGATTGGTGGAAGTTGTCGTTGATCGTGTACTCGTCGGCCAGCTGCTTGAAGTAAGGTGCGTCGCCTTGGGCCATGTTGTAGAAGCCCATCGCGGCCGAGCCTTCGCCGGTCGACTGATCGTTGAAGCCGGTCGGCTGCGCGGCGCCGTTGCTGCCGGTTCCGACGCTGGCTTCAACCCAAGGAAAAAGATCGCTGCGGCAGCCGCTGGGGTTCTTGGCGGTGGAGTAGTCCATGCTGCAGTCGGTTTGCTGCCACATCTGATAGAAGCGGTGTACAGGGCTCGCGGTGTAGGAGTCGTAAGGAATGTTGGGACCGCTCAACTGATAAACGCCTTCGCGCAGGTTGGTGGCGTTGGCGACGCGGGTATCGACCGAGCTGCCCGGAAGGCCGGTCGCGCCGGTCAGAAGATATTTGTCGTAGCCTGCCGCCAAGCCGATATCGGCGAGCTTCGCAACTGCCGATGTTTTGAAAGGAGCAGGCGAGGTGTTGCTGGCCGCCGACGGCGCGCCGTCGGTCATCGCCGGCGGAAGCGGAGAGTAGATGTCCTTGTTCTGCGGGCTGTTGGTGTAGAGGCTATCGTTGGTGGTTGCGTTGTCGACAGCCGAATACTGCGCGGAAAGGGAATAGTTCGGTCCGGGCTCGCCGTTGGCCTTGACGATGCCCTTCGAGAGAAGATTCCAAACCTTTTGCCCTGCTTTGGGCTGGTAGGTGCCGAAGACGTGATCGAAGGTGCGGTTCTCGCCGATGATGATGATCACGTGTTTGATCGGCGTGGTGGTGTTCTGATCGTTGCTCCCGCTCTGCGCCAGCGCGGGAATCGAGAAGCCGGTCATCGCTTGAAGCGCAGCAAGCATCACTGCGCCACATTTCAACGTCCCGCTGGGACGTCTGCCATTCCGATTGGCTTTCAAGGGGGGTGTCCTCCGAATTCGATCTGCCGCCGTTTCTGAAGCTCGATCACGGCGACGCCAGACTAGGCGGTGCAATGTCCAAACCCGGTAAAACGCTCGTCAATAATCGGCGAATTCAAAGCGGGGAATTTGCACAGGAGCGGGAATGCAGGAAGATCCGGTTCTATGCGATGACGTCATAGGGGCGCATCATCTCGTTGTCCTCATGCTCGAGAACATGGCAGTGCCACACGTAGCGGAACCGGTCTCCGGTGGCCGCCGCCGTGCCGGTGGGCAGATCGAAACGCTGAATCACCCGCGTGACATAGCCGGGGTAGGTCTTGATCGTATCCTTCCATGCCGGCCGCTCATTCCGTTCTACGGGAATCGGATAGCCGGTCAGCACCAGCTTGCCGGTTTGCTGATAGGCCTGAACGTCGAAAGCCTGCCGGTTGAGGACTTGAAAGCGCACCAGATGAACATGGATCGGATGTACATCGCCGGTGGTGTTCGCGAAGGTCCAGATCTCGGTGCTGCCCGCCCGGGGATCTTCCGTAATCGGTTCGTGCCAGCGGGCATTGCCAAGCAGGCTGATGATCACGTAACCGTCGGATTTGCGTTCCTGTTCGCTCAGCCAAAGCACGCGTTCGCGCTCCGCATGCGCGGGATTCAGCGGAATGAAAGGCGCGAGTTCGTCCGGCGCCCGGCTCGCGTCTTTGCTTGAAAGCGGTTTGGTGACCTTGAAGAGCATCACTTCCGGGGCCGCGGCTTGACCGCCCATGGTGTAGGGCGCCGGGGCATCGTTGGTCAGAACAAAGCACTGTCCGGCGAAATCGGCGAAGTCGATGACCACATCGAACCGTTCCGCCGGCGAGATCAGCAAAGATCCGAGATGGATAGGAGCGGGCAGCAGCCCCCCATCGGTACCGATCTGCACGAGAACGGGAACGTCCGCCGGCGAATCCAGAACCTTTCCCGCAGCATCCGCCGAGTAGAGCCGCAGGTGATAAAAGCGCGCATTCGCCGCGTTCAGAAGTCGAAAGCGATACTTCCGCGGCTCTACTTCCAAGAACGGAGCGACCTGACCGTTCACGCAGTTGTGGTCGCCAAAAAACTCCTGAATCCAGATCGGATGCGTGCCGTTCACCGCTTTGGGGTAGAGCAGGGAACCGTCGGCTTTGAAGAGCCGGTCCTGAAGCACAAGTGGGATCTCGAACTCTCCGGCCGGAAGGCCGAGGGCATCTTCGATTTCATCGCGGATCAGGTACAAGCCGGAAAGCCCGGCGTAATTATTGAGGCGGGTGATGCCCAGAGCATGATCGTGATACCAGAGAGCCGTAGCCGGTTGATCGTTGGGGTAGCGCGACGGCTTGGGGTTGAAGGCGGGCCCGGTTTCGCCATGAGCGGAAAACCACGCCTCAGGGTACCCATCGTCGGGGGGCAGGACGGCAGCGCCATGCAGATGGGTGACCGTCCGCACCTGGGGCAGCGACGCTTCCGCTCCGTGAATCGTGAAATCGATCGGCAGCAGATGCTTGGCGGGAAGATGATTGGACCACCGCACCTCGATCGGCACGCCGCGGCGTGTCTCGATGGTTGGGCCGGGAGAGAAACCGTTGTATCCCCACAGGGTGGTGGGCGGCAGATCGCGGTGCAGCTTCCTGCGAAACTGGCGCATTTGCATGTCGAGGGTTTGGCCGGCCGAAGCACGAAGCATCGGCGGCAAGGGCAGCGGGTCGACGTAGGGAACAAGCTTGACGCCGCTTGAAACAATCTCCGGCGAGGCCATGGGAGTTGCGGTTTGAGCGAACGCTCGCGCGCGGCAGTTTGCCGTCAGGCCGGCCGCAGCCGAAAGGCCGCTTTGAATGAAACGGCGCCGGTTCAAATCCTGGTCCGCCCGCCGGAGCATTTCTCCTGTAGATGTGTCCCGAAGCTGAGGGATCCTACGCGGCTTTTCATCGGGAAAGGCCGCGCTTTTCCGGCCTCGGTGGTGCATCGCAACAGAAGAAACGCTCTGATCACGTGCTCGATTTTATGGATGGGAGATTACGGACCGGTAAACGGCGAGAGCGGTTCGCCTATAGGAGTATCTCGGGAAGATGCCATGAACGCAGCTTTCTGCCAAAGAAAGCTGCTCTTCTCCAATCTCGTCCTCGCCATAGCAATAGGAGAACCGCTTCTAGACCGCAGCCGCGGACCGCTGAGGTGGGTTATTTCGGCGTGAGCTCGTCGAGCAGCGCCTTCGCTTTCGTGGCGAAGGTCGCCGCTCCATCGGGGTCGCCATTGTCGAGCGCCTGTTGCGCCTGCTTGAGGTAGGTCCGGATGAGCGCAACGGTGGTGCGCTCATCCGGGGAGAGGGCGCGTTTGATGTTATCGAGTCCCTGCGCTGTCTGGTGGAGCGAGGCGGAAGTATCGCGCTTGCTCTGATCGCCGGTCGCGCCGTTCCCGGTAGTGAGCTGCCCGATGGGCGATGCGGGAACGGAGCCAGCCGCCGCCTGCTGCGCTCCCTGCTGCTGTGCGGGCGTGGTCTCCGTCGGCTTGCGCTTCTTTGGATGCTTCACTTTGGGTTGCTTCACCGGGGGAAGCTGCGGCGGAGTGTGCTCCGCTGCCGGTTGCGGCAGGCTGGAAGGCGGCGGCGGCTGGTGAGCATTCGCCTCTTCCTGGTTAAGTTGCCCGGGACCGGTCTGCAGGGGAGGAGCCTGCGTCTGCTGACTGTGCGGGTGGAATACTGCGCAACCCATCAAAAAGAAAGGAGACAACGATAGAGCTGCCAGCACGATCCCAAGCGTCCGCGGCAACGCCCGCGCGGCCCAATGGAGCAAAATTGCCGTCTCCCTCAGAGGAAATGCAGGGGTTGCAGAGATTTCCCGCGCCGCGGAGGAGCACGAAAAACACTCATCCTTGCCGGAATCGAATACCCCCCGCGCCCACCCCTTCAGGAGCTTCATGCTCCGGGCTCCTCTGCCACGTTCGACTCCCCCATGCTCCGTCCAGCCGCAGCCAAATGCACACGCGCCCTCGTCTCTTGCTGAACCGCAAGAGGGAGGCGGAGCGTGAATGTTGTACCCGAGGCTGGACCAGATTCTACTTCAATCGAGCCGTTATGAATCTGCACGATACGGTAGGTCATTGCCAAGCCAATACCGCTGCCGCCTTTTTTCGTCGTGAAGTACAGGTTGAAAATCTTGTCCAAGATATCGTCCGGGATCCCGCTTCCTTCATCGTGAATCTTCAATACCGCGGCGCGGCCGTCTTCGGAGAGCTGCACGGTCAACTGGCCGCCGCCCGCCATCGCTTGGGCGCCGTTGATAACGATATTCAGGATCGCTTGCTTGAGCAGGTCTCCGTCCACTTTGGCAACCACCGGGCGTTCCGGAAGCTCGCTTTCCACATAGACTTCGTGCGTCTCAAATTCGGCCGATGCCAAAGCCAGTACGGCCGAGACTACACGGCGCAGGTCCTGCTCCTTCAATTGCAACTCGACCGGGCGGGAGAAGTTCACCAGAGTTTCGACCACCCGATCGAGCCGCTGGATCTCGCTCGAGATCACTTCCAAGTGGCGCGCGGCTCCGGGTTCCTGGTTTTGGAGCTTATTGCGCAGCAGCTCCAGATGGACCACGATGGCATTGATCGGGTTTTTTACCTCGTGGCCCACCCCCGCGGTGAGCCGGCCGATGGCAGCAAGTCTCCGCGAGAGTTCGAGCTCGCTCTCGATCTCGCGCACCGATTCCACATCATGCAGCGTCAACAGGGCGCCGAGCGAGGCTTGTGGATCATCGGCCAATTCGTCATGGATGAAGTCGAGCGAGATCTCGACATGCCGGCCGGTCTCCGTGACGATCTCTTCCCGCACCAGGACCATGCGGGCATCGAAGGATTCGCGGACCATGCTCCCGAGGCGGGTATCTTTGCCAAAGATCTCGTGCAGCTCAGTTCCTAGAATCTCCCGGCGGCCCATTCCCAAAAAACGCTCGACCGAGTCGCTGACCAGCACCGCGCGCGCATCTCTCGTGAACAAAACCATGCCATCCTGCAGGTTGGTCATGATCTGATCCAGCCCTTCCTTGAGGGCGGAGAAGACCTCTTCGACATTGCGCATCCGGCGCCCCAGCCGCTCGATCTTGTTCGAGACGATGACGACGGTGTCTTCCCCCGTTCGGGTCTTTTCCCGGGTGCCTGCAGGCTTTGTGGGCGATTGCAGCGCGGGCTCGGAGCTCGCGGGACCGTCTAGCGCATCCAGGCGCACGCTGATCTGCTCGATCGGCTGCAAGGCGAGATTGGTGAGGAAGGCCGAGACGATCAACGAGCAAGCAATGGCGATGCCGGTATAGGTGAACGCAGTTACCAGCCACGGCTCAAAGACCAGGCGTAGAAACGTGGTACGAATGCCGACCCGAACGGTAATGAAGGGTTTCCCGTGGCTATCCAGGGTCTGCGTGATGTTGTAAACGCGCGGCGGCCCGAAGATTACGTTGAGCAGCCGTATCACGCCCCGGTTTTCAAGCTGCCCGTAGTCCGGACGCCGTTCGACAGGTTCGTCCAGAGCCGAAGGGTCGGTGCTCATCAGCGCCCGGCCTTGATTGTCCGCAATCGTCACGTCAAAGGCGGTCTCCGAATAGCGGACCGCGTTGTCGAGCAGGGCGGTGAGGGTCGGATCGCTGCGCAGCGTTGCCGCGATCGCCGCCCGCAGCTTTACGGGATCGGAGGCCTTGAGCGACCCGTTGCTGGCTCCCGCTTCGAGCGCGCGCCTGGTCGCAAAGGTGATTTGATTGGCGACCATATTATTGGCGGCAAAGGACTGGGAAATACGTTGTTTGAGAAGCTGGTCGAGAAAGATCCAGGACAGCGCACAGAGCAGCAGGAAGACTAATCCTGAGATCGCCAGCACGAGCTTGGTTTTCAACCGCATGGGAAGGCTCTATCGATCTTATGCGTGCTCGGTTCCCGCCGGACTCCCATATTCTTTCAGCTTGTTGTGAAGCGTTTTCAAGCTGATTCCCAGGATTTCAGCCGCGCGCGTCTTGTTGTTTCGCGTGGACTCTAAGGTCTTTATAATCAGCATTCTCTCTGCTTCGTCGACGGTGGTGCCCACCTCGACGCGGACCTCTTCGCCATCGGCCGACCCCGCAGCAACCCGGACCTGCCGCTGGCCGAAGCCCGGCGGCAGGTGGCTCAATTCGAGCAGACCTTCGCCGCAGAGAATGACCGCGCGCTCGATCATGTTGCGCAGCTCGCGCACATTGCCCGGCCAATCGTAAGCCATCAGCCGCTGCAGCAAGGCGGGGTCCACACCTTTGACCTGCCGCTCATGCTTAGCGTTCATATCCAACAGCATGGATTCGACAATTGCCGGAATGTCGTCTTTGTGTTCCCGCAGGGGCGGCATATGGAGATTGAAGACATTGAGACGGTAGAAGAGGTCGCTGCGAAGGTGGCCGTCGGCCACGGCGTCGTCCGGATTTTTGTTGGTGGCCGCAAGCACGCGGACGTCCATCGGAGTCTCGACCTTGCTTCCGAGCCGCCGCAGTTTGCGATCCTCGAGAACGCGCAGCAGCTTGGCCTGCGTTCCGATCGGCATCTCTCCGATTTCATCCAGGAGCAGCGTGCCTTCTTCCGCCAGCTCAAAACACCCGGCCCGGCGTTCGGTCGCTCCAGTGAAGGCTCCGCGTTCGTGTCCGAAGATCTCGCTTTCGATCAGGGTTTCAGGGATGGCTGCGCAATTCACCGCCACGAACGGCTTATTCTTGCGCGGGCTCAGGGCGTGGAGAGTGCGCGCCACCAGCTCTTTTCCCGTTCCACTCTCGCCGGTAATGAGCACGGAGACGTTGCTGGGAGCTACCCGCTCGATCATGCCAAACATCTCTTGCATGCGCTTGGAACTGCCGACCATCGAGCCGAGAAAGCCGGTATCCCGCAGCTTGCGCCTTGTCGCTTCGAGCTCACGCTCGACGCTGCGCTGCCGGCTCGCATTTGCCAGGGTGGTTTTCAGGCGGGTCGGGTCGATCGGCTTTTGGATGAAATCGTAGGCGCCCATCTTCATTGCTTCGACGGCGCGCTCGATGCTGCCTTGGGCGGTCAGCACAATGACCGCGATGCTGAGCGGCATTTCGCGCAAGCGGTTGAGCAGCTCGATGCCGTCCATCCGCGGCATCTTGAGGTCGGTGACCACAATCGCCGGCGACCACTCGATCGCCATTTCCAGGCCCTCATAGCCATCTCGCGCGGTCTCGGTTCTGTAGCCCCAGCCGGAGATCAGCTCCGCCAGTCCCGCCAGCGCGTGGATTTCATCTTCGACAATCAATACCTTGTCGGCGTTCGTCATTCCATCCCTTTCAAGCCCAGTTGCCGCCGCCGGCCGATCCACCTTGCAAATCGCTTTGCCAGAAGCCACTTATCCCGCGCGGCGCGATTCCGCCTTCCGCTCCAGCCGGCATCGGGGAATGCGGGCTTTGGCCACTGCGGATCAGGTCCTCCCGGGTTCCAGCGTGTCGGTCCATGATAGGCCGCAACCCGCCTTTCGGGCACTCTTTTGCCGCGACGTCTTCGTAGGCAGACCTGCCCTGTTGCGGGAAAAGGAGTCATGCGAATGGAAGAGAACCAGACAGCAAGAACCAGGCAAAGGATCAGGCAAGGCATGCCAGCCGATTGTGAGTGGTTCACCGGCGCGCACGGCCTGCGAAACAATGCTTCCATTGTCTCCGCAATACCCGTCCCCCGCAAGGCAGGGTCCTGGCAGCGAGCGCCAAATGGGGCAGAGATTTCTCTCTCCTAGAGCCAGGGCCTGTTCACGCCATTAGGCCTGCTCGCCCGAATCGGGTGATCCGGCCCTGGTCAGCGCTCATCACCTTGTCTTATACCCTGGTAGCAGGCTTTTTGTAGTTCATTCGTGCGCCGCTGTTTCGGGAGAGTCTCGATGTCCTCAATTCCATCTGCAGCCGTTGCCTTTGCCCGCAGCCAGCGGGCTCGCTTTTTGGAGGAGCTGAAGGCTTTGCTCCGCATTCCGTCGATCTCCACTTTGCCGGAACACGCGGCAGATGTTCGCCGGGCGGCGGAATTTCTGGCGGCGGAGCTCAAGCGCGTTGGAATGGAAAACATTCGTTTGATCGAAGCCTCGGGTCACCCGCTCGTCTATGCCGATTGGCTGCATGCAAGCGGCAAGCCCACGTGCGTGGTTTACGGCCATTACGACGTGCAGCCGCCGGACCCTCTCGACGAATGGCAAACTCCGCCCTTTGAGCCTTCCGAACGCAACGGCAATCTGTACGCGCGAGGAGCGGTGGATGACAAGGGACAGATGTTCATGCAGATCAAAGCGCTGGAGTCGCTCTTCCACGCTCATGGCGGCAAGCTGCCGATCAATGTCCGCGTGATTCTAGAGGGGGAAGAAGAGGTTGGCGGAGAGGGGATCGCCCAATTTGTCCGCGAACATCCCGATGCACTGCGCGCCGACTTTGCCCTGGTTTCCGACACGGAGCTTTTCGCGCCGGGGCTCCCCACCCTGTGCGTCGGGCTGCGCGGAATGATTTACACCGAGATCGAGGTGCGCGGCGCCCGCACCGATTTGCACTCCGGCATGTACGGCGGTGCTGCCCCCAATCCCTTCATCGCGCTTTCGCAAATCGTTGCCGCGCTTAAGGATGACCAAGGCAAAATTCTGATTCCCGGTATCTACGACAAGGTCGCATCGCCCAGCGAAGACGAGCTGGCTGCCTGGAAGCGCCTGCCCTTCGATGAGGAGAGCTATCGCATCGCGGAGGTGGGCTCCAGCGAACTGGTGGGCGAGCCCGGGTATTCCGTACTCGAGCGAACCTGGGCCCGTCCTTCGCTCGATGTGCACGGCATGCCCGGCGGGTTTACAGGCGCGGGAGCAAAGACAGTGATTCCCGCGAAGGCCGCCGCAAAGATTTCGATTCGCTTGGTGCCGGAGATGACCCCGCAAGAAACCTTCGCGCAGCTCAAGAGCTACGTGGAGCGAATTTGTCCCAAGGGAGTCCAGGTTACGGTACGCCTGATCCATTCAGGCGACCCCATCGTGATCCGCACGGACAATCCCTATATCGCCGCGGCCACCCGCGCGCTGCGCGAGGTTTTCGGCCGGGATACGCTTTTCGTTCGTGCCGGCGGCTCCATCCCGATCGTCGGCGATTTCGAGCGCTACCTGAAGATTCCGGCGGTGATGATGGGCTTCGGCCTTCCCGATGACAACATGCACGCGCCCAACGAGAAGTTCAACATCGAGAACTTCTACAAAGGCATCGAATCGATTGCTCTCTTGTTCGAAGAGGTGGGGAAAGACGGGCAGCAAGCATAACCACTCCATCGTGTCAGGAGAAATGCTCTAATCTGGAGACCAATGCCATTGTTCGACAACCACCGAACCGGGAATGGAAATGGCTCTAAATCCAACGACGATCCGGTGCTGGAGATTCCCGCCGGCGTGCCGGTCGAGATCGTGGGCGAGGAGCCGCGAGCCGAACGTCGAGACCGCGAGCAAGAGCCGGCGAAGGCCGCCCTCGAGCCCTACATCGCCTTCGAACATGTATCGAAGTCCTTCGGGGATTTTCAGGTGCTCGACGACGTGAACTTTTCCGTAGCGGCCGGCGAGACCCTCTGCATTCTCGGGCGCTCAGGAGTGGGCAAATCCGTATCTCTGCAGCAGATCATGGGCTTCCTGAAGCCTGACTCCGGAAAGATTACCGTGGCCGGCGAGGACATTACTGGATTCACCGAAAGCCAGATGGAATTCGTGCGTAAGAAAGTGACCATGGTCTTTCAGAACGGCGCTCTCTTCGATTCGCTTTCCATCGGCGAAAATGTGGCGTTTCCATTACGCGAGCGGCGGGAATTGCAGGAAGACCAGATTCAGCAGGTCGTGGGTGGCTTGCTCGAGATGGTGGGTGTGGCCGGCATGATCCATCTTTTGCCTTCGGATTTGTCGACCGGCATGAAGCGTTCCGTTGCCATTGCCCGCGCCCTCGCCGCTCAGCCCGAAGCCATCCTTTACGACGAGCCCACCACGATGGTCGATCCGCTGATGGGACGCCGCCTCGCCGATCTCATTCAGAAGCTGAAGCGCCAACTGCGGTTGACCAGCGTCGTTGTCACGCACGACATGCGCCTGGCGGAGCGCCTTGCCGATCGCGTGGTCTTTCTCCA
>DATAWF010000056.1:0-52955 GCA_036267335.1 Acidobacteriaceae bacterium
CGGGAAATTGAGGATCAGCATCTTAGGCCGCGGGTACATCAGTGGGATACTGTGCTCGAGCTCGGCCAGAAACTCCTCGGTGCTATGCACATGGATGCCGCGGACGGTCGCCCCCGCAATCACCGGCCCGTAAAGGTGGATGGGGTAGCTGGGGCTGGGCACGACCACCACATCGCCCAAGTCGAGGGTCGCCAGGGATAGATGCGCGATCCCCTCCTTCGATCCAATGGTGACAATGGCCTCGGTTTGCGGGTCGAGATCGACGCCATAGCGGTTGCCGTACCAGTTGCAAATGGCCTTGCGCAGGCGGGGAATGCCTTTGGAGAGGGAATAGCGATGGGTCGCCGTCTTCCCCGCGGCCTCGATCATTTTGTCGACGATGTGTTTCGGTGTGGCGCCGTCGGGGTTCCCCATGCCGAAGTCGATGATGTCTTCGCCGCGCGCCCTCGCCGCGGCCTTCATCTCGGTGGTGATGTTGAAGACGTATGTCGGTAGCCGCTTGAGTCTCGAAAATTCCTGCATTCGACGTATCCCTGTTCTTTCGTCCAAAAAAATCTACTGAATCCGCTCAAAACGGTAGTGCGCGGCTTCAAGCGCTTTGCCGATGGACGCGATATGAGGTGCGCCGCGCGTCTCCAGCGTGATGTCGATGACCGTGTCCCCCAGGTTCACGCCATAGTAAGCCCGGTTGTGCAGCGTCTCCACGATGTTCGCGCGCTCGTCGGCAAGGATTTTGGTGAGCTGGTGCAGGGCCCCGGGCCTGTCGGTCAAGTGGACGCGGATGCGGATGCGGCGCCCATCTTTGACCAGTCCACGCTCGATGATCTTGGCCAGCAAGCTCACGTCGATGTTTCCGCCGCAGACCAGCACCGCGGTCTTCTGGCCGTTCAAGCTGGTCTTGCGCTGCAGCAAGGCGGCGAGCGCGACCGCGCCCGCGCCTTCGGCCAAGGTCTTCTCCTTTTCGAGCAGCACCAGAATGGCGTTGGCGATCTCCTCCTCATCCACCGTCACCAGCTCGTCCACAAATCGTTCGACGAGCGGCAGCGTCACTTCGCCCGCGCGGCGGACCGCGATGCCGTCGGCAATGGTCGGCTCGGCCGGCAACGTCACTGGCTCGCCCTTCTCCCGGGCCCGCAGCATCGAAGGCAGGCGATCTGTCTGCACACCAATGACCCGGATGCGGGGATTGCTTTCCTTCATGGCGCAGGCGACTCCGCCAATCAGGCCTCCGCCGCCCACCGGCACCACCACCGCCTCGAGCTTCGGCACCTGTTCCAACAGTTCGAGGCCAATGGTTCCCTGGCCGTTGATGACCGCGGGATCGTCGAAGGGGTGCAGAAAGGTCGCGCCCCCTTCCTGCGCCAGCCGCAGCGCTTCCTCGCAGGCCTCGTCGTAATTGGCGCCGTGCAAGATCACCTCGGCGCCGAACTCCTTGGTGGCGGAGGTCTTGACCAGCGGCGTCATCAGCGGCATCACGATCTGCGCGCGAATGCCCCGTTGGGTCGCATGATAGGCCACGGCTTGGGCGTGGTTGCCGGCGCTCGCGGCGATCACGCCGCGGTCCTTTTCCTCTGCGCTCAGTGTCAGTATCTTATTGAGCGCTCCGCGCTCTTTGAAGGCCCCGGTGCGCTGCAGGTTGTCGAGCTTGAGATAGACCTCCTGGCCGGTCATGGCGGAGAGATCCGCCGACAACTGGCAAGGAGAAAAATAGATGTAGTTCCGGATACGCTCTTCAGCGCGCTTGATCTCGGCAAGGGAAACGGCGGTCAGCATGACGCACCTTCGCATGGGGACGAGGCTTCGCGCTGCGTCTTCCTATCCGTTTCGCGGCTTGCGCTCACGGCCTGGCAATTGCACTCCATCTGGTTGTTTCTCCCCCTGGCCGATCGCATGAAGAGATCCGGCCAATCCATTGCGCCAACAAAGCAAAAGCCACCTGCCCGGGATGCGGGCGGTGGCTCTTTTTCGGAACTCGATCCGGATGGAAGCCTACGTCCCCGCATTCTGGGCTGGAATGGTAATTCGCGCGGCAATGCCGGCCGCGGCAGGCACGCCAATTGCATGGCTCGGCTGCTGCGACGGGCTGGGACGGCGCGCTCGAATTGTCTGCTTCCAGCTCATGGCTCCTTCGATTGGATATCAGAGGGAAGCGGAGCAGGTCAAGGAGAGAGAGCAGTGAGTCAGTTTCAAGGGTACGGGCTTCAGCTCGATCGCAGCCAACGGAAGAGAATCGACGGCAAATTCCATTCTGGAGTCCGTGCTCCAGACTCTTGCCGGGAACAAAGAGATGCAGGTGGACTTGATCCGGCTCAAGCGGGCATGCTGCGAGCCTCAGAAGCTCGTTGCCCTGCAAAGGGCGCCTGTCCCCACGCCGGTTTGAGCTCCGGCGGATTGAATCAGCAGACGTTTTTGCTGTGGCTTTTGGCTGTGACAAAGCGATCACTGAGAGGCCGCCGGATCGAATCGGCTATGCTCACTAGAGATTCCATTTTTTGAGACCGCTGCCTTGTCCTCCGTGATTACGCAACTCTTGGTCCCCGCCAACTGGGAAAGCTCTCCCGGGATTCCGCTGCTCTGCTTCCCTTACGCCGGCGGCAGCCCCTATCTCTTTATGGATTGGGTGGCGCGGCTGCGCCCCGAGATCCGCGTGGCAGGGGTGCAATTGCCGGGAAAAGGCACACGACTGACCGAGAGTCCGCTGCGCACGGCGGAAGAGGCTGTCGCCGAGGTTGCGGCAAATTTTCCCGATCTGGAAGACCGTGGCTTTGCCCTCTATGGGCATAGCTTGGGAGCGATCTTTGCGCTGGAGCTGGCGCGCAGCCTGTGCCGCAGAGGCGGCCCTCGTCCCCGTCATCTCTTCGTTGGCGGCGCGAAACCTCCGCAACTCGGCCCCACCCGGCCGCCGCTCAGTGCTCTGCCCGACCCGGAATTTCTCGAGGCTGTACAGAAACGCTACGGCGGCATTCCGGCGAAGATATTGGAGCAGGAGGAGATCCTCGCTCTCTTTCTGCCGTCGCTGCGCGCCGATTTCGTCATTTACGAGAGCTACATCTGCGCGCAACAGCCGCCGCTCGACTGCCCCATCAGCGCTTTTGCGGGCGAGAGCGATTCGCTCGTCCCCGCTTCGATGATGCAAGGCTGGGGCGTGCATACCTCGCAGGCCTTCGATTTATCGATTCTTCCCGGCGGCCATTTCTTTCTGCAAGAAAGCCGCGATGCGCTCATCATGCGCATCCGGCAACGGCTGATGGCTCCACTCTAAAGCAGAATCGGCATAGGGATACCCGGCCGAATCTCTGGGAGGTTGGATTTTTCCTGATAACAAATTCAGTCCGGCAGATATCCGGCTCGGTACAGTTGTGCTGATTCTGCCGCTCACCAGGCGCGCGACCAGCGAGGGCCGCTCTTCTCCGGATCGCGCAAGCTGGAATCGACTCCCGCATCCAGCTCCAACAGCCGTCCAAAGAGCCAAAGCACGTCGGACAAGCGGTTGATGTAGGGCAGAACAGCATCTGTGATCGATGCATCGCTCTCCGCCAGCCGCACGATGTGGCGTTCCGCGCGGCGGCAGACCGTGCGCGCGATGTCATACGCGGAGGCATCGGGCAGCGCTCCGGGAATCGACCAGTCCGAGAGAATGCCCGGCCGCGCCTCGATCGCGTGAACGATCTCCGTCAATACATCGACATCCTGCGTCGTCACCAGCGGACCAGCGGGCTGCTTTCCCTCCCTCCGGCTCTCAGGCGGAGTCGCAAGCGCACCGCCCACGCGGAAGAGGGTCTTCTGGATCTCTTCGCTCCAGCGCCAGACTTCTTCGTTGCGGCAAATGCTGCGGGCAAAGCCCAGGGTGGCATTGAGCTCATCGACGGTTCCGTAAGTTTCGACCCGAAGATCCGCTTTCGAGACGCGCAGGCCGCCTGCCAGGGAGGTTTCGCCTCCATCACCTTGTTTGGTTGCAATGCTCAAGGAAGCTCCGAAGTGAATCAGTTCTTATGGCATTTTCGGAAATACTGTGAACTTTTGAGGTCCCAATAGGTGGATTTTTCTTGAGGAAAAATCCACTCCGGGCCCGCGGCTTCGGTCTACACCATTTCCGAAAATGCTTTAGTTGCCGGAGATCAGCATCGCATCGCGGCCGCTCCCTGGCAATGTGCCATCCCCGGTCGCGAGGCCTCTGCTGACCTGCTGGGTTGCTAACTCGCTGACTCGCTGCTTCAGGAATCAGCGCCGCTTACTGACAACTGACCACTGACCACTGCAATTCTAGTTGTCAGTTCTTAGTTGTCAGTGATCAGTTCGGAGATCAACATCGCACCGCAGACAGTCACTAACCACTGATCACTCCCCTTCAGTGCCCCTTGCTCAGTTGCCTGAAGTACTCGGCGACCGCATCCTGATATCCGGCGGGAACGGCGTCGCCGGCCGTACTGCGAATCTGCCCCGATTGCTGGGCCGTCGTCAAACGCAGCTCGAGCTTATCGACATCCGCCAGCACCTGCGTGTGCAACTGCTCGTACACCTCCGGATTGCCGGGGAAGCGGCGAGGATCCAGGCCCTGCATTTCGCGGATGAGCTGCTGGACCTGGTTCAGCATTTCCGGATCGTTTTGGACCGACTGCTGCACCTGATGAAGCTCGCCCAGCTCCTGCTCGACGGCAGCCTCGGTATCGGGCGGAGGCGCCGCGCTGTCAGGCGCAACCGGCTGCGGCAGGTTGGAATTGTTGCCGGTGTCCCAGCCGCCGTCGATGTTTCCTCCGCGGTTGTCGCCGCCGCCGCGAGCATCGCCCGCGCGGCCATTCATCGCTCCGCCATTTTGGTCGTTCCGGGCAAGCTGGCCATTTTGTCCGATCTGACCATTGGCTCCGCCCTGGCCGCGCTGTCCCTGCTGGCCATTGCGCGCAAGCTGACCGGGCTGGTTCCCTTGCCCGGGTGCATTCCCTTGGCCATTCTGTCCGCCGCGGCCTGCCTGGCCATTCTGGCCGGCCTGCGCCTGCTGCTGGCCGTTCTGTCCGCGTTGGCCATTGCGGCCCTGCTGCCCGTCGCGGCCGTTCTGTCCGTTGCGGCTGAGGCCATTCGCTCCCTGCAATTGGTCGCGCAGCCTTCTCACCTGCTCCAGCGCATTCTGCGTGTCCTGCTGTTGTTGTCCGTCCCCATTCCCGTTGCCGCTCCCTAACGCCTGCTGCGCTTCATGGATCTGTTGGCTGAGTTGCTGGAAGCCGCTGCCCAGGCTCGCCTCCGAACCATTGGAAGCGGGATCGATGCCCCGCCGCAGCCAATCGGCGCTATGCTGCGTCCGGGTCATCAGGTCGCTGCTGTCAACCTGTCCGAGCGCATCGCGAAGCTTCGACGCGGCGGAACGTTGCGTTGGCGCGAGCTCGCGCTCGGCCTGCTGCATCTGCCGGCGCAGTTGGGTCAATCCATCCGAAAGTTGCTGCCGATCGTTGGCGAGCTGCTGCACCTGTTGATAGGTCTGCTGGTAGTTCCGCGACTGGCCGTTTTGCGAGGCGCCGCCTTCACCCTGCTGCCCGGTAAAGAACTTGCGCATGCTCTCGTCCTGCGCCTGCTCTTCGTTCTTGAGCTGGTCGGCATCTCTCGCCATGCCATCCAGGCGGCCTGAGGCCTGCTGCTGTTGCAGCCCGCCCAAAGAGCTGGTCGCGTCGCGCAAACGGTCTGCCGCCTGACGGGCTGCCCCATCGCGATCCTGCCCCGAGCCTGCTCGATTCATCGCATCGGTGGCTTGGCGAAGCTGGTCCAGAGCCCGGCGCGCCTCTTGTTGCGAAGCCTGTTGCGATGGGCTGCCGGAAGATTGTCCGCCCGAAGCCGAAGATTGACCCGAAGCCCCTTGCGCCCCTCCCAGTTGGCTCGCTTGCTGGCTGCCCTGCTGACCGCTCTGTTGGCCGCTTTGCTGACTGCCCTGTTGACCGCCCTGCTGATTTTGCGCCAACTGCTGCAGTTCCCGTTGCAACTCTTCGGCGTTGCGCTTCAGCATCTCCTGCTGCCAGCGATCCTGGACGCTTTGGCTGGTCTGGTTGCGCTGCTGATCGGCGAGCTCCTGCTGCCGCCGGGCCAAATCGTCGAGCTTGCGCAGTGCGTCGTCGACCTGCTGACTCCGCGATGTGGAAGAATCGGCTGTCTGCGCAGTTTCATACGTATTCTTCTGCGTATCGAGCTCCAGGTCGAAGAGGCTGGCAAGGTCGCGTCCGGCGCTGCCCCCGCCTCCTCCTCCACCGCCGCCGCCCCGGTTGCCGAAGGCCACCTCGATCTCGCGGAAGGTCGCTTCCGCTCGCAGCAGACTCTGCAGGGCCTTCTGCTCGCTCGGCATCGCCTCCCGCCACTTCTTCTGCTTCAGCTTGTCCGCCGCCGGCCCCATGGCTTGGACCGCATCGTTCATGTCATGAACGAAGCTGGAGAACTCCTCGTTGTCTTCGTCCATCTCGCGGCTCTGCAACCGGTAGGAGAGCGATTGCGCCTGATCCGCGAGCTTCGATTGCACTCCGGAAAGAAAGTCCGCGGTCGATGCCGCTTGCTGCTGCGGCGAAGACTTATCGCCCTGCTGCTTCCAGGTGGCGGCGATGATTTCCTTCTCCCGCTGCGAGATATCGCCCGGCTGATTGCCCTGGCCTCCCCCTCCGCCTCCGCCCCCGCCTCCCATGGTTTGGGATTGGGTGAAGTCGCGCTCGAAGGGATCGGCCTGCACGAAGAAGATATCGGTGTGGGCATCGGCCCGGGCATCTTTCGCCGTGGCGTAAAGGCTGATGACGTCGCCGGGAACAAGCTTGAAGTTTTCAAGAGAAAGCGTGGTCGAGCCGTCAGCCTGCTTGGCCCCTTTCTGCTTCAGCAGGTCGACCGTCTGGTCGGGTCCGCCGTTGACCGAGTAGTGCAGCGCGAGCCCCTTAAGCCCATAATCGTCGCTGGCCTTGACCGCGACCGTGACCTCTTCAATGGGACTGGCGTGATAGTCGCGCCCCGGTCGGTCGACCTCGACCTCAGGAGGCTGCGGCGGATTGGCTTCGATGAAGTAGTCGCCGGAGAGCCGGACCATCTCTCCGTGATCGGGCGCCGCCACGTGATAGATGCCATCCTTCTGGATCGCAATCGTGCCCTTGTAGACGTTGCCCTGGCCGCCGGTGAGAGGAATCTGCGTGCCGTCATCAAGAATCAGCACGCCCTGCTTGAGGGGGCGGTCGGTGATGACATCGAGATCGGCTTTCGTGCCTTGAAGCGCGCGCAGGTCTCCGCCTTGCTCCTCGGTCACATCTTTCAATCCCGCCCACGACGGATAGCGATAGTTCACGCGGATGCGCTTCACCGACGGCATGTCGACCACGCGAATCGAGTAATGGCGGGAATGGACCGCTCCTGCCTCCACGTAATATTCGAGTCCCTGAGTCAGGCCGGCGAAAAGAAATTGGAATCCGGAAGCTCCCGCCCGCGGCTGCATGGAGACCTGCTGCCATTGGGTGCCGTTCTGATAACGCGCGTAGAGCCGTACCTGGTTGGTCTGGACGCCGACCGGCAGCGCGGTGATGAGCTGGTCTGCATTCCGGCGCACGGTGACGTTGCCGGGGGTTATATGGATGTCGTAATAGGGCGCCTTGCCCGCATGTTGGCCCGCCCACAGCAAGGATGCGCCGTAACCAAACCAGCCCGGTCCGGCCAACGTGACCCAAAGAAGCACGCCCAGCGCCGCCAATCCGCCGCCTGCCAGGGCCAGCAGCCGGCCGTTGGGAACCATGTGGGTGGGTGTGGCCTCGCGAACTGCATCCAGCGTATCGGCGGCTAAGAGATCCAGAAAAGGATCGTCGGCATTTCTGTCCCGCTCGGCAAAGGTTACAAGTCGCTGGTTGAGCTGCGGGAACTGGCTCTCGGCCCGTCCGACCGCGCTCCTTCGATTGAGCCGGGAGAGTGGAATGGCGAGAAAAAAGGCTACCGCAAGAGCCAGCAGAGCGATCAGAACCGCGCGGCCGCCGCCCACGCTTGCGTGCGAAAAGGCAAAGAGGTTGAGGATGAGGACCAGGACAACGGTCGTTCCCAGGGCCGCGGCAGCCAAAACCGCCGCTCCGCGCAGAATAACGCCCATCCGGAGACGCCGCTCCAGCCGCTGGATGTAGGAATTGAGATCTCCCCGTGTACTCATGGCTCCTCCGCCCTCGTACCCAGATATCGGCTGCTGAACCAGGACTCCGCTCCGGCTGCAGCCAGCGCCAGAAGAAGGACGTACCACCAGAGCCCATAAGGTTCTTGAGAAGGAGGCGCTCCCGCCTTCCCGGAATTCTTGGAATCTCCCTGGGGAGCCGCGGCGTTCGCACTCCCGCGCCACAGCGCCAGCGTTTCTTGGGGCATGATTGCGAGATCGGATTCGCGTGGATCGGCATTCACGCCGATCACATCCTGGCGGCCATTGGCGAGCTTCAGTTGATAGAAGCCGGCGCTGGGAAGCCGGTAGGATTGCACGCTCTCCTCTTCTTTGAGAGAGAGCGGCAGATGGCCCGAGGGATCGACGATCTCCACGCCGACGCCTTGCTCGCGCGAGTTGCGCAGCTCCAGCAACGAATCCACCAGGGCCGAGCCGCTACGCCTGCCGGCGCCGGAGAGATAACGCGCCGTTTGCTCGACAAAAGGCACAAAAATAGGGTGGAGAGGGAAATCGTTAGTCAGGTTGTCGAGGCCAGACGTAAGCAGCATGGCCTTGCCCTCGCCGATTGTTTCGTCGAGCAAAAGTGGCGTGCCGTCGGAAAGCCGGGCGACGACACGGATGTCTCCCTGCTGGTTGCCTTGCCGGTCGAGGGGATCGACCCGCACGGCGTAGAAGAATTTTACTCCCGCCCAGCGTCCGGCCTGGCTGATCGCGGGGTGGGCGGTGTCCGCGTCTCCCACCATGAGGTAGCCGTCTCCGCTGCGGGTGTAATCGTTGTCTCCCAGAATCGCAAGGCCCAGAACCGGGATGCGCGCGTTCCGGGCAGGGGAGGTTCCCGCCGCGACAAGCACGCTCCCCCCGGCACGCACCGCCTTCAACACGCTGTTTTCAAAGGAGGAAGGCAGGGCTAAGGCGCCGGAGAGCACGACCAGCGGATACTTCGAGGCATCGAGATTGGCCGCCTGCTCCACGGTGACCGAATGGACGTGAAACGCGTCGCCCGCGGCGGCGGCAAGAGCGGTGGCAACATAGACCGGCGAGCGGGAGTCATTCGCCTCGTGGACCAAAAGGATATCGACCGGATCGCTGCGCTCGACCGTGAACAGGCTCTGGTCGTCGGCCGGAAGAGTGTCGGCGGAATCGATTTTGATTGCGCAGCGGCTGAACCCGAAAGGGACGTCGAGCCCCGGGAAGTCGACGGTTGCGCTGCCGCCTGCGGGTACCTGCACGCTGCGGGAGGCGACGGTTTTGCCGTTCACGACCAGCGAGGCCGTGCGCGTGGCTGCGGGCGTGCCATACCCCGCGATCACCGCCGACACCCCGGCCGTCTTCGTCTCCCACACCCTGCCTGGAGCGTTCACGCTCTCAACTGTCCAGTTGGGCTGGGCTGCCTTTGCCACCGGATGCAGAACCAGCGAGACATTGCCCGGCATGGCCATCTCGGCGAAGCTCGCGGGCATGCCCGATCTCTGCATGTCGCTGAAGAAGTGCAGCTCGATCGGCGTGCGTAGGCTTGCGGCCATCGCGCGGATCGCGCGCGCGAACTCGCCCAGATTGCTGCGCGTGTCTCCCGCCTGAATGCCTTGCACCGCCGCGCGGAGTGCGCCCTGGTCGCGGATCGGTTGCGTCAGGGACGCAAGCTCGGAACCCAAGGTCATGATTTGCGCCGGCTCTCCACCCGGCCGCGACGCAAGCACCGAAAGCGCCTGTGCGCGCGCGTCCGCCATTCTGGAGCCGGCGTGCATGCTGAAGGAGTTGTCGAGAACCAGCAGCAGAAGCTTTCCGCTTTCCTGCTGCGCGGCGGGCCGGTTGATATAGGGATCGGCAAAGGCCAGCACCAACAGCACCAGCAGCGCGAGCCGCAGGCAGAGCAGCAGCAGGTAGCGGAGACGGCGGTGCTGGATCGAGCTTTGCGTCCGCCTCTCGAAAAACATCAAAGAGCTGAATGGCCGCGGGATCCGCACATGGCGCCGCAGCAGATGAAGGTAGAGCGGCAGGCCCAGCCCGAGAATTCCGGCGAGAAACCAGGGAGAGAGAAGGCCCACTCAATCCCTCCCCTGGCGCAGCGAGAGATATTCGCGCAGCACGCCGTCGAGCGGACGATCGGTCTGAAGCAGAAAATAATCGAGGCCCGCGCCCCGCGCGCGTTGGCGCAAATCGACGATGTGCGCGTCCATTTTGGCCGCATAATCGCCGCGCGCGTACGCGGGCGTGACTTCCATCTCCTCATTGGTTTCGAGATCCACGAGCACCACCGGCTGGCCGAGATCCGGATGAACCTCCGCCGGATCGAGCACGTGAAACAGAACCACCTCGTTCCCGTGGAAGCGCAGGGGCTCAAAAGTGCGCACGATGGTCTCAGGCTTCTGGTAGAAGTCGGAGATCAGAATCACGAGTCCTCGGCGGCGCAAAAACGACTGGAAATGTTCGAGGGGTTTTGCGAAGTCGGTGCGCGCCCGTGGCTCCGCTTGCTCCAGGCCGCTCAACAGCCGGTTGAGCTGCCCCTGGCGCGTCGAGGGGCGAATGTAGTTGCGCACTTCGTCGTCGAAAACAATGAGCCCCGCGGCATCGCGCTGGCTGTGAATCGCCAGATAGAAGAGGCAGGCGGCGGCGTAGCGCGCATAGTCCATCTTCGTGACCCGGTGAGAGGCGAACTTCATCGAATTGCTCGCGTCCAGCAGCACAGTCAGCAAGCTGTTGGTCTCGCCGCGATAACGCTTGAGGTAGGCTCTCTCGGTGCGCGCGTAAACATTCCAGTCAACGTGGCGCAGGTCGTCACCGGGCGTGTAGGCGCGGTACTCGGCGAACTCCTGGCTGAAGCCGAAGTCCGGCGAGCGATGCAGGCCCGCGACAAAGCCGTCGACGACCGTCCGCGCGATCAGCTCGAGATTCGAGATGCCGGCAAGCACCGATGGATCGAGAAAACGCTGCATTTCATGATTCCTTAGGCGGCGGCATCTGGCTGAGCAGTTGGCGGAGAATCTCTTCCGAGTCGACGCGGTCCGATTCCGCATGGAAATTCAGCAGAATGCGATGCCGCAGAACCGGAATGGCGGAGGAAGTGATGTCCTCATAAGCCACGTGGTAGCGCCCGCGAGAGAGCGCCCGGGCCTTCGATGCGAGCACGATGAATTGTGCTGCGCGCACGCTGGCCCCGTAATTCACGTACTTCTTGACCACCTCGGGAGCTGTGCCGCTGGAGTGGCGCGTGGCGCGGACGAGCGCGACCACGTAGCGGGCCAGCGATTCGGCAATCGGCACCATGCGCACCAATTGCTGGAAGCCGAGTATTTCGGCGGCGTTCGTTACCGCCTCCACCTGGACCGCGCGGGTGGCGGTGGTGAGATCCACGACCTTCACCTCGTCTTCCGCGCTCAGGTAGTCGAGAACGGTGTTGAAGAGAAAGCGGTCGAGCTGTGCTTCAGGCAGCGGATACGTGCCTTCGAGCTCGATCGGGTTCTGCGTTGCCAGCACGAAGAAGGGCGAGGGCAGACTGTAATGGTTGCCGCGCACCGTGCACGACATCTCCTGCATCGCCTCGAGAAGAGCCGACTGGGTTTTAGGAGGAGTGCGGTTGATCTCGTCGGCCAGAACGACGTTGCCGAAGATCGGTCCGGGAACGAAGGTCCAGCGGCGGTGGCCGGTCTCGGCATCCTCCTCGACAATGTCGGTCCCCGTAATGTCGGAGGGCATCAGGTCGGGCGTGAACTGGATGCGCTTGAACTCCAGGCCCAGGGTCTGCGCGATCGTGCGGACCATGAGGGTCTTCGCCGTTCCCGGCAATCCGGTAATCAGGCAGTGGCCTCCCACAAAGAGCGCGCACAGGATCTGGTCGAGCACCTCTTGCTGCCCGACGATCACCTGCCGCACCTGGCCCAGAATGCCATTGCGCACGGCGTGAAAGCGGTCGATGCGCCGCTTGAGTTCTTGAGCGTCCAACGTCGGTTCGGTCGTTGTAGCCATGGAATTATTTGCCTTTCTCCGAATCCTGAAGTTCGAGAAGCATTTGCTGGGCCGGGCGGTAATCTGGCGCCGCTTCGAGAGACTGCAGAACGTTGTCCTGCGCCTTGTCCCGCTGGCCCGCGGCAAGGTAGGCCTGGGCCAGGTTGAAATGCGCCGATGCTACGTCCAGAGGATGAGAGGCCAGCACGGCGTTGTACTCGCGGATCGCGCCCGCATAATTCTTCTGCGCCAGCCACAGGTTGCCGAGATGGCGGTGCAGATCTTCATCCCCCACGGGATCGATGTAGTTGATGCGGTCGAGAGTGGCTGCCGCCTCCGCCGGCTCTCCCAGGCTCTCTTCGAGCGCGGCAAGCTCTTTCAGCCTCGCCGGGCTACGGCCGCCAATCTTCTCATACTGGGTGAGAATCGCCGCCTCGCCTTTCTTGTCCCCCGTCGCCTGGTAGGCGTCGGCCATGAATTCATAGGCATTGGCGTCGCCGAGGTACTGGGGATAGAGCTGGCGCACCGTTTCGCCCTCTTGCAACACGGCGGCATAGTTCTTGTTCTGCGCCTGCTGGGCGAGATCCTTCAACTTCGCCACCCACTCGTCGAAGTGCGCGGCGGGCCCTCCATCCTGCTGGTAAAGCCAAGTCTGAAAGTCTTTGTCGAACTGCTCCGGCGCGACTCCGAGATCCTGTTGAATCACCTCGGGCGTGGTCTTGAGCTGGCCGAAGGAGTGTGCCATTGCGAGCAGCTTGTCGGCTCCCCAGCGGCTCTGAATGTAATCGCAAATGCGGCCCGCTTCGTAATAGGAAACCAGCACCTGGTCGGGAAACTCCGGACGCACGAAGCCGCGGTCGAGATCGGCTACCGGCAGCAGTTTTTTGTCGCGCAAGGCGACCACGATGTCGGGCGTCATCCGGTCGCCCCATTCGGGAGAGGCCTGCGTCTCTTCATGCACTGCGAGGCCTTCGGTGAACCAGCGCGGCACCCGGTGGTTGGTCGCCGTGAGGATATAGACGTGACTCATCTCGTGCCAGAGCACGCTGGCCCAGAGGGAGTCGCCGGGCTTGGCGGCCGAGGGGCTGTCCATGGCGACGACCTCGCCGAACGTGACGCCCAGCGCGCCCAGGCCCGGCATGCCGAGCGTGCGGACGGCGAAGTCTTCATGGTCCGGATAGACCTCCACTTGCACCGGACCGGGCAGAGTCATCTTGTACTTTGCCTGGTAGGTGGCGATGGCCCGCTTGAGAACATCCTCGAAATAGGGATAGAGAAGAGCGGCCTCGCTCTTTTTGAGCTTGAGAATCGTGGTGTCGTCTTTGAAGGTGACGAAATCCTTGTAGCTGTCGAGAAGGCGCAGGCTGTTGACAGTGGCGGCGTCGCGGTAGCCGTTGTTGTAGCACATTTCAAGCTGCTGCCGCGGTTCGTCTTCCTGGCCCAGGCGCATCAGGTTGATGCCAAGCTCCGAGCGGGCAGACCAAAGCCCGGGATCGGCGGCGATGGCCTTGCGGTAGTAGTCGACCGCGTCTTCATAGCGGTAGTTCAGCACCAGGTGATGGGCGACGATGGCATAGCCCTCGCCGTAGCTGGGGTTGACCTGGCGAATCTTCTCCAGCCACGCATCCGGAGGGCGGTCGGCCAGGACTTCAATCGCGGCGTGAACGGCCATGGCGTCGAGCGCATCCGGGGAAAGCTGGATGGCCGCATCGGCCTCTTTGGCGGCGCCGGCGGGGTCGGAGTCTTCGAGCGCGATGTTGGCCATCAGCTCATGCGCCTCCACCAGCTTGGGATCGAGCGTAAGCGCCCTGGCCGTGTATTCGACCGCCTTGTCGTCGTAGCCATCCTCGCTCAGGATCGCCAGCCCCAGATAGGCTTGGGCGTCCTTGGGGTCGATCTTCAGAGCTTCGTTGAAGAGCCCTTCCGCATCTGTGTTGTTGAACCGCTCGTGCAGCAGCATTCCCCAGCGCACGCGGTCGTTCGCGTTGTCAGGCGATTGCGCCACCGCCGCCCGGAACTCGTTGTTGGCATCGTCATACAACTGCAGGCCCCAGTCGCCTTCGGCGCGCAGGTAGGGATCGTGCGCCTGCGTGAGCGATTGATAACAGGCCTTGGCCTCGTCCTGATGGCCGTGCTTGGTCAGCAGCCAGCAATCCGGCGGCGTGACGGCAAACAGGGGAGGGGCAAAGGCCGCGCCCAGCAGCAGGATTGCGAAAGCTTGTGCCCGCCGCTTCATTTGTCGAGCTCCTGCTGCACATGGGCCAGATCCACCAGCGCTTTCGTCAACTGGGCTTTGTAATCGGCGGGGTCCATGGCAGCCTTTTGATACTTGAGTACGTCGATCTGCTGCTCCAGCGCTTCTTTCTTGGCGATGAGCGCTTGCTTGGCGGGGTCGTTGGCGGCGCGCAGCGCCCCACCCGTACGGATCAGGGTGAAGTTCTGGAGCAGAAGCCCCTCTCCGTTGGCGGTCGAAGCGGCCCGTACCGGCTCGTTTTTGCCGGTGTCCTCAAAGACGGCGTGTTCGGTCGCGAGCCGCTTCTGTGTCTGGTAGAAGTCCACCGTCTTGGCATCGGCATATTGAAAGGCCTCCAGCGCCGTGACGGCTTCGTTTTTATCCGTATCCGCGGTGGGGTCTTCCAGAGCCTCGACCCAATAGCGCGCAAATACAGTTGCATTTTTCTCGGTTCCCGATTTCGTAGCCGCCACCACCGCGCGGCCCGGCTTTTCGAGCGCTGCGACCGAGCCTCCGCTGGAGCTCGTGGTGTTCACGATGAGTTGGCGCCGGGAGGGGATGCGATTGCAGAGCTGCGCCAGCTCGGTGGCAGAAATATCGGGCCCCGGCAGATTGAACTTGTACTCGACACCGTCGAACGATCCATGCCCGATCAGCACCAGCACGAAATCGTCCTGCGGCTTGGCCTGGCTTGCCACCTCGCCCAGCACCGCGGTCAGATGGGCCTGGGTTGCATCGGCGCCCATCAGGGTGAATACGTGCGCGTCGCTGCCTGAGCCCTTGGCAATGCGGTCAAGATCTTTGGCCAGGCCGGTAAAGCGCTGTTCGTAATCGGGCTCCCCGCCCAAACCTGCGACGGTTACGAAATAGGTTGCCGCGCGCGCGGGCAGGCAGAGCAGCATTCCCAGCGCGCAAAGCTTCACGCCCCATCCCGCCGCGGCCCGCATCATACGACTCCCCATTTCCGGCGCAGCAGCCACTGGGAAAACATCAGCAGAAAGATCAGCAGGAAAAGCGCTGGCATATTCCAAAGCGGCTTGGTGTTGCGGATCGTGATGCCTGCATCCGAGATGGGGATCTCCTCCGGCAGGCGCGAAAGATCCTGCGGACGCCAATAGCGGCCGCCGGTTTCCGAGGAGAGCTTTTCGAGGAGGCCGCGGTTTTGGCCGGTGTGGAAGTTTTCCGCCACGCCATCCAGACGCTGGTAGGTCAGCGTGTCGCGGCCCAACTGTTGGTCGCCGCGCTGCGCCGTCACCTCGACCAGATAGGAGCCGGCCTGGGGCGAATTCCAATCCGCGGCGAAGATTCCCGGAGTGTTGGCAACCGGGCTCATCTCGACCATGGCGGAGAGGCCGTTCGGGCCGAGCACGTGGGCTTGCACCCGCGCATCGGCTGCAGGCTGGTATTGGGCGTCGCGTACATCGGCCGAGAAATGGATGCGGCCGCTGTCGTAAATCATGGAATTCGGAACCGTGAGAACGACCGGCCCCGGGGTGTCGACGACCAGCCAGCGCAGAAGCTGCCGCCAGAACATGTCATGGGTGGGGTCGCCGAGGGGAAGGCTCATCTGCCACCGCCAGGTACCGGAAGTGGCGAGCACCGCGGTACGTCCGCGACCGAAGTTTTGCGTGATCAGGAGAGGCATCGCATGGCCCGCGGCGCGCATGTTGGCCAAGACGAGGGCGCCGGGCTTCGGCGTTCCCGGCTCCTGGTAATCCATCAGGTAGGGCAGCGTCTTCCAGCGCTGCACATTGCGTGCCGGGTCATCATCGAGCCGCGTGACTACGCTATCCAGGCCGGAGCGCGTCAGCTCCGCCGTAGCCGGGTAGCGGCGAAAGGTCGTCCTGCTGGCGGGGAGCGTGACCGGCAGCGTGTCGGCGACCGGCGAGCTGCCCCAGCCCCCATCGGAAAGCCCGAAGCGGCCGCCCAGCATCAGCAGCCCGCCGCCGCGGCGATCGACGAACTGCCGAATCAGATCCTGCTGCGCCGCAGTGAAATAGCCGGCCTCGATCGATCCGAGAATGATTCCCTGGTAGGCGAAAAGATCCTCTGCTCGCGAAGGGAATCCGTCCGCAAGCTCCTCCGGCGTGTCGATCCCTTGGCGATAGATCTTGTTTTCCGTGGTGCGCAGCATCGAAGCCACCGAGACATCCGGATCGTCGTCCTCCGCGCGGCGGATGAACTTGTACTCCCATCGCGGCTCGCCCTCCACGTAAAGGATGCGCCGCTTGTCCGCATTGACGTTGAGCAGACGTGTGATCGTGTTGTTGGCGCGGTTGGTTTCGCCCGGCATGGGATCGAGCGAAATGGTCAGCGTTCGTGCGCCTGCCGTGCCCGAATTGAAAGGCAAAGTCTCGGTCTGGGTTGCGCCGTCCGCGGCAAACTCGACCGGCTGCGATGCCAGCACCTGATTTCCATCCCGAATGGCCAGAGTGGACTTGCGGCCCGAGTATCCCCCCTGGTGGAAGGTGATCGTCGCTTGCAATCGCGAATTTTCAAGCGCGCGCGGGACGATGACTGCATCGTCGAGCTCCACGTCGTTGGGCGTCTTTTCGTCGCCGAAACCGATCGAATGCACGGGAATGCGGCGTTGGCGGAGCGCGGCAATCGTGTCGGCCCCGATTCCTCCGGTATTGTCTCCGCCGTCGCTCAAGAGCACGATCGCGCCAATGGGCAGGTCGCTGGTCTCGTTCACGAGCTGGATCAGGCTGTCGCCGATGCGCGTAGCCGCAGCCTGCGGATGCAGCTCGCTCAAGCTCGCGATGCGGCTAGGCTGGCTATCGAGGCTGTAGAGCCGGACCTGATAGTTTTTGCCGAGCGCGCCGAGCACGCCCCCCGACAATGCCTCGATGGCCTGGGTTTCCCGCGCCGCTCCGTGGTCGGCGATGGCCATGCTGCGAGAATCGTCGACTACGACGGCGATGATGTTTTGCTGCGGCTTCAGCTCGGCAATGGTGATCGCCGGCTGCCACAGCAGAACCAGCAACAGCACAGCCAGGGCCGCCTGCAGAGCCCACAGCACCCCGGCCCGCCAGCTTCGCAGCACCGGGACCGTCTCCGCTCGCCGCCACCAGAACGATGCGGCAAGCGCCGCGCCGGCGCCGGCGATCAACAGCAGCAGCAGCCACCGCGGCCACGCCCCTAAAAAGACGAACTGGCCTTTCGCGAATACCGAGAGTGGGTACTTGAAAAGAAACTGAAACATCGCGTCAGGACAGGCCACCACCCTGGGTTGGAATTCGAATTCGGTCCTAAAAACCTAGGGCTAATAGGCCCTGGTCTCGTGCCTACCTTCTCTTCTGCGTCATGCCCCGCCACATAAAAGACGGGCCTCTCCCACGAAAGGTTCCCTCGCCCGGCCAGCCCCTTGAAAAGCGCGCCTCCAAAAAGGCCCGGCCGGGGAAAACCGATCTTAGTGCGTCATGCCGTAAACGATGTAATTCAACCCGATACGGAAGGCCATGGCAGAAAACTTTTCCGGATACTCCGGACTGTCGGACCACTCCCAGGCATCGCCCAGGTGCATGTTGTGGCAGATCGCGACCACGATCCGGCCCTTGTCGTCCCGGATGGCCCGCCACTTCGGGTCATAGCCGTCTTTTTCATAGGTGTGTCCAGTGTTGATGTACTGCTCTCCCGGCACCTGGAATCGGTCGTCGAGGTCGTAGAGAACGTGGAAGATCTCGTCTTTATTGTCCAGATCCTCGACCGGCCGGTCGGGGAAGACCATGCGCATTCCCCGCATGAAGCTATCCCAGTCGGCGGTGCCGTGAAAGTCGTCGACCATCAGGAATCCGCCTTTGAGCAGGTATTCGCGCAGGCGCTTGGCCTCCGCGTCCGTGAAGGTCCAATCTTCTACCTGCACGGCATAAATCCACGGATAGTTGAAGATGTCGTCGCTATCGAGATCGACGACCTGCTCGGTCGATCGGCCGTCAATGCGCGTAAGCCGCTTGAGCGCCAACAGGAACTGGCGATCGGCTTTGGGATAGTCGCGGGCCCAGCTCCATTCGCCGCCGTAGCCGCCGCGCCCATATCCTCCGTAGCCGTTGCCGTAGCCGCCGAATCCGCTGGCGACGGGAGTGTAGCGCAGCCGCGACCATGAGAACTCGGCTTTGTCGGTGCCGGAGAGGGATTGGGAAAGAGAGGGACCGCTTGAGCCGCGCCGGCCGAAGAATCCCCCACCACCAGCCTGAAGGGCCAGCAAGGCGGCGCCCACGCAGAGAAAGAGAAGAAGCACGAGCCCGAAGCGGAGCGGGATCCTCATGGTTCACCTCGATAGGCAGGAGGGTATCAGAGAGCAGCCGCGCCGTGCTATGCGTAGCGGCATTTTGCTGTGGGGGAGACAAAAGCGGCGACGTGAATGTCGATCGAAAACTTTCCCGCCGCTCACCAAAGCGCTGGCTCGGACGATCGTCGACACCTATGCCGTCTGGTGCGTGGAGATAACCCATACCGCAGCAACTGCCAGTTGCAAGGGAGTGGGGAAGTTTCAAGATCGGTCATTCGCTTCTCTGCAAATACGGCAGCCCAAAGGTCAATAGAACCACGAACCTCGATTGGCCATCCGGAGTAGGATGGGGAACACCGGCGGCGTCCGTCTCAAACGCACGAGCACGCCGCAGAAGCCGCCTCGGGAGTCAACGTGGAGCGCAGGGATTTTTTACGCTTGGGTGGGACCGCCATCCTGGGAGCAAGTGCGGCCAGGGGGGCTCTGGGCCAGATGCAAATGTCTTCTTCAACCCCGGGGCCGGCGTCGTCGCCACCGGGAGCCCAGGGCAAGGCAGACATCACTCTTGAGATCGCGCCGGTCACCATCGAACTGGTTCCCAACCACTTCATCAGCACCATCGGCTACAACGGTTCCTCTCCCGGACCGCTGCTGCGTATGAAAGAGGGCACCCCGGTCACCGTAGACGTCATCAACCGCACTGATGTCTCCGAGTTCGTCCACTGGCACGGCATGATGATTCCCCCGGAGGTGGATGGTACGGAGGAAGAGGGCACACCGCCCGTGCTCCCTGGAAGCAGCCGCCGTTTTCAGTTCACACCCAAACCCGCGGGCACGCGCTGGTACCACTCCCACGCCATGGCCAATGGAGATCTGCACCGCGGCAGCTATACCGGCCAGTTTGGGTTCGTGATGATCGAGGGCGCGAACAACCCCGGCCAATTCGACCAGGAAGTCTTTCTCGCGCTGCGCGACTGGGAGCCCTTCTACACCCAGATGGTCGACAACGATGATCTGACCCAGGGCAGCCAGCAGCCCGAGAGGCCTGCCCAGCTCGATCCCCGTCCAAACGGGCTTGAAGTTACCTCTCTGATGTACTCGATCAATGACAAGGCCCTCGGCGCAGGCGAGCCGATCCGGGTGAAGGCCGGCGACCGGGTAATGATGCATTTGCTCAACGCCAGCGCCATCGAAAACCGCCAAATCGCGCTCCCCGGGCATCGGTTTCAAGTTGTGGCGCTCGACGGAAACCCGGTTCAGGTACCGCAGCCGGTGGAGGTTTTGCTGCTAGGTCCGGGCGAGCGGATCGACGCGATTGTCGAGATGAACCAGCCCGGCGTATGGATTTTGGGTGCTCCCGAAGACGACATCCGCAACGAAGGGCTCGGCATCGTGATCGAATACTCGGGTCAGGGCGGTACCCCGCAATGGATCGCGCCGAAAAGTCTTCTCTGGGATTACACCGTCTTTGGCCGCGCCGCTTCGAGCGCGGCGCCCGACCAGACCATCGACATGGTCTTTGAGAAGGTTCCGCAAGGCTCCGGCCAGTTCAATCTGTGGCTGGTCAACGGCAAGTCGTATCCGCACGAGAACGAATTTGTGCTCAAGCAGGGCGCCCGCTATCGTTTGGTCTTTCACAACCGCAGCGACGACGCGCATCCGCTGCACCTGCACCGTCACAGCTTTGAGCTGGTCGCCATCAACGGAAAACCCGCGGGGGGTACGGTAAAAGATACAGTCGTTGTGCCGTATTTCGGGCGCGCCACCGTGGACTTTACCGCCAACCAGCCCGGGCTGACCTTCTTCCACTGCCATATCCAGCAGCACATGGATTTCGGCTTCAAAGCCCTCTTCCGCTATAGCTAGAGCGGTTCTCCAGACGCTCTGGAAAAGGGTGATGGCTGCTTTTGCGTCAATTAGGCGCCGAGCTAGTGCAGTACCGTCGGTTAGACGGATACAGCAGATCTAAAGATCTAGGGCGCCTCCGCTAGAGTTGCACACTTGTGTGTGTGTTTTCTTTCCCGGTATGCTTTCAACTTAGCGTATGGGGCGCATCCGGTCCGCGGAAAGGACAGAAGTCCACCCATGAACTTCTCAATTCGACTGAACTGACTTTCAGCTCGTTTTTATGCGGACCTCGGGCGAACGAAAGGAAGTTCTCCGTGCCGACTAAGCAACTTCCCGCAAATCCCAGTCTCGACCACCTTAAGCACCAAGCAAAAGATCTTATCCGCCAGCACGCACTGAGGGAACGGAGCAGCGCACAGCGCCTCCGCGAATTCCATCCAGGTCTCCACCTCGCCACGGACCGGGAAATCTTCTCAACCCACCTCACCCTCAGTGACGCGCAGCTCGCCATCGCGCGCGAATACGGATTTGCAAGCTGGGTACGCCTCAAGCACCATATCGAGAAGCCCGGCCTGAGCGACAATCTGGCACTTCCGCACCACGAGCGAATCGAAGACGCCGTTTTCCGTCACGCAGTCAACCTGATCGATGCTGGCGACGTTTCCGGCTTATCGCTCCTTCTCGAGGCAAATCCCAACCTCATCCACCAGCGCGTTCTCTTCGAGGGAGGCAACTATTTTCGTAACCCCGGCCTACTGGAATTCATTGCAGAGAATCCGGTCCGGCATGGCACCTTACCTCCGAACATTGTCGATGTCGCGGTGATTCTCCTCGAAGCCGGCCCGGAACACAGATCCGTCAACGACACGCTCGGTCTCGTTGTATCCGGCCGTGTGCCCCGCGAATGCAAGGTACAGATACCGCTCATAGACGTCTTGTGCGAACATGGCGCCGACCCGAATTCTCCACTTCAGACGGCCGTTCTTCACGGAGAATTCGAGGCGGTGTCTCAGTTGATCCGATGGGGTGCGAACCCCGACCTGCCAATTCTTGCGGCTCTTGGCAAGACGGAAGAGTTTCTCAGGCACCTCCCGTTATCGGATTCCGCGCAGCGTCATTTGGCATTGGCCCTTGCTTCTCAGTACGGTCACACTGAGATCGCGTGCGCCCTGCTCGACGCGGGAGAGGATCCCAACCGCTACAATCCGCCAGGGGCATATAGCCATTCCACGCCTCTTCATCAGGCCGCACTGGCCGGACACCTTAGCGTTGTTAAATTGCTGGCGGAACGTGGAGCGAGGTTTGATGCGAAAGATGTGATCTGGCAAGGCACACCGGCAGATTGGGCTCAACATGCCGGGAGGACGGAAGTGGAATCGTATTTGCGCGGACTCTTCCCAGGAGGTTCAACTGGCAGGAAGGACAATGCTTGATAAGGTCAACTCTCCGCTACGCGGTCCGCGCGTGGGCAAGAGCAGCGGGAAAGACTTTCAATGTCCCCAGACTCCATGTAACGCTCTGAGGCTTCGCCCCATTGCTGAAGATGGGCTTCCCTTTTGCCAATCCGGTTACATGAGATCGTCTTTTTGCCGCGAGCGCGCCTGCTCCTCCCGCTGCGCCCGGCGGGCCCTCCCTGCCTGCACCAGCATTAGGGCGAGGGGGAATCCGGCGTAAGTTCTGTGATGGCAATGGCGGCAGCGCACCGGATATTGAAACAAGGCCAGCCGTTCCAGATCCTTCCAGCGCAACCGGGAAATCCGGAAGCTAGCGGACGAGCATTCAGCGCAGGTCAAGCGCACTCACCCTTGGTACCGGTTTTCGCCAGACGATAGGTTATTCGAGGAATGCATAGGCGAAAAAAGGTACTGTTTGAACCAAAAACTGTGTATTCCCGAAAGCGCCCCTAATCGTCCATACTCTAGCAGATTCTTGAGGAAGAGCGCCCGGTTGTACGCTACCGTCGGAATGCGATAGCGGTTGGGCTCGAGGTGATGCGATGGTTTGGGATGTCTCGTTTACGTGCGACATCTGCGGTAGAAAAAAAGGCGACTCCAACCACTGGTGGATGTTGGCGTTAGGCGACGTTCCGTGTTTTGATCCGGGGCAGCCGAACCACCGGTTTACCTTGATTCCGTGGAACGCCGCGGAGAGCCAGAGCACCGAGTTCTACCACGCCTGTGGACAAGGCTGCGCGATGCAAGCCATGGAACGGTTTATGACGTATGGTTCGATTGTGCCGACGGAAGGCGCGTTTCAAGCTGCCGGACGGTCCAGCCAAGACGAATCCGCCGGCTGATCGCGAAGCCACAGAGATGCCTTTGGGAGCTGGCCGAACCACTTCGATCCCCTTCGACTGCTTAGAGATCGAAGAGCTCGCTGCCCGTCGGCGCCGGTTCTTTTTCCTTCCCGGAAACCTGAGCGGGTCCCGAAACCCGGCCGCGCCTTACGGGGGCCGATAGCAGCCCTAAAATATCCCGTAACTCCTTGCGGACTTTGTTCAATTGGCTCTGAGCCTGCTGCGCGTTCTGCTGCTGGCCCAAAGGAAGCTCGGACTGACTTGCGGCTTTACCGGCGCGGGCCTGCGCCTGAAAGACCTGCTTCGCGCCGGCAATGGTGTAGCCCTCTTCGTAAAGCAGCCGTTTGACGCGCAGCGCCATCTCCACATCGCGTTTGCGATACAGCCGCTGGCCGGTTCCGCTCTTGTTGGGCCGAAGCTGCGAAAATTCGCTCTCCCAAAAGCGCAGAACATACGGCTCCACGTCGCACAGGCGGGCCACTTCCCCGATGCGGAAATACAGCTTGTCGGGGATTTCCGGCCTTTGCGAAGTTCGGCGCTGGGAGAGGTTTGTCGCCATGGGCGTATGCGCGTTTGAAATCGGCAAGCCGCCGTACATTTCTATCTCGCGTCAGCCCACGCAGCCGGAATGCCGGCATCTCCAAGAAGAAAACCTTCGCGGTGAGGGGACGCGCCTGCCGTCTTTCGACAAAGTATAGGCCAGCGGGCATCTTTGCCAACAGAATTTCTCCTTGGTGCGCGCTATTTTCGATACCTCGGGCGAGCGGCGCCGGGCGGCAGATCAGCTTTCGGCTATACGCTTCACGCAAAAATGCTTTAGCCTCGACACATGGGCGCAGTTTGCCATCGATGCGGCGCGACGTTGAGCGCGCCCGATCTTTTTTGTCCGAACTGTGGCGCTCCGCAGGTGCGTTTCGAGCCTGAGGATAGCGCCGCCGTGGCATATGGCGCCCCGCGTCCGGTGCGCTTGTCGCCGGCTTCGAGTGGGATCGCGTGGCCGGTGGCCATTCGCGCGATTCTCCTCGTCGCCATTCCGGCCGGAATCTTGAGCGCCATTGCGGTGCTCTACTGGGGATGGTGCATGTGGGTCGTCGGAGGAGCGATGCTGGTTGTCGTGCTCTATCGCCGGCGCGCACCGGGATTTCTGCTCGATACCCGTTCAGGCCTGCGTATCGGGGCGCTTTATGGCCTGATTGCCGCCTATACCTCCGTCGCGGCCACCGCCGTTGCGCGCATTTTCGCCCGCTTCGTGTTGCACCAGGGCGCGTCGATCGACGATGTCTACAGCAAGGCGATCGCGCAAGCGGCCCTGCTTGTGCAGTCGAATCCCGACGCTCAAGCCGAATGGCGCCTCTACACCCATTTCCTGCTTACACCCGAGGGAAAGGCGGCCTTCACTCTGATGAACTCCGCAACCACCGCCGTCGGAATCATCCTTTTCTCCACGCTTGGCGGTGCGCTCGGTGTCCGCTTTCTGAAGCCGCGCAAGGTCGCGCGCTGAGCGGCGGAGGCCAAGTGCACAGGTTTTGCTGCAACGTGCGCCTTTCTCACGAGAATTTCACCATGCTTCGCTTCGATCCGGACTTGCCTCCCATGAGGCATCTACCGTAAAAACGTTTTAGCCCTATGACACCTATCGAACTATCTTCCGCCTCCCATTTGCGTGCGAAGGGCCGCATCATGTCCGCTTCAGAGATTGAGCGCACGCTGGTGCGGTTAGCGCATGAGATCGTGGAAAAGAGCGATGGCGGCGGCAATCTTGGACTGGTCGGAATCAAGCGCCGCGGTGCTCCGCTCGCCGAGCGTTTAGGCGCTTTGATCGGCGGAATTGTAAAGCACCCCATCGACACAGGTGTGCTGGATATCCATTTCTACCGCGACGACCTGTCGACCCAGGAGCTTCGTCCGGTGGTGCGCCCGGGAGAGATTGGATTCGATATCGTCGGCCGCCACATCATTCTGGTCGACGATGTGCTCTATACCGGAAGAACGATCCGCGCTGCCCTCGATGCGCTTTTCGACCATGGCCGCCCGCAGCGGGTACAGTTACTGGCGCTCATTGACCGCGGTCACCGCGAATTGCCGATCGAAGCCACGTTCGTAGGGCGGCATGTGCAGACCACCGCGCAGGAAGTAGTCGAAGTCAGGCTTCAAGAAGTGGATGGCGATGAACAGGTAATTCTGGTGGAGCGTGCCGGGTAGCCGGCGCCACTTCATGACGCTGCGAACTGGTCTCATGAACGGTGCGCGCCCCCCGGAGCCACGGATGAGACCCGCCTCCCGAAGCGGGGCTCATGCTATTGGCTAGAGCCGCAAATCTATCTATGAGACCAGTTCTAGAGACAAGCTTGCATCGAAAAGACGGCGCGGAGGCGGCTTCCAGGCTGAAAACGGCGCGCAGCCGTTCTCTGCTTTCGGTAACCGATCTCGACTATAGCGATGTCGCTGCCATTCTCGGCCTGGCGGCGGAGCTTGAGGCCGAGGCGCCCGTCGCGCGAGCCGCGAGACTGGCCAAGCGCAGAATCGCGCTGCTCTTCTATGAATCGAGCACCCGCACCCGCACCTCGTTTGAGCTTGCGGCCAAAAGCCTCGGCGCGGATACTGCGCTGATCAGTTCGCAATCTTCGTCCATCGAGAAGGGCGAGTCCCTCAAAGATACCGGCATCGCGCTTGAGGCTCTGGGAGCCGAGTGCATTATTCTGCGCCATCTCTCCTCCGGAGCCCCGTATCTGCTGCAGAGAGCGACCGGCCTCCCGGTGCTGAACGCAGGCGACGGGATGCATGAGCATCCTTCTCAAGCCCTGCTCGACCTGAGAACCATTCTCGACGCGGTGGGCCGCACGGGCAGCGAGATGGATGCTCAGACCCTGAAGGGGATCACCGTTTCGATCACCGGCGATATTTTTCACTCGCGGGTTGCCCGCTCGAACGCTCTGCTGCTCCCGCGGCTGGGAGCGCGCGTGATCCTATGCGGGCCATCGGCGCTCTTGCCTGAGGTCGCGCAGGAATTAGGTCAAGGAATCCAAATCGAGCGGGATTTCGACCGCGCGCTCGAAGAGTCGCAGGTGGTCATGATGCTCCGCATTCAAAAGGAGCGCCTCGCCGGAACCCAGATCGATCTCGAGCAATACACCAGCCGCTATCAGTTGAACCAGGAGCGCCTCTCGACCCGGGCTTCCAAGGCCGTCGTGCTGCATCCCGGGCCGATGATTCGCGGCCTCGAGATTACCAGCGAAGTGGCCGATGGACCGCAATCGGCCATCGCAGCGCAGGTCCGCAACGGGGTGCCCATTCGCATGGCGTTGGTTTATCGCGCTCTTGCTGATCAGGCGGTGACGTCAGAGAAGCACGGAGCGCCGCACCAGCAGAGCCGGCCGGAACCAGAAGCGCGGAATGGCTCGGAAGGCAAGAGCCGGCGGCCTTCCGGAAAAGCAGCGGGGTCCAAGACGACAGGGGCGAGGAGCCGGAATTGACCACGATACTGATTCGCGGCGGCCACCTGATCGATCCCTCTTCTGGCGTCGATGCCGATCGGGATGTGCTCCTCAAAGACGGACGGGTTGCCGCCGTCGAGCCTGCCGGCAAATTGAATGCGGCGGCAAAGCAGCAGGGCGCCGAAATTGTCGAGGCCGCCGGACGCGTGGTGGCGCCGGGACTGGTGGATATCCATGTTCACTTGCGCGAGCCGGGCCAGGGTTACAAAGAGACCATTTCGACCGGAACCGCGGCCGCCGCGGCGGGGGGATTTACCACCGTCTGCGCCATGCCGAATACCATTCCCGTCAATGATTCCGTAGAGACGACGCGCTGGATGCAGAGTCCGGAGCGGGGCGCAAGCATACGGGTCTTTCCGATTGCGGCGGCTACCCGCGGCAGCATGGGCGAAGCGCTCACCGAATACGGCTCTCTCAAAGCCGCGGGCGCGGTTGCCGTAAGCGACGACGGCAAGCCGATCCTCGGCGATGGCATCATGCACCAGGCTCTGGCGGCGGCGGCCCGCGCGGGGCTGCCCGTGGTTCAGCACGCCGAGGATACGCGCTTGACCGCCGGCTGCTCCATCAATGCCGGCGCACTCGCATTTCGTATGGGACTACGGGGGATGCCGGTTGCCGCCGAAGCCGGTTTGGTCGAGCGCGACCTGCGCTTGCTGGCCGACCTCAAAGACAATCGCGCGCACTTGCACGTTGCCCATCTCTCTACCTCTGCCGCGCTCGATGCCGTGCGTAAGGCGCGGCGCAATGGACTGCACGTGACCTGCGAGGTCGCTCCCCATCATTTCGTGCTTACGGAAGATGCGGTCGGCGATTACAACACGTTCGCCAAGATGAACCCTCCTCTGCGCGCTGAGAGCGATCGCCGGGCGATGCTCGAAGGATTGCTCGACGGTTCGATCGATTGCATCGCCACCGATCATGCGCCTCACGCCGCCCATGAAAAGGAGCGGGAGTTTGAGCGCGCTCCCAACGGAATCACCGGACTCGAGACGGCGCTGGGGCTCGCGCTCGACGTGCTCCATCGGAAGCACAAAGTTTCGCTGAGCCGGATTCTCACCCTGCTGAGCACGCAGCCGGCGAACGTGCTCAATCTGCGGGGCAGGGGAAATTTGGCCGTCGGAGCCTTTGCCGATGTGGTGATCTTCGATCCCAAGGCGGAATGGAAGTTCGCCGCCCAGGCCAGCAAATCCAAATCCAAAAACACGCCCTTCGATGGCGCGGCGATGCTGGGCAAAGTCCACATCACCATTAGCGAAGGCCGCGTTGCGTACAGGGCCGAATGAAAACATGGCCTGGCAAAGTCGCGCAGCGGAAGCCGTAATCTGCCGCCGGTTCTTCTCCCCAGCCGGACCCCGGATTTGAGAATCTCCTTCTTCCGGAACAGTTTCCTTCGCCAAAAATGAAATGCTTTCGGGCCGCGAGATTACGCTTGCGGAAAACCCCGATCTGAGAAATTCTTACAACACACACCTTTCATCTCTCTGCTAAGGTGTTTTCACAATAGGCTATCCGGGGTTCCGGTTTTCCGTGCGCCGCGATAGACGAAAACGCGAACCGGGTTTTCCGCACCATGTGGAGGTCCCGGGACGATGTTTTCGAGACGTATCGCCCGGTTGGAGGTTGTGGACTCGAGTTATCGGCGAACTAAGTTCAGAGTGCCGCTTCCCCTTGGGGATCGTGATCGGAAACAATGAGTTAGCAGTCCGGATTGCAAGACCTAGCAAGCAAAGCATGCACACGATCAGGAGCTTGAATGCGCAGTCGCATTGGTGTCGATCATGACATGCCTTTCCAGAAAATGGGCCGCCTCGCGGCCCCACGGCAGATTTCCTGGCAGATTTCCTGTAGGTGTGTTGCGAAACAACTGCGGCAAACGCGGCTTTTTAGAGTGTGTTTCATAGATGGGCCCCCCCGCATGGGGGCACAGCACGAGCCCCGCTTTGGGGGCGGGTTTCGTCCGTGGGCACAACAATCGCCAGCTATGGATGAAACACGCTCTACCGAGAAAAGCCGCACCTCGCGGATCCTGGCGTCTCATAGCGACAGGAAATCTGCCTTAGTGCTCCTTCAGGCGCACGCGAACCGCCGCGCCCCGACTGGAGCGCGCCAATGACCGCGCCCTCGGACAAGGCTGCCGGCTCCGCCGGCCAGAAGACTCCGCAATCTCCCTCCGGAGAAAGGAACACAGCCCTGCTCGCGCCGGAGGGCGGCGCCGAAAGCCGCCGCTTCCAGACCGAAGCTCTGCGCAATTATTTCCTCGACCATGCCTTCGACGAGATGTTTGCGCCGAACGGAGAGGTGCGCTCTCACTATCGCGCGCTACTCGACACCTTCGCGGACCTTCCCGAAGAGGAGCTCATGCGCCGCAAGCACTCCGCCGACATGTCCTTCCTGACCCAGGGCATCACGTTCACCGTCTACGGAAATCAGGAAGGGACGGAGCGCATCTTTCCCTACGACATGCTGCCGCGCATCATCACCGGAACGGAGTGGGACCTGATCGAGCGCGGTCTCATCCAGCGCATCACGGCATTGAACCTGTTTCTCGGCGACGTGTATCACGAGGGAAAGATCTTGCGCGATGGCGTCGTGCCCCGCGAGATCGTCTACACCTGCCCTCATTTCCGGCGCGAGATGCGCGGCATCCAGGTACCGCGCAACATTTACATTGCGGTGACCGGCACGGACCTGCTCCGCGTGAACGATGGAAGCTTCGTCGTTCTGGAAGACAATCTTCGGGTGCCGAGCGGCGTCAGCTACATGCTCACCAGCCGCCGCGTCATGAAGCGCATTTTTCCCGAGACGTTTCGCGGATATGGAGTGCGGCCCATCGAGCACTATCCGCAAGTGCTGCTGGGCGTGTTGCGCTCCCTCGCTCCCGAGGGCCGGCCCGACCCAACGATCGTGGTGCTCACACCGGGCGTCTATAACTCGGCCTACTTTGAGCACACCTATCTCGCCCGGCAGATGGGCGTGGAGCTCGTCGAAGGCCGCGATCTGGCCATTCACAACAACGTTGTCTTCATGCGCACCACGGCCGGGCTCAAGCGTGTGGACGTAATCTATCGCCGCGTGGACGACGATTTCATCGATCCGTTGGCCTTCCGCGCCGATTCGATTCTCGGCGTCGCCGGGCTCTTCAATGCCTATCGCGCTGGAAATGTCACACTTGCCAACGCTTTTGGCACAGGCTTGGCCGACGACAAGGCTCTTTACGCTTACGTCCCGGCGATCATCCGGTACTACCTCCAGGAAGATCCGATCCTGCCGAATGTCGAGACATTTTTGATGACTGATTTGAAACAACGGCAGCATGCCCTGGAGAACTTGGACAAGCTGGTCGTCAAGGCGGTTGGGGAGTCCGGCGGTTACGGAATGCTGATCGGTCCGCACAGCAGTGAAGCGGAGCGGGAGCAATTCCGCCGCCTGATCTCGGCCAATCCGCGCAACTACATCGCTCAACCGGTGCTCAGTTTTTCCCGCGCTCCTTGCCTCATCGGCGGAGGAGAAAAAGACTCGAGCATCGAACCGCGGCATGTCGACCTCCGTCCGTACATTCTGTACGGCGACAAGGTGTCGGTAGTGCCGGGGGGGCTCACCCGCGTGGCTCTGCGCAAGGGCTCGCTCGTCGTCAACTCATCGCAAGGGGGCGGCAGCAAGGACACGTGGGTGTTGCACAGCTAATGCCTGTGAACAGCCCCTAGTGTCCTGAGTCATTCGTTCGTTCAAGAAGTGAACTTTGTTTTGTATCAGGGCGCGACTTTAGTCGCGCCATAAAGGCCGTAAAATCAATAGGGCTTTAGCCCCTGAGGGCTGTTCTTCGGACCACTCCAATTCGCCAAATTGTTCAATGAACTTCAGACTCACCACACTAGCTGCGCATGACGACGCGCGCAGTCGGCAACAAGACCTTCCGCAGCGGATACCAAAGGCGGCGGAGGGATACAGAAGCATCGAAGATGGGATTTCTTTGTGACCAATGATAGGGATGGAGGCTCTATGCTCTCGCGGGTAGCAGACAGCCTGTATTGGATGAGCCGCTATCTTGAGCGGGCCGAGCACACGTTGCGTTTGCTCGATGTGAACTTCGGTATGACCTTGGACCCCTCGGACACCAGCGAGGAGCAGCGCTGGAAGCGGGTGCTGGCTGCGCTGTCCAATCCCCGGGGACTGGTCTGGGATGGAAATGGAAATTTCTCCTCCCTCGCCCAGGCCTTGGCCTTTGACAGAACCAATTCCGCCTCCATCACGGCATGCATCGCGGCCGCGCGCGAGAACGCCAGGCAAGTGCGCGAACAGATCAGCAGCGAGCAGTGGCAGCAGCTCAACCGGATGTACCATCGCGTCACCGAGGAGGCTTCTTCCGGCAGCGCGGGGCTGGCTGAGTTTCCTGCAACGACTCTCGACGATCTCCACCTCTTCCAGGGGATCACGGATACCACCATGACCCACGGCGAGGGCTGGCGCTTCATTCAAATTGGCCGCGCGATCGAACGCGCCGGCCTGATCGCGACCTTGCTGGCCGTTTTTGACCTGGATGCCGCGCATGAGACGGGCGAAGGCGCGGGCAGCCATCAATTTCTGGAGTGGATCGGCCTTTTGCGCAGTTGTACGGCATTTGAAGCGTATTGCAATCTCTATACCGCAGATCTGACGCAGGTGCAGATTCTGCGATTCCTTTTGCTCAACAAGGAGTTTCCGCACTCCGTGCGCTATTCCATCGATCGGCTGTGTTCCTCGTTGACGGCTCTGCAGCAGGAAAGCGGCCTGCCGCTTGCGGAAGAGCTGCGGCGGGTTGCCGGCCGGCTGCAAGCCTCCTTGAATTTCTGTGAGATTTCCGAGGTCATGCTGCAGGGCGCCAGGGCTTATATGGAAAACATCCTGCAGCAATGCAGCGCAATCCATTCGCTGATTTATCGCGAATACATTCACTACACCGTGCAGACCGCGCTTTTGCAATAATCGGCGCCCCCTTCGGAGGGATGAGCAATGATGTTTTATTCCGTTCGGCATCTCACGAAATTTCTCTATTCCCGCCCTGTGAGCGAGAGCGTCATGGAAGTGCGGATGCACCCGCGCTCGGACTCCAATCAGCGCTGCCTTTCCTTTGCTCTTTCCGTCAGTCCCCGCTGCCGCGTCTTCTCGTACCGTGACCATCTCGGCAATCAAGTGCATCACTTCAACATCCCCGCGGAGCACAGCCAATTGGTATTGGTGGCCGAATCCCTGATCGAGATGCAGCCTTTGGACGAGATTCCTCATTTTCTTGCGCCTGCGGCCTGGCAGGATCTGGACCATCTGGTCAGCGAGGGCGACTACTCGGAGATGCTGTTGCCGAGCGCCTTCGCCAAACCACTGCCCGCGCTCAAGCAGCTTGCGCGGAAGCTGAACGTCGTTCGCCGCGACGATCCGTTGATCCTGGTACGAGAGTTGAACCAAAGCCTTTTCGATTACTTCGAATATGCTCCGAGCAGCACGCGCGCTGACTCGCCCATCAATGAAGCCATTGAGTCGCGTCAAGGGGTCTGCCAGGACTTTGCCCACGTCATGATTGCCCTGCTGCGCGAGGTGGGCATTCCGTGCCGCTATATGAGCGGATACCTGCGCCAGAGCGAAAAGACAGGCCGCACTTCGAGCGAAGCGACGCACGCCTGGGTCGAGGCGTTTCTTCCCCAGCTAGGCTGGCTGGGCTTCGACCCGGCGAACAATTTGCTCGCCGGGGAACGCCACATCCGCACGGCGCTCGGGCGCGACTACGCCGATGTTCCTCCCACGCATGGGATTTATCGCGGACACACCGACAGCGAGCTGCACGTCGCGGTCAAAGTGGAGGCCTTCGACCAACCCCCGGCCCTCGATCGCGATCTGCCCGTGCCGGAAGATTGGTCGGTGATCGTCGAGAAAGCCCAGGAGCCTCCTGCGCCGGCGTCGCCGCTGCTTGAAATTCAGCACCAGCAACAACAGCAGCAATAGAGCAGAATCCGCAAAGGCGTATCCCGTCGAAATTGGTGGAGATGGATTTTCCGTGACAGAAAAGATAGAAAATCCAGTCTGAAATCTTCGCCGCTGGGTACAGATGTGCGGATTCTGCTCTAGCTTTCAAGCTTCCGAACCGCGGACTCACTTGCTGAGCTCGACCGCGAGAATTTGTCCCGCGACCGCTTTGCCGACGATGGTCTTGTTCGAAACCTCCACATAGGTCACCCGCGCCTTCATGCCGTCGAGATCGGCACATGGATTCAAATTGCCTTGAGGCGTGACGTTCTCGGCGGTGAAATCGATATCGAGAAGGCTGTTGCTGTAGAGTGAGGTCGTCTTTCCGGGCTGCTTGACGTCGAAGATGATGGTGGAGGGATAGACGCACGTCACCCCACCCAAAACTCCGCTCATCACGCGGTGAGGACCGGTTACCGGCTCCTCCTTCTCTTGCGCCTTCCCCGGCACGGGCGCGGTCATCGTTGTCGCGTGGCCAAGATTGCCGTCCAATGCGTTTTGCGTTACCGCGCGGGCAGATTCTTCAGCGCGGGCTGCTTGAGCTTGATATTGCTTGATCTGGGAAATGCGGCTCTCGAGCAAAACTGTTTCCGCCGGATTTTTTGCCAACGGTTCGGCCGACGTCAAAACATGGATTGCATTGGTGAAGTCCTGGCTTGCTGCAAGAACGTCCGCGGCATTCAGTCGGTAGTTGATGTTCGAGGGATCCAGCGTCACCGCATCCACGTTCAGCATGTGCGCTTCGTCCAGCTTTTCGTGTCTCGATAGATAGAACCATGCCAGGCTGTCGTAGGACGCCGCGAAGCTCGGATTCAGCTTGATTGCGGTGCGCAAGCTGGACTCGATCTCCGCGTCATGCCCGGTGTCGCCTATCTGCAGCGACATCGCCGCGTAATAGAAGTGCGCCAGATAGCTGCCTGAGTCGAGCTGCACTGCTTGACCGAACCATTGCTTTGCCGCCGGAATATCGTTCTCTTGAAATTTAAGAAACCCCATCGTTTCATGCGCCAGAGCGTTGTTCGGGTCCTCATGCAGCACCGTATCGAGCAATGCCTCCGCCTCTTTGCTCCGGCTGTTGTTCAAGAGGACATCGGCGCGAATCGCGTCGGCCTGCGGCGTGGAAATGGACTCAACCGAAAAGGACGTTTCGCTCGCGACCGTAGGAGTATCCATTTGGTAGAGCCGAAAGGTGTCCTGTTGTACATAGCGAGCGAGCCCCACTTGCAACTGTTTCAGGTCGCCAAAAGCCTGTGCGGCTGCAGCGACCGGATCTTGGCCTTTGATCAGGAGTTGAGCATAGTCCTGGAGACGGTGGGTCTTTGCCGCCGCGTCCGTCAGGATGATGTAGTGCGTCAATGCCCAGGACTCGGCATAAAACATGGAGCCTTTTTGCTCTTCATGGTAATAAGGGGACGAATAATTGACCTGCAAGATCGTGGGAATCGGCAGCAATGCATTCTGGCGAAGGTAGTAGATGTCATCGGAACTGGCTTCGCCAAGCAGCACGCGCTTGTCCTGAATTTCGGTGTTTTGGTAGAACTCCGCCATCCCTTCGTTGAGCCATAACGGCATCCACGCTGCGGCTCCACGCAGCATGTAGTGGGTGTACTCGTGATAAATCGTGGCGTAAGGATGGTCGCCGTCGGCGTCCAGGCGGAGCAGCACGTAATTTTTGTTCGGGGTTTGCAGAAACAAGCCGGCGAGATCGAGCTGCCCCTTGCCCAGATAACCTGCAGGCTCCAGGGCCTGGAATCCCTTCTTGTCTTTCAATGCGATGACCACCACCGGGGAGCCAGGGTCGTCCGCCGCCGCCGGCATTTTGGCATGAAAAACGGCCCGCATCCGCTCGAACTGCGTCGCCACATGAAGCCCTGCTTTTTCGCTCGAATCCGTCAGAACGACAAAATTAGGGCTGTGGATTTCAAACCAATGGCTGTCGGATGAGGCTGCCGATGCGGAGGCAGCCGCGACCATGAGGAATGCCGCCGCAAGGTATTTGTGCATTTTGCCCAAGGCTGATCGAAATTGAATCCGGACGAATATTGTCCCCGCCCGTTCCGATTTTTGCAAGCGTTTCCGAAGCTTAGAGCAGAATCAGCACAACTGTACCCAGCGGGGTAGATGCAAGACTGGATTTTTTACCAAGAAAAATCCAACTTCCCAGACATTCGGCCGGGTATACCTATGCTGATTCTGCTCTATTCGAACGAGTGCGGCCTTCCCCTCTTGCCGCTTTCACTTCCGGCAACTTGCACGGGCAAGTGCGGCAATGGCGAGGCTCCGCTCCGTAGACAGAAGACAATGCCTGCCGCACCGCCAAGCAGAATCCCAGCGAAAAACCGCAGCAGGGGAAGATTGCCGTGAAGATGAAGGGTCTCCGCCGCCACGTCGAAGATGTTGATCAGGAGCGCTCCCAAGAAAAGGCGAGGCGCCAGCGCGTGCGCTACGGCAGACTTCCTGTAGATGTAACCCGAAACAACTGCGGCAAACGCGGCTTTTTTCCGGGAAAAGCCGCACCTCGTGGATCTTGGCGCCGCATAGCGACAGGAAATCTGCCTTAATTCGCGGGCGCGGCCGGCAGCGAACCCGAGTGCGATGCTTGCGAGCGATCCCAACGCAGCGCCGGTGTAGATACCCAGGCAGCGGATGCAGACCGCCGCGGGAGCGCCTGAAATGACGAAGCTCCGCGCCGGATTCTGGTGGCAGACGCCGGAAAAGAAGCTGTGCAGCAGAAATGCTGCTATCGGAGCTCTCGCGGCAAGCAATGGCGCGGCAATCGCGGCCAATGCCAGAGTGGAAGCGATGGCCGCGGTGAGAAGACTTCGCAAAAGAGCAGCGGATTTCGCAGAGCGCTGTGAAACGCCGAACCCGGTCGTTGTTTCCGGCGACCCCGCGGCCACGGAGCTCGGCTCGAATGCATGTTTCATTGTGCGTTGTTCAAGATCCCCATCTTGCGCGCCGTACGTTCCAGCACTTCGAGCGCTTGATCCAGTTGCTCGTGCGTGTGCTCGCTGGTCACAATCGTGCGGATGCGCGCCTTCCCCTCGGGCACTGTGGGAAAGGCAATCCCCGTAGCCATGACGCCGCCATCAAAGAGCGCGCGTGCGAACTCCATAGCGGTGCGTCCATCCCCGACAAGGATCGGAGTAATCGGCGTTTCGCTCGCGGGGGTGCTCTTTCCGCCGATGTCGAAGCCCACGCGGCCCAGCTCCGCTTTGAAATAGCGTGTATTGGCCCAAAGCCGGTCGATGCGCTCCGGCTCGCTTTCGAGCAGATCGAAGGCTGCAATGCATGCGGCCGTTATCGCTGGCGGATGCGAGGTGGAAAAGAGAAAAGGGCGCGCCCGATGGTAGAGGTAGTCGATCAGATCTTTCGAGCCGCAAACGTAGCCGCCAAGCGCGCCGATGGCTTTCGAAAGCGTGCCCACCTGCACATCGACCCTCCCGTCGCAGCCGAAGTGATCGACCGAGCCGCGGCCGTTGCGGCCAAGCACCCCGGAGGCGTGAGCGTCGTCGACCATCATGATGGCGCCATACTTTTCCGCCAGGCCGCATAGCTTGTCCACCGGGCCGATATCGCCATCCATCGAGAAAACGCCGTCGGTGATCAGCAATTTTCTGCCTGGTTCGTCCGCTATCTCCTGCAGCAGGGCTTCGCAGTGCGCAGTATCTTTGTGGCCGAAGACTTTGATCTTTGCCCGCGACAATCGGGCGCCGTCGATGATCGACGCATGATTCAGCTCGTCGGAAACGATGAAGTCGTCTTTGCCAAGAAGGGCGGAAACCGTGCCGGCGTTCGCCGTGAACCCGCTTTGGAAGACGACGCAAGCCTCGACATTTTTGAAGCGCGCGATCTTCTCCTCAAGCTCCATGTGGATGCGCATCGTGCCGGCGATGGTGCGGACCGCGCCTGAGCCGACGCCGTAATCTTCGATCGCTTTGAGCGCGGCCTCGCGCAGCCGGGGATGATTGCACAGCCCGAGATAGTTGTTCGAGGCAAGGTTGATCACCCGCTTCCCGTCGTAGGTAGCCATTGACCCCTGCTCGCCTTCGAGCACGCGCAGCCGGAAGTGTGTGCCTTTGTTGCGTAATTCATCCAGGGCGTCGCCAAGGTACTTGAGCTGCGGGCGGGTGGATAGACGAGAAGACATGCGCAATCTCCGATGGAACTATGCCGGTTTCGCCAATTCCGCCTCGATGTCGGCCGCAATATCTTGCGGAGCCGTCGAAGGCGCATAGCGGCGCACGGCGTTTCCGCGACGATCGATCAGGAACTTCGTGAAGTTCCACTTGATCGCGTCGCTCAACAACCCGCCCTTCTGGCTTTTCAGCGAGGTATAGAGGGGGCTTTCTTCCGGGCCGTTGACCTTGATCTTCGCGAAGAGTGGGAACGACACACCATAGCTGAGATCGCAGAAGGACATGATCTCCGCGTCCGTGCCAGGCTCCTGGTGGCCAAACTGGTCGCAAGGAAATCCCAGCACCGCGAAGCCGTGATCGCTGAATTGGGTGTAAAGCTTCTGCAGCCCCTCATACTGCGGCGTAAAGCCGCACTGCGAGGCAACGTTGACGATCAGCAGCACCTTGCCGCGATATTCGCCCAGAGACTGCTCCTCGCCATTGTTGCGTTTTGCGGCCAGTTCGTAGAGAGACATCGCGTCTTTGTTCCTTCGCAAAAGTCGGTAAGGAGCCATCGGCTGCCTCGTCTCACCATGCTACTTGACGACGGCGGTTCGGCGCGCCGGGAAGGATCTATGGTCATCGGCCGGCCGAGGGATCGCTCGATCCGGAAACATCGAAATCCACAAACGACCGCCCATCGTGAGGCATTCCGGGCGCATAGCAGTTGCCGTCGCTCGCATAAGTAGAGGCGCATTCTCCCGTGAACTGCGGCCGTCGCGGCGATTGCGTATATTGCCAAACTTTCGCGCCGGGAATCCCGCTGCCGTTCGGCGACAGAGAATGCGATGCCATGGAGCAGCCCGGGGAGGGCGGGCACTGATCGTTCGCGATCCACAGCGGCAGCCGGCCGATCTCCGGATGCGCTTTCTCATAACTCACAATATCGTCTGCGGTCGAGATGCGGCTCGCGCCCGAGCCTACCTCGATTCCGGAACAGTAGATGCCCGAACGATAGCGCGATTTGCGCATCTCCGCCGCCCACGCAAAGAGATACGCTTTCTGCTCCGGCAGCAGCCTTCCGCCCTCCTCCTGATCGAGAAAGACAATCGCCCGGGCCGGAAAGCCTTCCTTCGCCGCCGCCGTAGCAGCGGCTTGCGCGTCGGCGCGCCCAAGCGCGGCTGCGTCTTGTCTCACGAGAGTCGCATCCAGCCGGCCGTTGAAAAGAAGGAGGAAGCCGAATCCGCGATCCCGAAGGAGAGTCCGCTTTCCCACCCATCCATTTTCCGCTGCTCCTGGCGGATTGTTCAGCCAATAGCCGGTATAGGCGAAGCTGTACCGCAAAGCGCCCAGCGCATCATCGCCGGGATACGCGTTGCGATCAAAACCGGAATAGCTCTTGCCAGTGCCCAGGCTTTGCGCAGCCGCCCGCGCGCCCGCCGCATGAAGAAGAAAGGCGCACAGCAAAACGGCCAGGGCTCGATATGCCGGCACAACGATGGGAGGTCTTGTGTGGGAAAGGAAAAGCGGAAAGCGTGTTCTAGAAGGCGCCGTGATCCGCATTGGCATGGTTCGCGCTGGCGAACTGCGTCATCGTATCGCGCAGGTACTTGTGCGGATTTACCGGAGTGTCGTGGATGCGCACCTCGTAGTGAAGATGCGGGCCGGTGCTGCGGCCGGAAGAGCCCACGTACCCGATAATGTCGCCGCGATGCACGTCCTGACCCGCCGTTACAGCGAAGCCGGAGAGATGGGCGTACAGGGTCTCGATGCCGTGTCCATGATCGAGGATGATCTCACGGCCATAGCCGTTCCCCATCGAAGCCTTGATCACCGTTCCATCGGCGGTGGCGTGGATCGGGTCGCCCTCTGCGGTGGCGATGTCGATTCCGGTATGGAAGGCGCCCTCACCCCGGAAGGGATCGAGCCGCTCGCCAAACGAGCTGGTCACGACGCCTTGCACCGGCCAAAGATCCGGCGCATCCGCGGAGTCGGCAAGATCGTCGTCAAGAGACGGGAAGTGGTACGTCAAATCGAGCCGGCGCGCCATTTGGCCTGACATCGCCGAGGTGCGCAGCTGCAAAAACTGATTCAGGGAATCGTTGTACTGCTGGTCGCTCAGGCTTTCGGAAGAAGCAGCGGTCAGCGGGGAAGCATGCGCCGCCGCCTTGGACCGGCGGCTCTGCTCGAAACCGTACAGAGCGCTCACCTCGCTGGCCAGCGACCCCAGGGATGCGGCCTGCAGATCCTTTTCGTGCGCTACCCGCTCCATGCTGAGATAGTCCTTGCGCAGGGCGGCGCTTTCGGTGCGAACCTGGTTGTAGCGCGCGGTCTTCAGAAGCATACGGCTGTAGGAGCCAGCCAAGCCCATAATCGTAAAGAGACCAACCACTGCCGCCGCCAGAAAAATATAGGCGTATTGCAGAGGAACTGGAATTTTGCGCAGGTTGCCGTCTTCGTCGCGAGAAACAAAAATGATGTAGCTGGAACGTTTGCGCAAGCTAGATCTCATTTCGCGGGAAGATCGGATTTGCACGTGAGGCCTCTCCAGGACCACGCACAAATAGCCATTGCGCGGGGGAGGGCGTAAGGTGCAAACACTGTTTTGACCCTAACAGAGCTAATATGCGGGGTCAACCAACGAATAGTTGCAGAAGGCCCTGATTGAGGCTTGTTTTTTCATCCAATCATCGCCTCCGAGCGTAAAAAATTTGGAAGGAAATACGGAGCCGGCGATTGCCTGAAGAGCGCCGCTGCGACTGATCTTTTTTGAAGCTGGCCCATCTTCGGGCTGAGAGCGAGTGAATGAAAACGACGGAAGGCGAATTGATTCGGGCGATCCGCGAGCGAGTAACCCGGCAGCGCGCGCATGGAGACCGCATCGTCCGGCTGGGCATCGGTGACGATTGCGCGATCTTGCGTCCGCCGCGCGGGCGGGAGCTGACAGTCACAACCGACCTCACGCTCGAAAATGTCCACTTTCGCCGTGACTGGCATCCGGCGCAGAGTGTCGGTCATCGCTGTCTGGTGCGTGGTCTCAGCGATCTCGCTGCAATGGGGGCCCGCCCCGACGCGGCCTTCCTTTCCCTCTCCATCCCGCGGGAATTGGCCGGCCGCTGGCTCAACGGATTTTTGGATGGATGGATGCTCGCGGCAAAACGCTATGGTGTGGTTCTCGCCGGCGGCGATACGGCGGAGGCGCCGCGCGCGGCCAAGGCCGGCCGCGCTCTCTTTGCCGCCGATGTTATCTTGATCGGCTCCGCGCCCGCGGGCAAGGCCCTCCGGCGCGGCGGAGCATCCGCCGGCGATCTTGTCTATGTCACCGGCGAGCTGGGTGGTGCGGCAGCCGAGCTGCGCTCGCTCGCCCGCAATCCGGCGGTCGATCGCAAGCGCGATCTCAAGCGGCATCCGCACCTCTACCCCGAGCCGCGCCTGCAAGCAGGGGCACGGCTCATGGCGCGCGCACTTGCAACCGCGGCGATCGATCTCAGCGATGGCCTCTCGACCGATCTCGCGCACCTTTGCCAGGCGAGCGGGCTGAGGGCAGAGATCGATGTCAGTGCCTTGCCGCTCGCCCAAGGAGCGGCTCTCGACGATGCGCTCCATGGCGGCGAAGATTACGAGCTTCTTTTCACCGCGCGGCCCGGGACGCGAATTCCAGCCACGATCGGCGGCATCCCGGTCCATGCCATCGGGCGCATGCGCAACCGCAGCCGCGAGAAAAATCGCCCGCCGGTAGACCTTTGCACCCGCGAGGGCGCGCGCGTTCCGCTCCCTCCTGGTGGGTGGGAGCATTTCCGCGGCCGCGCCTAGCGCAGAACCCGCACCTCTGTATCCAGCGGCGAAGATTTCAGACTGGATTTGTTATCAAGGAAATCCACCTCCACCAATTTCGACCGGGTACGCCTATGCGGATTCTGCTCTGAAACGCCAAAGCAAAACCGCGCTTGGTAGCATCGAAGGAGCGAACAGATCATGCAAACTCCTAAAACGCGCGTGCGTTTCGCGCCCTCGCCTACCGGCCTGCTGCATGTCGGCAACGCCCGTACGGCGCTTTACAACTGGCTCTTTGCCCGTCACACCGGCGGCGAGTTTTTGCTGCGTATCGAAGACACCGACCTCGAGCGCAGCGAGGCGCGCCACGAGGTGCAGCTTTTCGAGGACCTGCGCTGGCTGGGTTTGAACTGGGATGAAGGCCCGGGAATTGCCGGCGCCGCGGGCCGCGAGAGCGATGGCCCTCACGCTCCCTATCGCCAGAGCGAGCGCCTGGAGATCTATCGCCAATGCACGCACCAGCTCCTGCGCGAAGGCAAGGCCTATCGCTGCTTTTGCACCCAGGAAGAACTGGAAGAGGAGCGGCGGCAGAGCTCCGAGCAGCAGGGTGGGCACCAGGGCGGCCATCTCTATTCCGGCAAATGCCGCAACCTTTCCCCGGCGGAAGCCGAGGAACGCGCGGCGGCCGGCCAGCCTTTTGCCGTGCGCCTGGCGATTCCCGAGGAGCCCCTTCGCTTTCACGACATCGTTCGCGGTGAAGTCGAGTTTGCTAGCGAAGCCGTAAGCGACCCCATCCTCGTCCGCTCTTCCGGCATGCCGGTCTATAACTATGTCGTGACCGTCGACGACGCGTTGATGGAGATCACGCACGTGATCCGCGGCGACGATCACCTTTCAAACACCCCCAAACAGGTTGCGATCTACCGTGCCTTCGGCTGGAAGCTGCCGCAGTTCGCGCATTTGTCCACGATTCTCGGGCCCGATCGTGAGCGTCTCTCAAAGCGGCATGGATCCACGTCGATTGCAAGCTTCCGTGAGATGGGAATTCTGCCCGCGGCCCTGACCAACTATCTGGCGCTTCTCGGGTGGGGCGCGGAAGGAGGAAAGCGGGAGACGTTCACGCTTCCGGAGCTGGTCCAGCACTTCAAGCTGGAGCGTGTCACCCCGTCGCCAGCCGTCTTTGACGCCAACAAGCTTCACTGGCTAAACCGCCACTACATGAAAGAAACACCGGTGGAGGAAATTGAAACCCTTGCGTGGCCCTACTTCGCGGCGCAAGGATGGCTGCCGGACCGGGAAGCGGCAGGGACGGAAATTCGCGAATGGTTTGCGCGGGTGCTCGCGCTCTACCTGCCCGCCGTCGACCAGTTGGACCAGTTGCCGCAAAAGGCTGCGGCGCTCTGGGGTTTCGATCCTGAGCGTGCGAAAAACGATCCGGAAAATGCTCCGCTGCTCACGTCCGAAGCGGGCGTGCGGGTCGTCGCCGCCTTCCGGAAAGAAGTCGATGCCGCCCCGCCGCCTTTGACTGCGGAGAGCTTCAAAGCCATCGTCAACCAGGTCAAGACTGCGACCGGCGCGAAGGGCAAAGAGCTCTTCCACCCCATCCGCATCCTCATCACCGGGGCGCATTCCGGCCCTGAGTTCGACAAGCTGATCCCGTTGATCGAGGGCGGCAGCCAGCTCGCTCTGCCCAAGCATGTGCCGGGTGTGCGCGAGCGCGTCGAGCTCTTTGGGGGCTCGGCGGAGGGCGCTTAGGCCCTGGAACTGGTCTCATGAACCCCCCCTCGCGCCTGGTGAGACAGCGTGTGCGACCCGCCACCGAAGCGGGGCTCATGCAGCCTCCAAACCCGCTGAACTATTTGACCAGTTCTAGTCCGGTCTGCCGCCGCGGGCCGTCAACTTGACCGCGATGTTCCCACGCGTCGCTCGCGAATACGGGCAGGCTTGGTGGGCCTTCGCAACCAGCGCTTCCGCTTCGGCCTGATTGAGGCCGGGAGCGGTAATGTCGAGGTCCACCGCGAGAGTGAAGGCGCCGGTGTCGTCGGGGCCGATGGCTACCCGGCTGGCAATTGTAATTTCACCGGGCACGAGGCTTTGTTGATGGGCGAGATAGTCCATGGCGCCGGCAAAACACGCCGCGTAACCGGCCGCGAAGAGCTGTTCCGGATTGGCCCCTTGGCCGTTGCCTCCCAGCGCGGGCGGCGCCGCCAGGTTCAGCCGCACAGCTCCATCGGAGCTCTCCACGCGGCCATTCCGGCCGCCAATCGATGTTACGGATGCAGTGTAAAGAGCTTTCATTGCGTTAGAGCTCCATCGCGTACAGTCGCGGTATTGTGGAAGAAGATGACAGAATCCGTAATCGATTCTACTTTTGCCCACGCATGGCAGGCCGAAATTCTCTCTACGCGCCCGATGATCTTGCCCGCACGGCAATTCGTCTATCCGGCGAATGTGGAAGAGGTGGAGCGTGGAGCGTTGGAAGTACTCGTTCGTCCTCCGGCACAGAAGTCCAGCCCGGCGGAGCCGCCCTTTCTTGCCACCTGCGCTTTGGGCTTCGCCGATCCGTTGGCGCCGACCGGGGTGTGGGCCTGCCCTGATCCGGCATGGATGTGCGCCGTTGCCGGAGGGTATGCCTACATGATCGATACCCGCGATCCCGGCTGCTGGGAGCAATTGGAATACCGCCCGGTCACATCCGTACGCGCGTTGCCCGAGCATGAGCTGCTTCTTTTCTCGGGATTCAACGCGCTTTGTTCCTGGGGGCCCGAAGGCAAGCGATGGCAGACCCAGCGTTTGAGCTGGGAGGGCATTCGCGTGACCAGCATTCGCGGCGACACGCTCATCGGCTACGGTTGGGAGATGCTCACCGATCGGGAGTTGGAGTTTGAGGTCGATCTCAAGACGGGCAAGCACCGCGGCGGCGGTTATCTGCCGGTCAGATAGCAGCCCGCAGGGCATAGAAGCTGAGCGCCGCATCGCCTTGTTCGATGACCCGGTAGCGTTCAAGGGCGCCATAGCTTGGCGCGGGGTCCTCCAAGCCTTCCGGCTGATCTTTGCCCGCCATCCGCGTACCGCCGCTGCCGGGCTGCAGGGGCGAGCGCGCAATCTTGGGCGCCCGGTGTCGGCCGGACCGGTGTTCTACGACAACGATTGCTTCCGTCGAGAGCAAGCTCCCGGCATTCCGTCCCAGCCGTCCCAGAGTTTCGACGCGAGCGGCGGCGTCCTGGTAAGGCGGATCGAGAAAGACCAGATCCCAGGGCCGGACTCCCGCGGCTTCATTTGCCGAATGCAGCGCGGCGAGCACCCCACCGCTTTCGATGTGAAATCCTCCATCGATCTTGAGAGCCGCCAGGTTGGCCCGGATCGCGGCCAGCGCTGCGGGCGCATTTTCCGCGAAGCATACATGACGCGCGCCGCGGCTGAGCGCTTCAATTCCTACCGCGCCCGAGCCGGCATAGAGATCGGCAAAGCTTGCGCCTTCGATTCTCTGGGCCAGAACATTGAAAAGAGTTTCGCGCAGGCGGTCGCTGGTCGGGCGCGTGTCATGGCCGCGGGGTGCGGCCAGTGGCCGCGAGCGGTAGGTCCCGGCGATTACCCGCATTCCTTTTCCTCCAAAGTGCTTCTCTCCCGGCGCTTTTCGATGATAGAGCCAGGGTGGCGGATCGTGGCTCGAGAGCCGGGTTCGAGGCTCCCAGCCTGACCTATGGCAAAAGCGCCGCACACTCTACAATGAGAAAGAGCCTTTCTCGCCCTGCCGCTGCCGGCGGCAGAGCCCTGGTTCCGGGAGGCGGTCCGGCAAGTTCAGCAGAGAGGATTCCAGGAGGAGGCTCGCAGTTCTCCCCTGAGGCACGAAGGCCATGCGCGATTGGTCATTCCCCCTGGGACGATGGATGGGTGTCGAGCTCCGCATCCACACCTTCTTTGTGCTGCTGTTGGGCGTTTGCTTCGCCTATACCGAAAGCACGCACATGTCCGCGTTTCGCGGCATCGGCCTCTGGTGCCTGCTGGTGATCGCGGTTGCCGTGCGCGAAGTCGCGCGGCTGATCGTTGCCGCATACTACGGCCTGAAGCTGCGCAATATTCTCCTGCTCCCCATCGGAGGCCTCATGGCCTTTGCCAATGCCGAGAGCGCGGAGAAGGCCAACGAAACAAAAATCCAATGGCGCATGGCATTCACCGGGCCGCTTGCCAATTTAAGTTTCGCCCTGGTGGTGAGCCTGCTCGTCGTCGGCATGGCGCCGACTTTGAATCTCCTCGAGCGCCCATGGGTGACTCCCGCGCACCTCATCCGCAGCATTGTCTGGCTCAATCTCTTTCTTGCCGCCTTGAATGTCTTGCCCGCCCATCCGCTGGATGGAGGCCGCCTGGTTCGTGGAAACTTCGCCAAGGCACAGGGCCGCGCCCAAGGGGCCCGGATCACCACCGCGCTGGGCCAGGTTCTGGCCCTGGCCGCGTTTGTCGCCGGCGTGTGGCTGTGGAATATGTGGCTGCTGATGGCCGGCTTCTTCATCCTCATCGGCGCGCAGCTTGAAGACCAAGGCGTCCTCCTGCAGAACGTGGTGGATACCGTCCAGATGGGCGACGTGATGCTGACGGAGTTCTCCATGCTCTCGCCCTCCGACACCCTGGAAGACGCCCTCCACAAATCCATCCACAGCCTGCAAGACGATTTCCCGGTGGTGCGCGGCGACAATCTGGTCGGCATCATCTCCCGCCACAGCATTCTGGAGGCGCTGCGCACGGAAGGCAACGGCTACGTGCAGTCGGTCATGTCCAGAAGCTTCCATGTGGCGCAGCCGCAGGACTCTTTGGGAACGACCTTCAGCCGCTTCGCCGGCCGCGGACTTTCTCTGGTTCCGGTCACCGAAGGCGAGCGCATCGTCGGCATCGTGACCCTGCAGAACCTCATGCATTCGATGAACCTCTTGGCCGAGAGCCGGAGATTGCAGCGCCAAGGTCAGCAATAAAAGCACTTTCGCCACGTGCACAACCCTGAGAAGATCACGGCTCTTGCGGAATCGCCGGACGAGAACGGCGCAAATCCTCTTGCCCCCGGCCTCTACCTCGTTGCGACTCCCATCGGAAATCTGGAAGACATTACCCTGCGCGCCCTGCGCGTGCTGCGCGATGCCGACCGCATTGCTTGCGAAGATACGCGGCAAACGCAAAAGCTGTTGAACCACTTTGGCATTCGCACCCCCACCATCAGTTGCCATGAGCACAACGAGCGCGAGCGGGCGGAGGAGATCGTCGCGCTGCTGCGGCAGGGCGGATGCGTCGCTGTCGTTAGCGATGCCGGTACCCCAGGCATCTCCGATCCTGGCATGCACCTGGCGCGAGCGGCGATCGACGCGGGCTGCAGGGTGATTCCCGTGCCCGGCGCCAACGCGGCGCTCAGCGCTCTGGCCGCCGCGGGCGTCGACACCGCGCGATTTTTCTTCGCCGGTTTTCTGCCGTCGAAGCCGGGCGCCCGCAGAACGGAGCTCGAAAAGCTGGCGGCCCTCGTATCCGGCGACGAGCCGCTGACTCTGGTGTTTTATGAAGCGCCCCATCGCGTCGTCGAAACGCTGGCCGACATCGAGCGCATCTGGGGCGATGCGGTGCGGGTGGTTGCCGCGCGGGAGCTCACCAAATGGCATGAGGAGTTCTTGCGCGGAAGCGCGGCCTCCATTCGCGCCGGGCTCGCGGCGCGCGAGCGCGTGCGAGGGGAGTTTGTGCTGTTGGTTGAGGCCCGCCGGCTGCCCTCCGGCGCCCCTCCAAGCTCGGGGATTGCCGCCCGCGTGGAGGAGCTCGTCCTCAGCGAAGGCCTCGACCGGAAAGAAGCTTTGAAGCGCGCGGCCCGCGAGCGCGGGCTCTCTCGCAGCGAGGCCTACCGGGAGCTGCAGCAGGCAAAACGATCCTAGTTTTCAGTTTTCAGTTCTGAGGAATCAACTGACCACTGACCACTGATAACTAGTCTCAGGAATCCACTGACTACTGACAACTGACCACTGAAAACTGACAACTTCCCTACGCCATCCGCGGCTTCATCCGTGCTCCTACGAAACAATAGAACGCAACCACGCAATAGCAGACCAGCGGAAGCAGGTAGGCGATGGAAATGCTCCTCTCCGCGATCCAGCCCATGAAAGGTGTCAGCACCGCTCCGCCCACGATCGCCATCACGATCAGTGAGCCCCCGATCTTCGTGTTGCGGTCCAGACCGTCGATGCCCAGAGCGAAGATGGTAGGGAACATCACCGACATGAAGAAGCTGGTAAGGAAGATCGCCCAAAGGCCGACCCATCCCGGGAAGAGGACGCCCACGGCAACGAGTCCGATGTTGCACAAGGTGTACATGCCCATCAGCGCGCGCGGGTCAAAACGCCGCATCAATCCGGCAGAAACGAATCTGCCGATGGCAAAGATCACCAGCGTTCCGGTCAGGAAGTAGCCTGCGATCTTTTCCGGCTGGTGCGCTGTCTCCTGCACGTACTGGATGAAGTAGCTCCAGGTGCCGACCTGGGCCCCTATATAAGCAAACTGCGCAACAACGGCGAAGAGAAAATGTGGATACCGGAGCAGCTCCCTGTAGCTTCCGTGACTTTGTCCTGCGCCTTCGCCCTCGCGCGCAATGGCCGGGAACTTGGTGCGGATGATCAAGACGGCCCATAGCAGCGTCACCGTACCGAGGATGAGGTAAGGAGCGACCACCCGCATCGTCTCGTGCCGCAGATACGGCGTGTAGGTGTTCGCGGTCTTCATCGCCGCGACCTGGGCCGGAGTCAGCTCGACGCCGGAAAAGATAAAGATGGTACCGATCAGCACGCCGGTGATCGAGCCCAGCGGATTGAACGCTTGAGCGACATTGAGCCGGCGGGCGGCGCTTTCCGGTGGTCCAAGCTGCGCAATGAAAGGATTGGAGGCCGTCTCCAAAAATGAGAGTCCGCTGGCGATGACGAAGAGCGCGCCCAGAAAGAGCCCGTAACGGTCGATCACCGCTGCCGGATAAAAGAGAAAGGCGCCGGTGCTGAACAGGATCAGCCCGATCACGAAGCCGGTCTTATAGCTGGAGCGGCGCATCAGCAGCGCGGCCGGAGTGGCAAAGACGAAATAGCCAAAATAGAATGCCGACTGCACCAACCCGGCTTGCAGCCGGGTAACCGCGAACGACGTCATGAACTGACGGATAAGAACGTCGTTGAGATTGTTCGGAATTCCCCAAAGGAAAAACAGAACAGTTACCAGGAAAAACGCCAGACCCAAGCCCTTGGGGACAAGCGGCCCCGATGAGCCGCCCTCGTTTTTTGAATTCGTCAGCGGAGACGCCAGTGCCAAGGCGAGATCCTTTCAAAGCGGAAGATTTCTTCTCGGAAACGGTATCGCCTCAATGGCTTGTTTGGCAATCGTCCTCATCGGCCGATCGTAATCACCGCCAGCCCCTGGGGTGGCACGGTCAGCGTGAGGATGCCGTCGTGAAGCCGCCCTGTCTCTTCCGGAGGAAGGGTCGAGGCACTACGAAGCTGCTCCTGCTGCGCAACCGTCGGATAGCGCGGCCGCCCCATTTTGTCGTAGGCCGCAATGATGTTGCCGTGCGTCTGGTCGACCCGCGCGATCCGGAAGTGAGCATTCGGCGCGACGTCCTTGATCTCCAAGCGGATCGACTTGGCCGGGGCGGTTACGCCGGGCTCCACAAGATTCCAGGCCGCCACAACCAGGCCGCCATCCCTGGCGCGCGTTACGAGCACATCGTCGGCATCGGAGGGAATCCGCTCTTCGCCCAAGGTGTGCAGCAGCTTGAATGCGTAGAAGGAGGGCTTGGGAAGATGATCGATGGCGAAGAGCCCGAAACCGCCGAAGAAGGGCTCCGCGATCACGCCCTGTTCTTCGAAGACATCCGAGAAGGTCCAATACGACATCATCGCTACCTTGCCGTCGCATTCGCGGATCGTGTTGGCGAGCCACGGACCCATGTAGATGGAGTCGGTAATCTCCGGCTGGCTCATGTATGTCGCATTGAACTCGCTGTAGATGAGAGGCAGTTCCGGGCGCGGGGAGGCCAGGATCTCGGCATGGACCTTGTCCACTGCGGCCGCAACCATCTGGTGCGGAGCGATTGGCGCCGGGTGCCCCAGAACGTCCTGCGCCGTATCGTTGCCGTAGGTATGCGAGGAAACGAAGTCGAGCGGAACATGGTTTTCGGTGGTGTGGGCGATCAGCGCGCCGACCCATGCGGCTTGCGCAGTTGCCGGGCCGCCTACCCGCAGCCTGGGACTTACGGCTTTCAGGGCTTCCGCGGTGTGATCGTAGAGCTCGAAATAGGTGGACTGTGCCGGACGGCCGGTCCAGAAGTCGATATTGGGTTCGTTCCAGACCTCGAAGTACCAGCTCGCCACCTCGTCAATGCCGTAGCGCTCGATCAGGTGTCGCGCAAAGGCATCGATGAGCGCATCCCACTTCGCGTAGTCGGCGGGAGGCGAGACGATCGGGTGATACCAGAAAGGATGGTAGTCAAGCCGCGCGGCAAGCTGTTTGGGCATGAAGCTCAGCTCGACGAAAGGCTTCACGCCATTCGCCAGCAGGCCGTCGTAGATCTGGTCCACATAAGTGAAGTTGTAGACGGGCTTGCCTTGCGCGTCCTCATGGTAGACGCCGACCTCGTCGTCGAGAATGGCGTGGAAGCGGACGTAGTGGAAGCCGGTGATCTCGCGCGTCGCGCGCAGGTCCTCGCGATAGCTCTCGCGCAGGCTAAGAATGGCGCGGCCGGAGCCGAACATCTGCTCCCAAAAATGGGGAAACGGGCGGCCCTGTTGCCGGGCATCGATGGCAATGGTTTCGGTCGAGTCTGCGGGTTGAGCGGCGATGGTTTGCGCAATTCCACGTTGGCCGCCAATCGCGCTAAGCACAAGAATCAGAAGGGCAAGAGACTTCGAAGATGCCATGTTGGGGGAGAGGGGCACAACCGCGAGCATAGCAACCATTCCAGTTAGGATGCCGGGAAACGGGCGGTCATGGATGCTCTTTTTCCGGCCAGCGCTGCCGGCTGCGCCGCTCGAATCAGCGGGTATTTTGTGTCACGAGTTCGTCTAGAACAGCCGCGGCCTTGTTGATGTTGTCCACCCCAAAAATCACCAGCGCTTCGGCCGCTCCGGGCTCAAGCCCACAGTAGGAGTAGTCGATGTTGATCCGGTGCTCGCCCAGCCGCGCGGCGGCGCGCCCCAATTCTCCCGGCCGATGGGGAAGGCGCGCGACGGCCGCTTCTGTTTGCTCAAAAATCATGCGCAGGCCCCCCAACACCGAAACCGCGCTCGCGGGATCGTCGACAATCAATCGCGCCACGCTTTCGCCCTCCTCGACATACGACTGAAAGGCGAGGATGTTGATTCCACGCTCCGCCAGCGCGAGAAAGCATCTCCCTAACGCACCCGGCTTGTCTTCAATCGTGATCGTAAACTCCTTCGTCTTGGGCATAGGCTCGATTTCCTCTTGTGCGGTTATCTGCTGGAATCGGGAGACGAATCCATAATACGGCCAGAGACAAGCCTCCGAGAGGGTGAGCGCCGGAATTCACTCTCAGGCTATGGTGCGCATCTACAATGGTGCGGATTGGCGGTCTTTGTCCGCCATTGGAAGGTCTTGTGAAAATACTCAAAACAGAAATGCGAAGCTGCCGCAAGGGCCCGGAGGAATGGTTCACCGGCACGGTATGGCTGGAAGAGATCGTTACCGCGGAGCCGCCCGCCAGAGTGCGCGCGGCACGGGTCTCCTTCGAGCCGCGCGCGCGGACATCCTGGCATACCCATCCGCTGGGGCAAACGCTGCACGTGTTGTCCGGGCTGGGGCGAGTGCAGCTCAAAGGCCGGCCGGTTCAGGAGATTCGTCCCGGCGATACCGTCTGGATTGCGCCGGGCGAGGTGCATTGGCACGGCGCCGCTCCCGAACATGTCATGGTCCATCTGGCGATCCAGGAAGCCGATGAAGGTGGAAACCAGGTCGCTTGGCTCGATCGCGTCACAGATCAGGAATATAACACTCCAGTCGGTTAGAGCAGAATCCGCACATCTGTACCCAGCGGCGAAGATTCCAGACTGGATTTTCTATCAAGAAAAATCCATCTCCACCAATTTCGACCGGGTACGCATATGCGGATTCTGCTCCTAGCGAGGCCGAAGTCATCGGGTTTCCGCGTCATCATCGCTTGCCGGGTTGAGCCTCAATCGCCGACCTGGAATTCGAGATATGGTTTCGAAATCGCGGCGATGATGTCATTTCCGTTCTCCATTTCAGCTACGGCCCGAAAGTCCACATCCACCTTGAAATACGGGCAGTCGCGACTGACAAACGTGCGTCGCGAGCGCGTGGACAATCCCCCTTCGGTCGTGAAAGCTCCGTCGAGGGCTGCTCTGATCATGCCCGGCTGGATCGCCTGCATTCGCTTGAGGAACTCGGCGACCCACGCCACATGGTTGGAAGCGGTCGATTCCTCTCCGCGCAAGGCGATGGCAGTACCGCCCATGGCGGCGGCAACGAAAAGCTTGAATGCCAGGCGTCTCTGCATGCATGCCTCCGTGAACGGAGACGAAGCGAGAGGTCTGCCGGACGCGCCCCTCTCGTCGCCCAGTCGAAAAATACGATTACGGGCGTTTACGCGACCGCGATCGGGCTGGCTGGGAAGGCCGGTCAGACGAAAAAGCCTGCTCCGCCCGCTTCGGACGCGCCGGCTTCTTGGCGGCGCCGGAGCGCGGTCTGGCCGCCCGCTGGAGTTGAACGACCTCTTCTGCCGTCAACTCCCGGATCTTCCCCGGCTCGAGATCGAGAATCAAAGGTCCGAAACCCACCCGCCGGATCTTCTCGACAAAGTGCCCGACCTCTTCGAACATCTTGCGAATCTCGCGATTGATGCCTTCGTGCAGCACCACTTCAAACCAGGGGTTTTCGGCGTCGCGGACCCGGCGAATACGCGCCGGCTGGGTCATCACCCTGCCGTTTTGCGCGCCCCGGCGGCCTTTCTCGATCATGACGCCCTGCCGCAATTGCTCCAGGGCATCGGCGGAGGGTTGTCCGCTCACTTTCACCAGATACGTTCTCTCGACTCGCGTGGCAGCCCGCGTCAGGGCATTCGCCAGGGCGCCGTCGTCCGTCAGTAGGAGCAGTCCTTCGCTTTGGTAGTCGAGCCGTCCCACCGGAAAGACCCGCCCGCTGTCGCGGGGCACGAACTTCATCACCGTCGGACGCCCCTCGGGGTCGGAGACTGTCGTGACCACGCCCTTCGGCTTGTTGAGCATGTAATAGTGCGCGCGGTGGGGGAGCTTCACCGGCCGGCCATCGACACGGATGTGATCCTCCATCGGATCGGCCTTCGATCCCAATTGGGTTACGGTCTGGCCGTTCACCCGGACGCGCCCAGTGAGAATCAGCTCCTCCGCCTTCCGCCGCGAGGCGATTCCGGCGGCGGCGAGAATCTTCTGCAGCCGTTGTTCGTTGCGCTCTCCGCCAGGGGTCATGGCTCGACTTTCTCTTCGCTTTCGACTTCAGGGCTTTCGACTTCCACCGCAGCGGCTGGCGCGTCCTCATCCTGCGGGCCGCCCGATTCCAATTCCGGATCGATTTCGCTGCTGGATGTTTCTTCCTCGGGAGCCGGCACGTTTTCTGAGGTCTCGAAGGCGGCTCCTACCGCGTTCATCGCGGCATCTTCCTCGCTCTGCGCGTCCGCCAGCTCGCCCGCCATCTTTTCGAACTCTTCCATGCTGGGCAGTTCGTTCAGGTCCTTCAATCCGAAGCGCATCAGAAATTCCTTGGTCGTGCGATAGAGAATCGGCCGTCCGATCACCTGTTTGCGTCCTGCGGTGGTGATCAGCTTGCGTCCGATCAGGCTGCCCAGCACGCCGCCGGAATCGACGCCGCGGATTTCATTCACCTCCGGCGCCGTCACCGGCTGCTTATAAGCAATGACCGCAAGAGTCTCCAGTGCCGGCAGCGAGAGCTTCATCGGCGGCTTCAGGTTCTTCACAAAACCGCGAATCGCGTCGTGGTACTCGGGCTTGGTTGCCATGCGGTAGCCGCCGGCAATCTCCCGTATCTCCATGCCCCGGCCGGACGCGGCGTAATCGGCGATCAACTCGTTCAGAATGCCCTCGAGAACATCGCGAATGGCGCGCTCCCGCCGCTTTGCTGCCTTTTTCTCGTCCTCGGCTTCCGGCGCGGCAGTGGTGGCTGGACCTTCGCCGCTGCTGCCTGTCCCTTCACTCTGCGTCGCTTCAGTTGCCCCGTTGGGTGTTTGCTCAGGGGTCTGGGCGGCTGCTGGAGCCTCCTCCTCCTCGCTTTCGGGAGTGGGGGGCGTGGGTTCGCGGGTGGCATCCAGCTCCGCTATGGCTGCTGCGGCGGCCGCCAGTTCTTCCTGCACTTCTTCGGCGAAGGCTGCGGCGAGCTGGGCCAGCGTTACCGGCTCTTCCGCGGCATAGACCACTGCTTCTACTTTGGCTTTCAGGCTCATGGGGAGAAACGCGCGCCCAAGCAAGGGCGTCTGCTTCATAGTAGAGCCTGTTTCCTCTCGAAGCCACCCGCCGGGGCCGCCGGAGAACTCGTGCCACCGGGGCGGCGCCGCCCCTTTCGGTACCCTGGAAGGGCAAAGGAGGGAAGATGGCTCTTTTTGCGGCGTTTGTCCGGTGGTTTCCCAAAATGCGGCGAGGTGGGCTCGTCCGACGGCTATCCCGGCCGCGCTTGCCGGTCTTCGGGCCGATCTTCGGACCAGTCGTCGGCCTGGTCTTGAGGCTGCTCCTGGGTGGCTTGTTAGGGCCGGCGCTGCTGGCGCTCGCCGCGCGCAACGTGCCCGTGCCTTCGAGCTGCACCCCCGCCGTCAATGCCCGCCTCGGGCAAGTGATTGCCGGCGGCAGCCGGCGGGAAGTGGAC
>DATAWF010000057.1:0-23148 GCA_036267335.1 Acidobacteriaceae bacterium
GAAGGCCATACTTGTACTGGTCCGCGAAACATGCCGGCGAGGTGCTCGCGCCGTTGGTGCATCCGTTCAGAGATTGTTGGTACCGGTAGTTCAATCCCTGAAAGTGATCCATCGCAAACCAGCGCTTCGGCTGATACACAGTCCGCAACGCGCCGTGAATCTGATTGGTGCCGCTCTTGGTCGTCTGCGTTACCGAGACACCCATTGTGTGCCCGATGGAAGCGTCAAAACCGGAGACATCGGCTTTCATTTCGCCGAGCGCATCCTGAGTAGGATTGATGCCGTTGGAGCGGCCATCCATGTTCACGGCGCCGTCGAGACTATACTCGTTCACGTCGGTAACGCCATTGGCGCCGAAGTTGGAGACGCCGTTCCAGTTCAGCGTTCCGTCTTGCGAAGCAGTCTGGCCATAGGGTGCCTGCACGCCCGGAGCCATTTCGAGCAGCCACGCGGGATTCGAACCGCTGGCGGGCAGTGTTTCCAACTGCCTGGTTGTCAAAACCTGGCCGCTTGAACCGCTCTCGGTATTCAGCAGCGATTCGCCCGCTGTAACTTGGACTACCTGAGAGGTATTCCCGACGGCTAACTTCAGAGCGACGTCAAGATAGGCATCTGCGTGGAGCGTGATACCGCTTCGTACAATCGTCTGAAATCCTTGTGCGGAGGCTTCAATCTTGTATTCGCCGGGATTCAGCGCGTCGGCTTCGTAGTATCCGGTGGTATTCGTTGTTCGTTCGACCGCAACATTCGTGTTGATGTTCGTAATCGTCACTTTGGCGCCGACGAGGACCGCTCCCGCGGGATCCGTGACCAGTCCGGAGATCGTGCCCTGTCCGTTCATCTGCGCTCTAGCCGCGCCGCTTGTCAACAACAACGCCACTCCAAACAATGCCCATACTCTCGAACACCGCAGACTGCAAAAGCCCTTGATGAGGCGCATGGAGCCCCCTTTCACAAGAAGAATTTGGCCGCTCTTCGGCCCTGGGTTGCCGGCCTTTTTCAGGCACTTTTTAAAGCACTAGAATGTTTGGGAGCGCGTATATCCGGAGGCGCAGAGAGCCCTCCGGCGCCTTGTCCCAGATGGGAGCAAGGCTTCGACGCTAACGGAATACTCGCATCAAGCCTCCCAAAATTGGCGCTGCCTATTTCTGTGGGTTCGTTCTCGCAGAAGATGGAAATCTCGCGGAAGACCCTGTGTGTACATAGAGCAAATTTTTTCGAGCGGAGAGCAGAAAAATTCAAGAGTCGGGTCTTGAATCAAAACTCGAATGAAGGCTGTTGATGCGGAGCGGGGGGAAGGGGCAAAACCGTCTCTCGATGCGGAGAGTGGGCACAGGCTCCGGTCCGATCTTGGCGGCTTTAGAGCAAAGACTTCAGCTTCTCGAGTTGTTGTTTCAAGCCTGGAGAGTCTTCGATGCGCGAAACGACTGTATTGTGCAGCATCGCATCCAGGGCCTCAGCCTGCGCGTACGTGATGGGCCGTGAGATACGTGCCGGCGCGGTCCCCCAGATGGGATCAAGCGCGCCGGCCAAGTCTCTCTGCAAGGTTACGATGCGGTCGCGATGGGCTTGGAGAATCGGAATCAAAAGTTTTTTGCACGAGCAATCTCCCAACCCGCGGTACCGGTCGTCCAACTTGTCATAGAGAAACGCTTCTCCCAGGAGCAGGCGCGAAAGCTCGGAGACGCGCGTCCGGTACGAGCTGCGGTCCTCTTCGTTGGGAAATTGCTGCGCGAGCCAATCTTTATCGGGGGGCACTTCGCTGCCGCCGGGAGAACCCTTGAGGTCGCGCTCCGGGATCAATGCGCGATCCGACGGCAGAGCCATGTCATATGTGCGCAGCGCGGCTTGGATGCGAGGATCGGAGTCTTTTACAGCGGCTTCCAGTGCTTCCTTCGCGGCTGTATCGGGGACAAGTCCAGCCACCACCACTTGGTCGCCGTCCCTGAGAACGAGAGCCTCCCATCCGGAATCAGCCCCCACGCGGTGCAATGTTTGCCAGGCCTTGACCTCAAGCAGGTCTGCAGGGCTTCCCCGCCCATCAAGAGTCTCATCGCGCTCCGCGGAGTTCACCATCGCTTGCACGGCCTGATCAACCTCGACGACCGGCGAAGGGGCGGTCTCCTCCGAGATAGTCACTTCCTGCTCGTCGTCGAAACGAAGGGTCAATGCGGTGGGATGATAGTCGGAGGTGCGGATTTCAAGGCTAGCCGTTTGAATCGGCCCGTCTTCCGTAGAGGTCTGAATCTGCCACGACGCGTTCCTTCTGGAAACGGAGTCTGTGAAACGATGAAGTCCGTCATGCCAAGCGCGAAAGGTTTGCGGCGAAAGCGGGTTGCCGCTTCCCCATCGGGTCGACTTCACCCGCGCGAGGGCCCGGTCGCACGAGGACGTGCTGCCATAGAAAACCAGCTCTTCCCCTTGTCCCGCGGCGCAATCCGTTCCACCCACGTTGAGACGGTAAAAAGAGAGCGGGGCAGATTGATTTTCTCCTCGAACCGCATCGGCGAGCAGCTCGCTCGCGCTGGCCTGAGGCACCGTTTTCGGGAAAAACAGAAATGCGACCAAACAAAAACTTGCGGCTAAAATCCCGGCCACAGGTCTCCAGGGAAACAGCACTGGCGTTCCGCGGCTTCGGCTCCGATCCGGCGACCGCGTGATTACTTCGTTCAAGCCGACTTCCGAGAGCCTCTCGAACACCTGATGCGCCATCGTGAGCCGGCCATGGCGTTCCCGGCACGGCTCACATTCCTGCACATGCCTTTCGACAACACTTCTGGCCTGGCCGTGCAGTCTCTGCCCAGCCAAGAGCATCAGGGCCTCGTCAGTGAGATGTTTGCTTGCCGTCACTTTGGTCGTCGATCGATCCTGCTCTGTAACTTCTGCAGAGCTTTCAAGGTGTTTCTTCGAGCTGTCCACCGCGAAACCTTGAGCGCGGTTGCAATCTGAACAAAATCATATCCGCGGAAGTACATCATGATGCACTCCCGGTCTTTTTCAGGAAATTCGCAGACTACCTTTGCGCTTAGGCGCAGCAGATCGTCGTCGATCAAGACCTTCTCCACGGAAACCGCGGGGTCCACGGGATCGAGCGCGATACGGTTTCCCTGCTCATTCACGGCATCGAGGGGAATATTCAATTCCGGCCGGTGCTCAGAAAAACTGCGATAGGCAAGCCTCCTGGTCACGGTCTTCATCCAGGCGCCGATCTGTTGCACCGGCCTTCCCGACTGTGTCTCCTTGAACAGCACGACGAAGGCATCCTGCGTGATATCTTCGGCCTCGGCCATATTCCCCACGAGGGAGTAAGCGTACCGAAGAACCTTTTTCCAATCGAGTAAGGAGACTTCTGCGCCGGGGCTCAATAGATCATCCATTTATGTTTCTCCTGCTGCTCGTGCGACACACCAGAGCGCTTGCCAGCTCGCGAGCGTGGCTTCCAATGCAGAGCTGCCCTCGCGCCGAAACCCGTTTCCCTACGGTCTGTTATTTTTTCGACCGTAGGGGATCCCCGCTTTCGGGCGGGACCTCGCGCATGGTTACAACAATTGGCCGCTCTGAATGAAACACGCTCTTGCCGTTCGGACTGTCTCCGGCCCCAAGTTTTGACGGTGTGCTGGCGCAAGCAAACTAGGAACTCAAAATCGCCCCAAATATTAGCCGCGCTCGAATTGGCGCGTCAAGTCGCTGGGTCGAATGCATTTCATAAGTCGAGGATTGTATGTCGAGGCGCTGGGGGTAAGTAGAGCGAAGAAAAAGCGTGAGGAAGGGGGTTTTTGTCAGAAGTGGAAAAGGGGCACTCTGTATCCCGAATGCCCGAATTGGAGTTGAACCGGCCAAGAGAACGATCTTGTGCCGGCTTGCCCGCTGGCATTGCCAAGAGACTTCACGGGAGCAGCGGCTTCGCTTGCCGCAGAGGCATTTTTGCCGAAAAAACCGGGATAAAAATGCTTTAAGCTGTGCGCATCTGCTGGACGGTGGTTCCGGCTTCCGCCGCGGCAGCAGCCAGAATCCGATGGTGAATGGTAAAGAGCGCAAGCTCGAGGCGGTCTGAAACGCCGGTTTTGTCGTAGACGCTGCGAAGGTAGTTCTTAATCACCTGCTCGGTGGTTCCCAGCCGCAGGGCGATTTCTTTGTTCTTGCATCCCTGCACGATCAGCGCAACGATTTTCATCTCTTTTGGCGTGAGGCGGTCACGAACGCGGGCGCCTACCGAATCCTCTTCCTCGGAACCGATGACTTCCGCCGGCCGCTGGATCGAGGTAAAGCCCTTGATGACCCGATGCACGCAATCCACCAGAGCTTGCCCGGTTGTGCTGCGATAAACGACACCGCGAATGTCATGCCCGGTGAAGATCTGGGCCGGTTCCCCGTTTTCGGCAATGACGACGGCACGGCTTCCCGCGGCCTTGACGTGGGACATAAGGTCTTGATAATCGGGCTTGAGTCCCGAGGCAAAGAGAACGATGGAGGAGCGATAGGCGTCGACAGATAGGACCAACCGTTCGAGATCGGCACATTGCGCCGCTACTCGGAAGTCCTCTTCGCTGGCTAGAACCTTGGCAATTCCTGCACGAAAGATCGCCTGATTGTCGGCAAGGATAATCTTGTTCATTGGGCCTTCTTTAGCCTCGAATCCCTGTTACTCCTGTTTGGTTCTTGTGCCGGCAGGAGCCCGTTTCTTCTTGGCACGGCCAATCCAAATGGCCGCATGGTTGTGCAGCTGTGAATGTCTCAATGACACTATCGACCGCAGGTTCGCGAAGATTCGAAAGCGTCGCAATCTGAAACAAGTGCGGTACGCTCTTAGAAATGCCGTACCACAATGAGGGAGAACTCTGGATTCAAGCCTAGCGAGTCGCCCATGAAAGAGAACCCCACAAAAGTGGCACTCATGCTCACGCAAGTTGCTGTTGTAGCTTGCTTTGGGGCATACACGCGACGCCGCGGCCGCAAGCAAATACACTAGAGCCATCTATGGGCAGACCTGTCATCCTCGCCGTCGATGACGACATCAGCGTTCTTGAAGCTGTGGTCCAAGACTTGCGCCGCAAATACGGCGCAGACTACCGAATTCTCCGCGCGGGCTCCGGCCAAGCGGCGCTCGATATCTGCGAGCAACTGACGACACGGGGGGATGCGGTCGCCCTCTTTCTCTCCGATCAACGGATGCCGGGAATGACGGGAGTGGAGTTTCTCTCGCGGGCAGTCACCCACTTCCCTGACGCAAAGCGGGCTCTCCTTACGGCATATGCGGATACCGAAGCCGCCATCCGTGCAATCAACTCCGCAAAAATCAATTACTACCTGACGAAGCCTTGGGATCCGCCGGAAGAACGCCTCTATCCCGTGCTCGACGATCTGCTGGAAAGCTGGCGGCAGGGGTATGTTCCACCGTTCGAGGGGCTGCGTGTGGTGGGCCCGCGGTACACGCTGCGCGATCATCAAGTGCGAGACTTTCTCTCCCGCAATCACGTGCCTTATCTTTGGCTGGACCCGGAGCAGAGCGGCGAAGGTTTGGAGCTTTTGAACAAGCACCAACTGGACGACCGCAAGCTTCCGGTGGTCTTCTTCCCCGACGGTTCGGCACTTGTGCAGCCGGATCAGACAGAACTGGCGGGGAAGGTCGGGCTGCGGACGCAGGCGGCCAAGGAGTTCTACGACCTTGTGGTGATTGGAGCCGGCCTGGCCGGATTGGCAGCGGCCGTCTATGGAGCATCGGAAGGGCTCCGGACCTTGGTCATCGAGCAGGAAGCCCCGGGAGGGCAGGCGAGCTCGAGTTCAAGAATCGAGAATTACCTCGGATTTCCCTCGGGATTGAGCGGAGCCGATCTCGGCCTGCGGGCCTATACCCAGGCGGCGCGTTTTGGCGCGGAGTTCCTGGCGCAACGCGCGTCCGGACTCCGCACCGAAAATAACTACAACTTTGTGCAAATGGCGGACGGACGCGAAGTGTCGTGTCATGTATGTCTGATCGCCGTTGGGGTCAGTTACCGCAGACTAGACACCCCGGGAATCGACCGGCTCACCGGCGCGGGTGTGTATTATGGGGCGGCTCTCACAGAGGCCCGCTCCTGCGGTGACGAAGTCGTTTATATCGTAGGAGGCGCGAATTCGGCCGGACAAGCCGCCATGCACTTCGCAAAGTACGCGCGGCAAGTGATTATGGTGGTTCGGTCTCCCTCTCTCGAAAAGAGCATGTCGAAATATTTAATCGATCAGATTTCTGAAACATCGAACGTAGAGGCGAAAACCGAAACCGAGGTGCTTGAGGCGTGCGGGGAATCCCGGCTGGAGTGCTTACGCCTGAAAGGACCCCGGGGGGAAGAAATGGCGCAAGCCTCGGGATTGTTTATCTTTATCGGGGCGGAGCCGAACACAGCATGGCTGCCGGAAGCCCTGATGCGGGACGCAAACGGTTTCGTGCTCTCCGGCTCCGATCTTCGCATTGACGGCAAGCTGCCTCATATGTGGAGTCAAGGTCGAGACCCTTATCTGCTAGAGACGAGTCTGTCCGGGGTGTTTGTCGCCGGCGACGTCCGGCACGGCTCGGTAAAGCGCGTGGCATCGGCAGTAGGGGAAGGTTCGATCGCGGTGCAGTTTATGCATCAGTATCTTGCGCGGCTGTAGCTCTTGCTTGCGCGTGTGAGGGCAAGAAATCAACGATGAGCGATGTAGAGACAGCGGCTACGCAGGAAATCATTGAAGCCGTTCAATTAGCGAATGAGTTCAAGAGGGTGCCTGCCTTGGCTACCCTCACCATGGAAGATCTTCGCTCTCTTGGCACGGTAGAGGTAGTGACCGCTCCGCTCGGCTCCGACCTTTTTGAAATCTCAGGCGCGAAACGGGTTTTTTGGGTTCTGCTAGAGGGACAGACCCGCTTTCTCAAACGCGAGGACGATGGCTCGCTGACCCCGCTGGCGACGGCATCGGCGTTCGAGACTTTTGGCGAAGTCCCTTTGCTCATAGGAAAAGAACCGCATGGCAGCGCGGTTGTGTTGGCCCCGAGCAGGTTGATCCGTATTTGCGAAGAAAAGTTCTGGAAGATGATGGCCTGCTGCCCTCAGGTCCGGGCGAACGTTCTTGCGAACATGGCGCAAAGGTTGATGACCTATCAGTCCCAAGCGCTCCACCGGGAGAAGCTCATTTCTCTTGGAACCCTGGCTGCCGGTCTGATGCACGAGCTCAACAATCCCGGGGCAGCCGCCCGCAGAGCAGCTTCCCAATTGAGAGAAAACCTCAGCCGGCTGCAGTTGACCAGCCTTCGCATCTGCAGCGGCGAGCGGAAGACCCCAGGACAAGTGGCATGTTTGCGCAGCCTGCAAGAGCAGGCCTTGCAGATCCACAAACCCCGGAACATAAGCTCGCTTGAAGAGTCCGACGCCGAGGAAGCGCTGGCCGCGTGGCTTGAGCGGCACGGAGTCGAAAATGCGTGGAAGCTTGCTCCCACGCTCTCTACGATCGGCCTCGACCCCACCGGGCTAACCTGCGCGCAAGAAGAATTTCAGGGCTCCGCGTTGTCCGATCCCCTCAATTGGCTGGAAGCGCTCATTTCAAGCATGCAGCTCGTAGGCACCATCGAGGAAAGCATTTCCCGAGTGACCGATCTGGTGAAAGCGGTCAAGAAATACGGTTATGAGGACAAGGCGGAGCGCCACGAGCTGGATATCCACGACGGCATCCTGAACACGCTGGTGATCCTCGCCCACAAGTTTCGCGAAAAAGAGCTGAGCGTCGTCAAAAATTTCGGAAACGGCATTCAGCCGATCTCCACTTGCGGCCGTGGGCTCACCCAGGTGTGGACCAATCTATTGGACAATGCAATCGACGCCTCACCGCGCCAAGGAAGCATTGCCGTGCGCACTTGGGCGGATGGCACACATGTATGCGTAGGCATTACGGACAATGGCCCCGGAATCCCCAAAAACCAGCTCACTCACGTTTTTGAGCCCTTCTACACCACCAAGCCGGCGGGCGAAGGAACGGGACTTGGATTGGACATCGTGCATCGAATTGTCGTCGGACAATTCGCCGGACATATCGAAGTGGATTCGGTACCCGGGAAGACGGAGTTCATCGTGATGCTGCCGTTCCGCTCTTGAATCCGGAGCTTCCTACAGGCGGCAGTTTTTCATCTTTCGAATGAGCGGTCGCGCTCGTACCGCGCCTACCCCCTAAAGCCTGATCACACTATTAGGGCTAGTGCCCGGTATTTCCAGCCGAGGTGCCGTTGCTCCCGAACAAAACCAGGGAGATAAACAGCGCTAAGAAACACAAAATCACGGTCACAACTTCAGCCATGCCACTCTTCCTCCGGTACTGAGCGCCAGAAAATGACGAGATGCGAACGGGCCTGGGCGTCCTAAGGCATTTTCGGAAATACTGTGAGCCTTTGAGGTCCCATCAGGTGGATTTTTCTTGAGGAAAAATCCATTCAGGGTCCGTGGCTTCGGTCTATACCATTTCCGAAAATGCTATAGCGCCCGCTCGCAACCAGTTTATCCCAGGTCCATGCGATGAACGTAGATGCCCAGGCGCACATTGTAGGCGAGGTACCCAGCCGGGATGATCGGGATCCCTATGGATCACGATATCGTCGGAGTTCCACAACCGGCTATTCGCCGAACGGCGCCGCAGTATGGGAATCCGGGACGAGGAGACGAGAGCGTCGGCGCAACCCTCGCCGGGGTTTTGGGACAACATCAATAGGCCGCTATCCCGGTAGCGCTTTCCCCCAGAATGAGCGTGTGGATGTCATGAGTTCCCTCATAGGTCTTCACAGATTCCAGGTTCATCATGTGGCGCATGACGGGATAATCGTCGGTGATTCCGTTGGCTCCCAAAATATCTCGAGCCATGCGGGCGCACTCGATCGCGATCCACACATTGTTGCGCTTGGCGAGAGAGATGTGCTCGAAGCCGGCCTCGCCTGACTCCTTCAGCCGCCCTAAATGGAGCACAAGCAACTGGGCCTTCGTGATCTCGGTGATCATCCACGCCAACTTTTCCTGCACGAGCTGATGGCTGGCAATGGGCTGTCCGCGGAACTGTTTCCGCAGGAGCGAATATTGGAGCGCGGTGTCATAGCAGGCCATCGCCGCGCCGAGAGCGCCCCACGCGATTCCATAGCGAGCCTGGTTGAGGCACATGAGCGGGGATTTGATGCCGCCGGATCCGGAGAGCAGGTTGGCGGCAGGAATTCGCACGCCGTTGAGCACCAGGCCGGAGGTCACCGACGCGCGCAGTGACCACTTGCCGTGCACATCGTGGGCGGAGAAGTTCGGCAGATCGGTCTCGACTAAAAAGCCGCGGATGCGATCGTCCTCGCCTTCTACCTTGGCCCAGATGACAGCCACGTCGGCAATCGATCCCGAAGTGATCCACATCTTTTCTCCGGTTAGAACATACTCATCGGCCTCGCGGCGGGCTCGCGTTCTCATGCCCCCAGGGTTGGAGCCGAAATCGGGCTCTGTGAGGCCGAAGCACCCTAATTTCTCTCCCGCCGCCATGCGGGGCAGCCAAGCCTGCTTCTGCTCTTCATTGCCGAAGGCATGAATCGCATACATCACCAGCGCCGATTGCACGCTCACAAAGCTGCGAATGCCGGAGTCTCCCCGCTCCAGCTCTTGCATCACCAAGCCGTATTCCACGCTGGACATTCCGGCGCAGCCATAGCCTTCGAGATTTGCGCCAAAGAATCCCATGGCTCCCATGGGCGCGATGAGCTCCCGGGGAAAGCGGCTCTCGCGATTGCATTCCTCGATGATCGGAATCACCTTTTGCTCGGTAAAGCGCCGCGCGGTGTCGCGGGACAGCCGCTCCTCCGCGGAAAGGAGCGTGTCGAAGCGCATAAAGTCGACGCCCTGAAACGGGAACGCCATGTCAGGAAAGAAACTCCTTTAGAAAGGGATCATCGGAATGCACCAGATCATGGGTAGAGCCGTCGAAGATCAGCCGGCCCTCGTTGAGAACCAAGAAACTGGTGTTCGCATTCGTCTTCCCTTCGGGGAGAGGGATCATATGGTTCTTCTCGCGGTCGAAGGAGTGAGTCGCCAGGACAAAAGCATCCTGCAAGCGATGCGTCACGACCACCGAGGTCGTGCCATAGACATCGCGCTGCTTCATGACCAGCTCGATGATCAATGTGGACGTGATGGGATCGAGACCGCCCGTCGGCGAATCGTAAAGGATCAGATCCGGACGGCTCACAATCGCGCGTGCAATGGCGACGCGGCGTCGCATCCCTCCTGAAAGCTCCGAAGGAAACTTGTCCAAAGTCTGCTCCAGCTCTACAAAGCGCAGCGCTTCGGTGACCCGCTCGGTGGTTTCCTGCTCGGGTACGTGCTGCTCCATGAGTTGATACGCGACGTTGTCGCGCACGGTGAGCGAATCGAAGAGAGCGCCTTCCTGAAAAACCATGCCGATTCGCTTGCGCAGCTCGAAGAGATCCCGCTCCGGCATATCGTTGAGCACCTGTCCGAAGACCGTGATCTTGCCGGAGTCAGGGCGCATCAGTCCATTGGCGAGTTTCAACAACACACTCTTGCCGCCTCCGGCGGGGCCGAGAAGAATCCGCGTTTCCCCGGAAATTACGGTGAAAGAGACGTGATCGAGGACAGGATTGCCTTCAAAGCCGATCGAGACATCGTCGAAGACGATGACAGGTTCTCCTGGCGCTTCGTGCGCCGGCATTGCTTCGGCTTGCGGCGAGGTCACCATGCTCAAACAAGTCTGCTTCCCGATGGTCCTGCTACGTCGCGATGGCGGTCGAAGGCATTTTCGGAAATACTGTGAGCCTTTGAGGTCCCATCCCGTGGATTTTTCTTGAGGAAAAATCCCCTTCGCATCCGCGGCTTCGGTCTATCCCATCTCCGAAAATGCTTTAGCGCCCGAAGACGCCAATCATGAACTGGCTGATGACAAAGTCTACAGCGATGATGAGCACTGAGGAGACGACCACCGCCTGCGTGGTCGAGCGGCCTACGCCCTGCGTTCCGCCGCGGGTATTCATTCCATAGAAGCAGCCGATGGTCGCGATGATGAACCCAAAGACCACCGGCTTCACGAGTCCCTGAATCACATCTCCGTACTGCAACACCTGATAGGCGCTATGAAAGTACTGGGTTCCATTCAGGCGAAGAATCACAATCGACACGAAGGCGCCGCCCAACGTACCTACCGCGTCGGAAACGATGGTCAGAAAAAACAGGGTGAACACGGTGGCAAACAGCCGCGGCGTCACCAGCTTTTTCATTGGGTCGGTGCCCAGCGCGCGCATGGCGTCGATCTGTTCGGTGACCATCATGGAACCGATCTCGCTGGCCATACCCGATGCGTTGCGGCCGGAAACCATGAGGCTGGTGAGCACCGGGCCTAGCTCCCGGATCATCGAAAGGCTCACAAGCTGGCCAATGAGATCGGTGGCGCCAAAGGTCGCCAAAGAAGCATTGGATTGCAAAGCGAGCACGCCACCGGTGAAAAAGCCAGTGAGGATGACGATCGGCAGCGATCCGATCCCGATCGAATCGGCCTGCGTGACCATATCGGCCCAATAATGGGGCCGGCGAAAAAGGTTCGCCAGAGCTACGCCGGCGAGCACGGCATAATTTTGGACCGATAAAACGCCCTTTTTGAGAAAACCCTCGACTGTTTCCATCGGCATAGTTTGGAGCCGGGACGAGGACTGCACGACTGCCCCGCTGAAGCGGAAACTCACTCTACGCCGAGGGTATCACAGCGCGCCGGCCCATCCGCATGGCTTGAGCGTGCGGGCCGCAGTCAATCTTTGGGACGCTTCTTCACTTCGATCGAAAGACGTTTGATTTTCTGGTTCAGGGTGGAGAGCGGGATGCGGAACTGCTCGGCGGCCTCGGTCTGATTCCAATTGCAGTGCTCGAGTTTCTCGATGATGAGGCGCCGCTCAATCTCCGACATGATTTCGAAGAGACTGGCGCCGGGATTGTGCTCGAGCAGACTGGAAGAATAACTGCGGCCGGTAATGTGGCCCGGCAGCAGATCGAACCCAATCGTCTCTCCGGAAGAGAGAACCACGCCCCGCTCCATCACGTTTTCGAGCTCGCGAACATTGCCCGGCCAGTCGTAGTCGACCAGGGCGCGCATCGCTTCCGGCGAGAGCGTGCGTGGAGTCAGGCCGTTCTCTTCCGCAAAGCGTTTGAGGAAATGTGCGGTCAAGAGAGGAATGTCTTCGCGCCGGCTGCGGAGCGAAGGCAGATCGAGGGTAATGACGTTCAACCGGTAATAGAGATCTTCGCGAAATTTGCCTTCCCGCACGGCCTGGCGCAAATCGACGTTCGTGGCTGTGAGGATACGAACGTCGACTTGGATCTCATGCACTCCGCCGAGCTGCATGAAGCGGCGATCCTGAAGCACGCGCAGGATTTTGGCCTGTGTATCCAGGCCCATCGTTCCGATTTCATCGAGAAAGAGGGTACCGGTATTGGCGATTTCAAAGAGCCCCTTCTTGGCCGCGCTAGCTGAAGTGAAAGCGCCTTTTACGTGGCCAAAGAGGGTTGACTCCAACAGGTCGTTGGGCACCGCGCCCGTGTTGACCGGCACGAACGGCTTGTCGCGGCGGGGGGAATTGGCATGGAGCGCTTTGGCGATCAGCTCTTTGCCGGTTCCGCTCTCGCCCTGGATAAGAATCGTGGAGCGAGTAGGAGCCACCTGGGCAACCAGGTCGAAAATCCGCAGCATGGGCTCGCTCTTGCCGATAATGTTTTCGAAGTTGTAGCGCTGTTTGAGGGCTCGCTTGAGCTGGACGTTTTCTTCTTCCGCTTTGCGCCAAGCGACGGAAGAGCGGATGTCGGCCAGGAGTTTTTCATTGTCCCAGGGCTTCGCGACAAAGTTCTGCGCGCCGGCGCGCATCGCGTCCATCGCGTGGCGTCCGGTGTCGTATGCGGTGATCATGATGACCGGCAGATTCGGTTGGCGCTCGCGGATGCGCCCGAGAACCTCCAAGCCATTTTGACCGGGCAGGGCAAAATCCAGAAGCACCAGATCATAGGGGCGAGAATCGATTCGCGCTAAACCTTGCACCCCATCCGCCGCAGTGTCTACTGCGTAACCTTCGAGCGAAAGCAGCGTCTCAAGCGATTCGCGAATGGCCGCTTCGTCGTCGATGATGAGGATGCGAGCTTCGGGATTGGACTCGGGCTCGGCTTCAGACATGAGCCGGCTTTCTCACCTTTGGGAATTCAAGATGGAAGGTGGTTCCGGAGCCAACCTGGCTTTCCACGTGGATCTTGCCGGCATGCTCTTGGATGATGCCGTAGGTCACTGCCAAACCGAGGCCGGTCCCTCGGCGTTGGCCTTCGCGCGCTGTGCCCTTGGTGGTGAAGAAAGGATCGTAGATTCGCTGCATGTGCTCCGATGCGATGCCCGAGCCAGTATCGCTGATTTCGACCGCGACCTGGCCATTCACCAAGGTGGTGACGCGAAGCCTTCCGCCGCCATCCATTGCATCCTTGGCATTGAGAAAGAGATTCAAAAATACCTGTTGCAGTTTCCCTGGATTGCCGAGGATCAACGGAAGATCGCCATCGAGCGAAGTCTCCAGCCGGACCTGAGCCGTGTGGAACTGGTGCTCGAGCAGCTTCAGGGTATCGGAGATCACATCGTTCAAATTCAGCTCTTTGAACTCCGCCCCGCTGGTACGGGAGAAGTTGAGCAGGCCGTTCACGATCTCGGAAGCGCGAAAGGTCTGCTGCGTGATCTTGTCCAGCAGGCCGGCGACACGCTCGTCGGAGCGGACCTGCTTGGCGAGCATCTGAGTGTAGGACGAGATGACGGCCAAAGGCGTGTTCACCTCGTGCGCCACTCCGGCGGCCAGCAACCCGATCGACGACAGCTTGTCGGCCTGCGCCAGTTGCCGTTCGAGCTCGATCCGCTCCGTAATGTCGTCGACGAGGATGATGCGTCCGAGTACGTCAAAATTGCGCGAGACAAGCGGCGCGATTGCGAGGTTGACGATGCGGGTTTCGCCGGTACGAGTCGGCAGGCGGAACTTGTACAGGTTGTGAACTCCAGGCTCGTCTTTCAGGCGGGCAAACTCGGAGACGAATACCGGCGGAAGGATCTCCTGGAGACTCCGCCGCACGGCCTCGCTGCGCGGAAGGGCATACATCACTTCCATCTGCGCATTCCAGCTCTCGATTCGTTCCTCGAGATCGACAGCGAAGATGCCGACGTTGATCGACTCGACGATGTTCTCGTTGAATTCCTTGAGCCTCTCGTACTCGGAGATCTTCTGTTCCAGGCTGGCATAGAGACGGGCATTCTGAATCGCGATGCCGGTGTAGCTGGCAAGAGACTCGACAAGCTCCACATCTTCGCTCGAAAGGAAGTTGCCGTCGGTGGTGCGCCCAAGGCCGATCACCGCGATCGTCTTCTGCTGCAGACGGCAGGGCACATAGTAGTGCAGGTCCAGAATTGCCGCGGTGCGCCGCTCCCCCTCGGAAAGGTGCACTGCCTGTTGAGGATTCTCAAGAAAGAGGTGCGAGCCGGCTTGGGGCTGATCAAAATCGAGAAAATCCAACGGCAGCTCGCTCTCGGGCGCAGAGAGATGGCGAGGCAGCCCGTGGGCCGCCATGAGTTGATACTTTCCCCGGGCCTCGGGGGAAAAGATAGCAACGCGCGATACCTGCAGAGCCTTCGGCAGGTGATCGACAATCGAATTCAGCAAGGCGCCAAGATCGGTCTGCGAACTAAGTCCCCGCCCAAAATCGATCAACGTTTGGCGATAGTCATAGCGCTTGCGGTCGAAAAGCTTGTCTACATGGTTTTGAATCGCGCGCTTCAGCGGCTCAAAGAGCTGGGCGGTCACGATCACCGCCGCAATCAGTCCCCAACCGCTCCAACTTGGCCAATGCTCATGCAGCAGCTCGGCGGCGATGGCCACAGCCCCCAGGTAGATGCCTAAAAGCGCAGCGGTCGCCAGCGTATAGGTGACCCCGCGCTTGAAGATCAGGTCCACATCCATCAGGCCGTAACGAACGATCGCCCAGCTAAAGGTCAACGGCAGGAAGAGCAGGAAGATGCTGGTGATCTTGAGAAGCATTCCAGGAATGGGAATGCCGGCCATGTAGGGGATCACGTAGAGAACGGTCAGCGGAATGACCGTTAACAGGGTTCCGCGCGTGAGCCATTTGAGCTGCTGGCGCCGGAGGGAGGTTTGCTGCCGCCGGTAGCTGATAAAGAAGATGGCCGCGGCCGCAAGGTAGTAGATCGCGAGGTAGCCCATGGCGATCCGGTCCAGTCGCGTTTTCAAAAGCTCGGTCGCCGACCAGTGGGTCTGCGCATCTACTTGCAGCGCGATTAGAGCGATTGCGGGCAGGTAGAACAGCGCATAGACCCACTTGCGCCGTCCCGGTCTCTCATCGGCAAAGGACTGCGCGAGATGCAAGAAGAGCGCAGGCTGAAGGGCGCCCGCGACGATCCCGCCCCAATAGACGATCCAGTCGAGAGTGTTCAGCTCTCCTGTGTAGTTGAAGGCGTAGAGAACGAAGGAGGTGAGACAAAAGATATAGAAATGGGTGGACCGCCAGGCCGTCCACCTTCGGAAAAGGACATAGAGGCCTATCGCCAGGTAGACCAACCCAATGATCCGCAGCACCTGGTAGACGCTGCGGTCGGTCGGCTCCAAAATCACGGAGGCATTGATCGTCACGCCGGAGCGAACCAGGGTGTAGGTCAGACGGCGGTAGACGCCCACGGAAATCCACTGCCGCACGAGCGACGCTACCCTGGGAACGGGCGCGCCATTGGCGGAGACGAGCAAATCGCCGGGCTTGATTCCGGCATGCTGGCCCGGTCCATCGTCCAAGACCTGTTGCGCGAAGAGGCCTCCGTGGGACTCGACCCAGAAAACTCCGTCGGTGGGGCTCGTGTAGTCGCCCTCTTTTGCAAGGTTCATCGCCGCGAGAATGACGGCTGCGAGAGTAAGCGCAGCCAACAAGACTACCGCGGCTCGAGTTTGCAAAGGCCTTTGCATTGTCAAAACGTTTCCCACGGAGGCGAAATTCCAAGCTCACAGCAAGCACGCCGCCTGCCATCCGCCTCCCCAACATTGTTGGCGCCACCTTTGTGGAGAGTATATCCCTCGTTTCAGAGGAGATGCATGCAGCCAGCGACATTCTGAACTCGGCTTTTCCTCGGCTTTTCTTGGATATGCAAGGCGGGGCTGCGCCATAATACAGAAATGCGTATCCTGGATTCCGTTTTCTGGAATTGATTGGCAATCAGAGTGCCGGGTCCATTCCAGCCATCTTTGGCCGGCAGGCTCGAAATACCCGAGCCGTAGACGCTCGAAAAAGGACGGCCTCAGGCAATTCCACGTGTGCCGTACGGAGCGTGTCTCAGAGCGTTGCGATTCGCCAGCAGACAAAGCTCGGAGTGTTGTTGATGCGGTGGTATTTTCCCGATGAACGAGTGTCGAAAGCGGGCATAGTATGTCTAATGAGCCGGGCGTGGTGCGCCCAAGGGAACGCGCCCAGCGGCTGAGGAGTTGCAATGAGAAATATTCTGCGCGTGAAATGGGCGCCTGCGGGCCTGGCGATGGCCAGCTTGCTGGTATGGACGACGGGTTCTGCGCCGGAAATGATGGCGCAAAACAGCACCCAGTCGAACACCGCACCAGCGGCAAGTTCAACCCCGCCGAATTCGGCTCCTAGCAATCCTCAGCCCTCCTCGACGCCTCCCAGCTCCGCGGAGAGCCCTTCCCCGCAGACTGCGACTCCGGCGCCATCGAGCTCGACCTCTTCGGCTCCGCAAGCGTCGTCAATGCCTCCTGGCTCTGCCGAGGACAATTCGACGCAACCAGCGGCCGATTCCGCGGCTCCAGCGCCGAACTCCAGCGACAAAATGCCTGGAGTCAAGCCCGGCAGCATTGACGACGTCAACGCGGTAGGCAATCGCGACATCGGCGGTCGTGGGGTGGGCAATTGGTACTCCACCGAGAGCGAAATCAAGATGGGCAAGCAGTACGCGTCCGAGCTAGAAAAGAGCGTCAAGTTCATCACCGACCCGGTGGTGGATGAATATGTCAACCGGATCGGCCAAAACCTGGTGAAGAACTCCGACGCCAAAGTTCCGTTCACCATCAAAGTCATCGACTCCGATGAAGTGAATGCGATGGCGCTTCCGGGAGGCTTTTTCTACGTCAACAGCGGGCTGATTCTGACGGCGGACGACGAAGCCGAATTGGCTGGTGTAATGGCCCATGAGATCGCTCATGTGGCCGCACATCACGTTGCCCGCGAGCAGACCCGCATGAACTATGCCCAACTGGGGACGATTCCGCTGATCTTCATCGGCGGGTGGACGGGCTATGGAATCTACGAGGCCGCAAATATCGGGATCCCGCTTACCTTCCTCCAGTTCTCGCGCGACTTCGAAACGCAGGCCGATTTTCTGGGCGTGCAGTATATGTACCGGACCGGCTACGATCCCGAGGCTTTCGTCACTATCTTTGAGAAACTTGAAAATCTTGAGAAGACCAAGCCGAATGTGATCGCGAAGGCCTTCTCGACCCATCCGCAAACGCCGGATCGCATCGAGGCCACGCAGAAAGAGATCGCGACTCTTTTGCCGCCCCGCGAAGAGTATGTGGTCAACACGTCGGAGTTCAATGACGTCAAGGCCCGGCTGGCGCGGATTGAGAACAAGCGCAATTTAAAGAACGGTCAGAACGGGAATCAGCCCACGCTGCGGCGGGCGAATACCTCGAACAACGACTCCACTTCGCCTGACTCGCAAGGGGATGACCGGCCAACGCTCGAGCGGCGCGACAATACCAACTGAGCCACCCAGTTCGTACGTGGGCTGGGTCTTGCCATGGTGATGTCTGAGCTGGGTCTGCTGGCGTGGTGTCTGTGGCTTGGTCTTAAGGAATTGCCGGCGCCAAAAGGGCGATCAGGAAGCTCGTCTCAGCAGCCTTTTTTGCATTTGGACAGGATCGCCTCTTGCAGACGCTTGCGCAGACCGTTCGGTAGCTCGTAGATCTCGTGGCTGCGGTAGATCTCAATGGTCTTTCGCGTCGTGTCGAGGGTGATGACGCAGTGTTCGCACCCCTTAAGATGCAGCTCCAGATCTTCGCGCAGACCTCCGGCTACCTTGTTATCTAGAAGGTCGCCGAGCTCGGCCAAAAATTCCGAACAGGTCATTTCCCACCCTCACCATCTTTTTTGCGGAAGTAACGACTCAACCGCTCCCGCAACTGCAAGCGCGCCCGCAGCAGCCGTGATTTGACGGCGGGCACGCTCAGACCAAGGGTCTCGGCTGTTTCCTCGGTCGACAAACCGTCTACATCCCGGAGAACGAAAACCACGCGAAAGCCGGGGGGCAAGCCTTGAATCGTCTTGCGCAAAATCCCGGCCAGCTCCGACTGGCCATACATGGCCTCCGGATCAGGTCTCCACTCCGCCAAGTCCCGGGGCATCGAGCCTTCTTCCGTCTCGATGTCCTCGTCGATCGACACCATGCGTCCGGTGCGCCGCTTGCGCAAGCGCATGAGGGACTCATTGACTGCAATGCGTACGAGCCAGGTGTAGAACTTCGAATTGCCCTGAAATTGATCGAGCTTTTCATAGGCCTTGAGGAACGCATCCTGGACAACGTCCTCGGCGTCCTCCCGGTTCTGGGTGATGTGCTGGGCAATGCGAAAAATCTGGCGATCGTACTGCTTCACCAGCTTCTCGAAAGCCTGGACATCGCCGCCGCGAGCCTTTTCCACCAAGAGCATGTCCGGGTGGATCTCTTGCGGCTCCTGTGTTGTTTGGATGGTGGACATGACGGGTCGGTTCAGAAATTCTCGTGCCCCACCAGCCGCCCTGGGCTTTGCTGCCGCGGGAGGGACATACTCATACTAAACGGGCATGGCGGCCATCCGCAAAGCGGATACCCTTCGCCATAGAGGATTTTTGGGTTGCATCCGGAGCGAAATCGACGCAACTTAGTTGCTAGCAGGCCGCAGGTACCGGCAATTGGGGTGAGCTGAAGGCAGCAACGCTAAGGGATTTCGAAGAACGGCACGAAATCCGAGCGCGTACACGGGGAGGTTCCGGCGACCGGTTTGACCCACGGAAAAGCGCCTGCGCAACCCGGTTTCCGGCTTAGAGTCTAAGTAGAGACAGTGACGAATTCGGCGATATCGATGGGAATTGCAAGTTTGCGGAAATTCTTGCCTTGGGGATTGTTGACAGTAACGCTGCCGGTCCTGGTGTGCATGAAAGACAGCGCCGCGCAAACGGCGGCGACAGGCTCAGAAGCCGGACAGTCGAGTACGCACCACGCGACACACCACGCGTCCACAGCTACGAAACGGTCCTCCGCTTCGGCGGCGTCCAAGCATGGATCCGCCCATCACGCGGCCACCACGGCGAAGACGCATACCTCCGTCCGCCACGTTGCCAGCCGGAGGCGTCCACGCACCGCCCGCAGCATTGCCCGGAGTCATAAGCTTCAGCAGGCCTTTGTGGCCTCGACGCAATTGCGTCCGATGGCGCAGCAGCTGGCGACAGGCCGATCCCAGGCAGCCTATGACGGCGTCGCGGCCTATGCCCGCTCCCATAGCGGGGAGGCGGCCTCCGCCGCATATTTGGCTCTGGGCCATGCCTATTTGCTCGACCACCGTTATCCGGAGGCTCTCGAAAACCTGGCCCAGGCGCGGAAGGCGGGCGATACGCTTGCCGACTATTCCGACTACCTGGCGGCACAGGCCGACATTGGCACGAGCAAGCTCACCGACGCAGAGACACTATTGACCAGCTTTGCGACCCGCTATCCGGAGAGCATCTTTGTCGCCGGGCTCCCCGTGACACTGGCCAACCTCAAACTTGCAGAGAACGATCCGCAGGGGGCCATCGCAGTATTGCGTGCCCAGTCCGACGGCGCTATTGCTGGCCACCCCGACTATCTGCTGGCGCTGGCCAAAGCGAATCAGGCAGTGGGAAACCCGGCGGAGGCCGCACGCATTTACCGCCACATTTTTCTCGGCTTCCCCTTGAGCCCACAGCAGGACCAAGTCAAGACGCAAATGTCGCTCATTGAAACGTATGCGCCGATGAGCGCGGAAGAGCGCAGAGCGCATGCCGACGCACTCTACGATGGCGGCCGTTACGCCGAAGCGGCAGAGGAGTATCGGGCGCTCGCAGCCGAACCAGCATCAAGCACGCCGGCGGTGCACGCAGCCCTGCTGACTGCCGCCGCAGCCTGCGATCTGAAGATGAAGCGGCTGACGCAGACCGAAGCGGAAGCGCTGCCCGATACTTCCGACGAAAGCGGCGCGCGGCGCCTCTATTTGCTGATGGAATTAGCCCGCAATCGAGACGATGGGTCGACGCAGCAGTCCCTGGTCTCGCAGATGGAGAGCCGGTTCCCTTCAAGCCCCTGGCTGGCCGAGGCTCTCTACTCCTCGGGCAACATGTATCTGCTCAAGAAGGATTATCCGACGGCCATCTCATACTACGAGGAGCTCGCGCAACGCTTCCCGGCGAATCATTATGCTCCAAGCTGCCACTGGCGAGCTGCATGGCTGAGCTACCGCCTGCAGAAATATTCTGACGCGGCGCAATTGATGGACCGCCAGCTCGCGCTCTATCCCGGCGGTAAGGAGATCCCCGCGGCGCTCTATTGGCGCGGCCGGATCTATGAAGAGCAGGAGCACCAGCCCGAAATGGCCGCCGCGTACTACCATGCGGTGGCAAATACCTTTGCGCACTACTATTATGCGGACGTCGCCGAGCAGCGGCTCGCGGTGCTGGGAAGGGTTGTCCCCGCCGATCTTGCTGTGCTGCGAGAGATTCATCGCGAGTCGGTCCCGGCTCTGACGGACGACGTGCCCGAAGACGACGAACACGTGATCAAGGCGCATCTACTGGCCAATGCCGGCCTGAACGAGTACATCCCAGCCGAGATTCAGTCTGCCGACGGCAGCCGGCAATGGGGCGCCTTTGCAGAAGCCGAAATCTACTCCTCGTATGGCGAGACCTTTCGCGCCATGGAGGTGCTGAAACGAGCGCTTCCGTTTTATCCCTCGGCGCCGATCGACGCGATTCCCATGAGCTACTGGAAGATTCTCTTTCCCCAGCCCTATTGGGAAATCATCGAGCAACAGTCCGCTAAGAACGGACTCGACCCATACATGGTCGCCTCGCTCATTCGCCAGGAGTCTGAATTCAATCCCGGAGCTATCAGCTTCGCCAATGCCTGGGGGCTGATGCAGCTGCTGCCGTCCGTAGGCCGCGCCATGGCGCGGGAAGAAGGGATTGCACATTTTACCGAGAAAGACCTTCTTAATCCGGAGATCAACATTCGCCTCGGGACGCGCTATCTGAGCCAGACCCTGGCCAAGTTCAATGGGCAGCCGGAATACGCCTTCGCCGCCTACAACGCGGGAGACGACCGGGTCACCGATTGGCGCGGGGCCGGTACCTATACCGGAATCGACGAGTTTGTGGAGTCCATTCCCTTCACCGAGACGCGGGACTATGTGCAAGCGATCCTGCGGAATGAGGAGATGTACCGCGAGTTGAACCGGCAGGCGGCTGTTGCGGCCGCACCTGCTCGTGCGCCGGAGGCAGTAGCACAAAAGTAAGGTTCCGGTTGTATGCAGCTTTGATGCCTGTGGCATTTCGGCAATTGACTCGCCACGGCCGAGCACCAAGAATGACTGCAAGATTTCGCGCCTTGGAGGACCGAGCCCAGACAACAACCAGCCATCTTCAGTGAACCCGCATGCTCGTACCCCCGGGAAGCGGTACGAGCAAGTCGACACCAGCAACGGAACGAGAGACCGCACGGCACAGGAGGAACGAATGCTGACGGAGCTTGAATTGCTTGGGGAATGGATTCCAGAGCAGATGGTCCCTGGAACCCTGTTTGTGCTCGAGAACGCGGGAAAGATAGGTGAGGCGGCCAATCCCTATGTCGCGGTGCTAGCCTGCCCGAATTGCGGCGCGCTAGGACTGATCACCAAAGCGCAATACCTGGGACTGGACTCGATGATCTGCGGATCGGACCACTGCTCCGCCGAATACTTTCTAAACGGCGACCGGATCGAATACCGCAAGCCCCATTAGAGCATTTTCGCTTTCACTGGGAACGGGTGAGATCAGCTAGGAGCGACCGTACTTCCCACCCCAGCAAGCTTCGCTTGCCGGGGACCCCGGTTCTTCGATGGAACGGCCGCGTTCGGAGCAGCTTTTTGGTCTACACCTAAAGCGAAAATGCTCTGAACAGGTTCAGCTCATGAACCATCCGCCGTTTACGTTGATCGTTTGTCCGGTTATGTAGCCGTTCGCCGCGAGCATGGCGGCGGCGCTCGCAACCTCCTCCGGCGCTCCAAATCTGCCGATGGGGATGCGATCGGCACGGGCATTGGGATTCGACGTTACCATTTCCGTCTCGATCAACGCGGGCGCGATTGCATTCACGGTGATCCCTTCTTTGGCCAGACGCTGGGCATAGAAATGGGTCAGCCCGAGCATGCCGGCTTTGGATGCGGCATAGTGCGGGCCGACAACCCCTCCGACTTGGGCCGCGACCGAGGAGAGATTGATAATCCGGCCCCATCCTCGCCTGCGCATTGCCGGCAGGACCGCCTGGGTGACCAGAAAACACGATTTCAAGTTCGCCGAAAGCACTGCATCCCAATCGCGCTCTTGGATCTCTTCAATCGGTTGCGGACGAGAGATGCCCGCGTTGTTGACCAGGATCTCGACTGGGCCAAGTCTGTTCTCGACTTCGGCGATCAGCCGCGAAACCTCTTCCGCCCGGGACACATCGGCCTGGACGCTCACGCACCGGCATCCCATGGCGCGAATCTCAGCCTCCGCTTTTTGCGCATCCTCGGAGCGGCTGAGAAAGTTGAGGGCGATGCCGGCTCCCAACTGGGCAAACCGGAGGGCGATGGCGCGGCCGATGCCACGGCTGGAGCCGGTGACGAGCGCGACTTTCTGCTGAAGCTGGTTGGTCCGGTCCATGGGTCTGTTCATTGATCCGAGAAGGGTGGCCCGAGGGCGCCGGGGCCTTTTTTTAAAATTGATTGCCTTTCGGATATTAACTCTTATGCAAAACAATGCCGATTTCCCGCCAAAAGCGAGAAAAGCTTCCGAGCAAGTTTTGGCAAAGATT
>DATAWF010000058.1:0-5798 GCA_036267335.1 Acidobacteriaceae bacterium
TTGAACTCGAGGCTCCAGGCCGTAGTCATCGCGGGCTGCGAAACGTCGTCGAAACTGACGAGCGCGCTCTTATCGGGAGCAATCTGCATCTGGGGCAAGCCGGCCTTGAGACGCTCCATATCCATCGTGGGACCAGGCTGAGGTATCGCAGTCAGCGCCTGTACCGGATATCCGCTGATCTCCGCATAGCAAAGGCCAATGACCAGCCAGTTGGGAGCAGCCGCAAGCGGAACCGGCCCCCGCTCCCGCTGAAGCATGCGGTTGAAGAGCCCGAAGGTGGCGGGCTTGGACCATGCGGCGGTGAAAGGCTTCAAGCCGTGAGCGTAGGTTGAAACAATCTCCACACGGGAATTGTCGCGGTCCAAAATTGCGGTGAAACGGGAAGAACCGCTTGAGTCGGAGCCGTGGACAAAGCTCAGCAGAAGATAGTCCGGGAGCGCCGGGCAGACGACCTGCTCGTAGCTCCACCCGGGCAGGCTGAGATCGAAACTCATCAAAGCCGCTTGCTGCTTCATTTGCTGGTCCAACGAGGCCACGAGCCGGGAATCCTCGGAAAGCATTTGCTCCGGCCGGCGGCGCTTCAAGGCATAGACATAGGGCAGCGCCGAGAGCGGACTGGCGCTCATCGGGCTGGCGCTTACTCCGGGAAGCCGCGTCGGCGCGGGCGTAGCGGTAACACCGGGGAAAAGCTCCCGATTCGGTGGCGCGCCCGGTGGTGCGCTCGGGGGTTCTTCGACAGTGGCGGATTGAGCCGCAGCGGCAAGAGGCACAACGGCCGCCCACGGCCCTGATAGCAGAAGCAGCGCCAGCGGAACAATCTGGGGGAGGGTGGACAGCCTACGCATGGACAAGCTCACTCTACCGGTTTTCCGAGGCCCAGGAAAGTCAGCGTAAGTGGTAAACGGACCCCCGGAAAGAAGAGAGGCAGCCCATGCTGGCTGCCTCTCTTCTTTGTGGTCTGAACCCAGCCGGGCTTAACGCGCCGGTCTGTGAACGGGACGGTGAGCAGCAGGCTTCGGCGGCACTTCGCCATCCACCAGCGTGATCATGAACGGGTTCGTCGTATAGGAGTCGAAGGTTGCGTCGTAGGTCACGGACGACCCGACGGCGGGAAGCGTTTTCAGCGGGGTCTTCATGTTGATGGTGAAGTCCGCCTTCTTCGACTGCTGGTTTTCTTCGGTTACGGCGAGCTGAACCGAATCCGCGGTTGCGGAGATCACAACTCCCGGAACGCCGACCCGCTGGCCCTTCATCACGTTCCAGACCTTCGCCGCATCGTCCGGGCTTCCGTTGAGCAGAATGAACTCACGATCGGAGAGGCTGAGCTGGGTCAGATCGGGAGTGGAAGCCACCGTCTGGTGCGCGAGTTCGGCAGGCGAAGGAGGAGGCGGAGCCGGAGTCGGGTTGTAGGTGGCCGGCGGAAAGACATTGGCCTGAGCCAGAGCTTGCACCTGCGGATAGTCGTCGAGGCTGCCGTGGAACTTCTTGTAGAAGTACTCGGCTGCGCTTTCAATCTGGGGCTTCGCGGAGGCCGGAGCAAATTGCGCGGCGCGGGTCAGGAACCAAGCCGCGTTTTTGCTGTCCGGCGGAGTCTCCTGAGCATAGAGCTGTCCCAGGACATAGGTGTCGTTCAGCCCCGGCCCGGTTTGCGTCTCGGTGTTGGGATTGGCGTAGGACTTCAGCTCATTGGTCAGTGCGGTGATGGCGCCGGTGTAGTCCTTCTTGTTCTGGTCGTCGAGAGCGATCGTCTCATAGAAGGTCGGGGTGACCTGCGCCTTCAGGGTACTGAAATCGGCATCGGACATGCACGCGGGCTTGGGTGCGGCCAGCGCCTTTTGCGCGTCCGCGGCGCCTTCATCGAGGATCGGCTGGGCCGAGGCCGGATCTTTCTGCATCGCCGCATCCCCGTTGTTTTTGTCGATGAACGCAATGACAAAGAGCGCCCGTATATTGTTGGGATCGATAGCCAGCAGTTTATTGGCCGCCGCCTTTCCCTTGTCCATGTCGTTGAGCTGCTGCACATAAATCGTCATTAGCGTATCGAGCAGCTGGCTTTTGACGATGGAATCGGGATGCTTTTGCAGGAAGTCCTCGATGGCAGCGGCCTTGGCCTTCGGATCGCTCTGCCCAATCGCATTGTTGTAGTCGCTATACTCAGCCTGCGGAATCGTGAGCTGGCCGCAAGATGGCTGTTGTTGCTGCTGCGCAAAAAGCATGGGCGCCCGGCCCAGGGAAGTGGTGGCCAAGGCCAACACAGAGACAAAGACAACCTTCTTCATGCAAGGCTCCTAGCAAAATTCATCACGATCACGGCACTGGCCAAGCTTCTCATCGTTGCGGAATATCGCGCCGCGAGGACCAAGGTTCGATGCGTTCAATTGACCTTCCCGGAAAGTCTGGCGGAACGAACGGCGGGAATCGACGTTCAAAACGGCTGCTCTGCGGGATGGGGTGGATTATAGAAACGCTCGCACGTTATGACAAGTCAAGGTGTTTCCACGTTCACCCGCCCGCGGTGGGCGAACGAAAATCACCATCTACTTTAACGAAAATCACCATCTACTTTAACTAGGATGCGGGCGCGCGCAAAATGAAAAACGCGGCGGCCGCACGAAGAGCCCTAAGGAAAACGATGACCGACAAACGAAAACTACCCGAGTTCTTCCCTCTCAAAGACAAGATCGCGGCCGTCACTGGCGCGGCGCGCGGCATCGGCGAAGCCGTAGCCCACGCATTGGCTCGCCGCGGGGCGACGGTTGTGCTGGCCGCGCGCGACCGTTCACGGCTGGCCACGGTGGTGGAGGCTATCGAGAGCGAAAAAGGACGGGCGGCCGCTCTGCCCTGCGACCTTACCGATCCGCAGGCGGTCGACGCTTGGGGACAGGAGATCGCCAGACAATTCGGGCGCTGCGACATCCTGGTGAACAATGCCGGCGTGGGAGTCACCGGCAAGCCGCTGATCGAGCACACGCTCGAGGAGTGGAACCTTGTGATGGAAACCAACCTCCGCGGTCCCTTCCTCACGATCCGCGCGCTGGCCCCCTTGATGATTGCGGCCGGTGCCGGGGATATCGTCAACATCAGCTCGCTTGCAGGAAGGAATCCCCTGCCCGGAGGCGCCGCCTACTCCGCCTCCAAGTGGGGCCTCAACGGGCTTACCTATTCGGTTGCGGAAGAATTGCGGCAATACGGCATCCGCGTGACAGCGATCGCTCCCGGTTCGGTCAATACCGGCTTTGGAGCCAGCGGCAGCCAGCGGCAAGAGCGCGAAGTCAAGGACCGCGCGAAAATGATTCAGCCGGCGGATGTTGCAGAAGCGGTCCTTCACGCGGTCATGCAGCCGGCCAATGCCTTCGTCAGCGAGATTCTGCTCCGTCCCACACATAAGCCCTGACGAGAGCGGGAGCGGGGCGATCCTCCCAGGTGCCGCCGGGGCCACTTGCGGGCTTGCCGGACCGGATCTAACTTCATAAGGAACGAGGCCGGCTTTTCGAAGGCCATGCACGCGGGCCTGAAGGCCAAAAATCCTAAGGGGACGTTTCACGTCTCCTTAGGGCGCAAAACCCCGATTATTGATTTGTGGCCTCCTTATCCACAAGATGTTGGGGTAGCGATGTTGATTCCGGCCACGCCGGAAGATACAGTTTTCCCTGATACGAGCGCATGCCGCGGTCTCTGCCTGCGGCAAAAAGGAGCGGGCCAGTGCTGAAGCTCAAAAAAATCCAAATTCTGGGTTTCAAATCCTTCTGTGACCGTACGGAAGTCGCACTGCCCGGCCAGGGACTGGCGGTCGTAGTAGGCCCCAATGGCTGCGGCAAGTCGAACATCCTCGACGCGGTGAGCTGGGTCTTGGGCGAGCAATCGGCGAAAAGCCTGCGCGGCACGAAGATGGAGGATGTGATCTTTGCCGGCACCCGGGAACGAAAGCCCCTGGGCCTCGCCGAGGTCTCTCTCTCCCTGATCGATCCGGATGCTTATGCGGAAGGGCCGCTGCTCCAGGCGGATGAGGAAGAGGAATTCCTTGCATCCGCGGGGGAGGAAGGAGATTGGGACGAGGAAAAATTTCGTTCCCAACGCGCGGCCGAGACTGAAATCAATATTGCAGAGGTGCAGCCTGGACTGGCGACCGAGGAGGAGGCGGGCGAAGACGTCGCCCCAGCGCCTGCCTCCTCCTCCGAAAATACCGGCAACCCGGTGACGTTGAAGATCCGCCGCCGGCGCTTCCAGAAGACCCCGGCGCGGGCGGGGGAAATCATGATCACGCGCCGGCTTTTCCGTACCGGCGAGAGCGAGTATCTGCTGAATGGCAAGCTGTGCCGGCTGCGCGACATTCAGGACATCTTCATGGGAACCGGCCTGGGGCCGGAGTCCTACGCGATCATCGAACAGGAGCGCATCGGACAGTTGCTGAGCTCCAAGCCTCACGACCGGCGCGCGATCATCGAAGAGGCCGCGGGGATCACCCGCTTCAAGACCAAAAAGCGGCTGGCGGAGCTGCGCCTGGAGCAGGCCAAGCAGAACCTTGCCCGCGTGAACGACATCTTCGAAGAGATCACCCGGCAGATGGGCTCGCTCAAGCGGCAGGCGGCAAAAGCGGAGCGCTACGGAGCTCTTCGCGACGAGCTGCGCGGCCGGCTGAAGGTCGTGCTGGCCAGCCGCATCCAGCAGCTTGACGGCGAACAAGCGGAGCTGGGGCGTGAGATCGCCGCCTTGGCCACGGAGATTGAAGAGGCCTCGGCGCGTGTGGGGGGGCTTGAAGAGGAATACTCGAGCGGTGTTGCCCGTGGCTACCAGATGGACTCGAGCGCCAAGGAAGCGAGTGGGAAGGCGAGCGAAGCAGCCGTCGGGCTGGAGCGTGCGAGCACCAGGCAGAGCGCGAATCTCGAACGGATCGCCGAGCTCGAAACCAGAGTTGCGGCGGTTTCGGCGGAGCTCGAACAAGCGCGGCAGCACGTCGGCTCTCTCGCCGGAGAGCGGGAATCGCAGCGGGCTTTCCTCGCGACCGCGGAATCCGAAGCGGCCGCGCATCGCGCGGAGGCCGCGGGGCGGCAGGAGCAGGCCCGCCAGGCAGTCGGGCAGCTTGCCCGGGCCGAGGAGCAGATGGCCGGCGTGCGGCGCGAGGCCTCCAGTCTTTTCGCGCAGTTGAGCCAGGCGCGGGGCCAGATGCAGCACGCGGAAAATTCTTTGACCGCGCTCGAGCGTGACGCCGAGCGGCTGGCAAGCGAGATCCACGCGGCCCAGCGCGACTTCGAAGCCCTGGGCATCGAGCGCGGGCAGGCGGTCATTCAATTCGAGACCGTCACCGAGCGGCTAAAACGGCTGGAAGGCGAGATCGAAGCGCTGCGCCTGGAAAGCCAAAGCAAACGGGAAGAAGAAACAGAGATCAAGCGGCGGGCCGACCAATACCGCGCCGAAGTAGCTGCGTTGAGCGGCCGGCGTGAATCTCTGGCAGGGCTGATTCGGGAGCACAGCTACTCGACCGACACCGTGCGCCAGTTGCTCAAGTCTCAATCCATGGGAGGGGGACTGGCCCCGGTAGGCACCCTGGCTGATTTCCTCGAGGTCGAGGGGCAATATGAAACCGTGGTGGATGCGTTTCTCCGCGACGAGCTGAACTATATCGTGGTCAAGAGCTGGGATGCCGCCGACGAAGGCATGCGCCTGCTCAAAAGCGATGTCGACGGGCGCGCCACCTTCCTCGTTCATCCCGACGACTCTCAAGCCAAATTCTCCTTTGCCGGCCAGCCCTCCGCGGGCGACGAGCGGAGAGACGGCATCGTGCCGCTCAAAGACTGTAT
>DATAWF010000059.1:0-11804 GCA_036267335.1 Acidobacteriaceae bacterium
GGTCATGACGAAGAGAATCCACAGCACATGAAATGCCAGCGCGAGCGATACGGCCGACGTGTAGAGAATCTTGTGCACGAGTCAGGAGCGCGAGGGAATTGGGTCGGGCTTTGTCCACAAGGTAACAATCCACCAGAGGACAACGAACAAATAAACGCCGATACGAAGATAGGAAAAGAAAACGTAGTCGGAGAGGTCGCGGCCGACCCGGAAGTATCCCCCCGCCAGAATGAGGGTCGCGGAGTAAAGGCCGAATCCAAAAGTGATTGCGGCCACGCCTCGCCGCCAGTGCAGAGTCAAAGGCCGCAATAACATGGCCAAGGCCAGAGACCACTCGACAAAGAGAACACCCAGCAGAAAGTGGAGCAGGAGCGGGATGACCACCGCGTTGTAATGCTTCACGGAGGCCACTCTGGTGACGATAAGAGCGGCGCAGGCGAGCAGCATCAGCGGCCACGTGATGCGGCGGAGCGTTCCCAGCGGCCAGATCGCGGTGAGCATCAGCTCGATCAGGACCGCAAACTCGATCAGCAGATCCGCGATGTCGATGGCAACGCTTGCGGAATGCAGGGCGGGCGGTGAAAGATGGCCGAGCACCGAGGTCAAGGCCAGCGTTCGCACGACTTCGAAGACGATCAGCAGCGTGAAACAGGGAAAGCGCCTCGCCCAGCCTCGCGTGGCAAGCACTGCGATAAGGACAAGATGCCCAAAAAGACCCGCGGTCCAAATCAGATGTTGCGTCATAAAAAGCTTCCTTACGATGATGCCATGCAGGAGCGAGTCCCGTTCTTGACCCTCTTGCCGGCGGAGACTAACCTCGTGGCTTGAGGCCCAGGGCAGAAAGCGGCATTTCGCCGCCGGTCGTGGGTTCGCGGAAGCCTCAAAGGTGGCCCCTAAGTATGCGCAACCAGGCATCTCTTGCCGTTTTTCTGTTTTCGTCCTTGTCTTTTCTCCTGCCGGCTCATTCGCAACAGACGCAACTCGCTCCCGTACCACCCGCAGCGGCATCCCAAGCCGGCCAGATGAACCTCGATGTGGTTGTCACGGGAAGATCCGGGCCCCCGGTCGCCGGCCTCCCACAGCAGGATTTTTCTTTAGTCGACAACAAAGCGCAGGAGCCGATCACCTCGTTCCGGGAGGTTCAAGGCAGCCAGGCTCCCATCCAAGTGGTCATCGTGGTCGACGCGGTCAACACCGCCTATACGGACGTCGCCAACGAGCGGCAAGAGATCGAACGCTTTCTGCATCAGAATGGCGGCCACTTGCAGTTTCCTACCTCGATCGCCGTCTTCACCGATCAAGGCATCGCGCTTCAAAAAGCAGCGACAACCGATGGCACTGCGCTGAGCTCCTATTTTGATTCCTACGTTGTCGGGCTTCGTGAGATCCGCCGCGATGACGGATTTGTCGGTGATGCGGAGCGGTATCAGCTTTCCACCCAGGCCGTTCATTCGCTGATCGTGCGCGAAGCCTCCACTCCGGGACGCAAAATCGTCCTTTGGGTCTCGCCCGGGTGGCCTCTTCTTACAGGCCCGGATATTGGACTCACGTCGAAGCAGGAACAGGGATTGTTTGCCGATATCGTTACCATGTCCACGGCGATGCGGCAATCTCAGATCACGCTCTATAGCATCGACCCGCTTGGCCCCAGCGGACCGCTCAGGTTTTTCTACCAGGAGTTTTTGAAGGGAGTGACCAAGCCCATCCAGGCTTCGCCCGGCAGTCTCGCCCTGCAAGTGCTGGCGCTGCAAAGCGGCGGCCTGGCGTTGAGCGCCAGCAATGACGTCGTTGCCCTGCTCAACCAGTGCATGGCCGATACCTCGACCTACTATGAAATCTCGTTCCATCCCCCTCATGGAGAACGCAGCGGCGAATACCACGAGATTCAGGTTCGTTTGAGCACGCCCGGCCTGACTGCACGCACGCGCACCGGCTACTATTCTCAGCCTTGAGCTGAAAGGCTACAATTCGCCAGAGAATGAGGCCCTAGCTTCGCCGCGGTGGACTGTATCCAAGAAAGAGGAAGATGGCGCCGGCGATCCCATTGACCGCCGCTGCAAGCGGATTCTGTGAGTAGAGGGCCACGGCGCCGATCGCGAGAAAGACCGCGCCCGCGCCGTAAAAAAAATACCTGTACTTCATGGCTGTACCCTAGCATCGCCACCAGCCTCGGGCAAACACTGGAGCGGCGACCTCCATTCACGGCCTTTCTTGCCGCATGAAAACAGCACCATTACGCAGTTGGGATTCGCGTGGCGGGAGAGTTGTATTCCAAACCGCTCCAAAATTACCCGGCGCTGATTGCATCCTTTGCGTAAAAAAGGAATCATTAGAGCAATGCCTCTCCCCCGAGTTTCCCCTTTTTGGGCCGCCGTTTTCGTTGGGCTCGCCTGTTGTGGCGGAAACACTGCGCAAGCGCAGTCGGACGGTGGAGTTCCCTCTTCGCCGGCCGCCGCCGCATCGCAGGATGTGGCCAGCCTCCCCGACGATCCCGACATCTATCTCACCCCGGCGCTCCAAGCCGCGAATGGACCGCCGCAACCCGCCGCCGCCCCCGTGCCCAGCAGCGACGCGCAGGAGCAAGGGAAGCAGACCAAGCGGATCCTCTACATCGTCCCCAACTTTCGGGCCGTGAGCGCGGACTCTCACTTGCCCCCGCAGCCATTCAAGGAAAAACTGACGACCGCCACCGAAGATAGCTTCGATTATTCCTCTTTCATCTTTGTAGGGATACAGGCGGGTCTGGGGCAGTGGGGCAATTCCTATCCCGAGTTCGGAGAAGGAATGCGCGGCTACGGAAGATATTACTGGCATACCTTCGCGGACGACACTGACGAGAATCTCTGGGTCGAGTTCCTCGTGCCCGTCGCGCTGCACCAGGACACCCGCTATTACACGCTGGGACGCGGCGGCTTCGGAAAGCGGCTCGTCTATGCCCTCAGCCGTGCGGCCATTACGCGCAATGATGACGGTCACGAAACCTTCAATGCTTCGGAAATTTTCGGGGCCGGAACCGCAGCCGGCCTCTCCGGACTCTACTACCCCTCCCAGGAACGCACGGTGACGAAGTTCTATCAGCGATGGGTAACAAACCTGGTGATTGACAGCGGAACCTTTGCCTTCAAGGAATTCTGGCCCAATATCAACAACTCCATCTTTCACCAGAAAAGCTAGCAGGCTGCGGAAAAACTCCTAGGGTAGTGAGTTCTGTATCAGGGCGCGACTTTGCGGTCACCGCGACCCCGGCGGACTCTTTCTCCCTTGCGGTATCCACTTTAGTCGCGCCGTAAAAGCCGCAAAATCAAGGCAGGTCTCAGCCCCTGAAGGGTGCTTTTGTGAATTGCGCGCCACCTGTACCGAGTTTTTCCGCGGCCTGCTAGGGCCTAGCGTTTCTGGTAGTGGTGTACCCCGAAGCTGCGACATCCTACGCGGCTTTTTAGAGCGTGTTTCATCCATGGTCCCGCTGCACGGGAGACAGCACGAGCCCCGCTTTGGCGGCGGGTCTCCTTCGTGGTTACAACCATCGCCAGCTATTTATGAAACACACTTTCTAGCAAGAAAAGCCGCTCTTCTCAGACACCTCGGTGGTGCATAGCCACAGGAGAAATGCTCTAACTCCACCCGCCTGCCTCCCCGGGCGCGTTCAAGCATTTCCGCTTTAGGTGTAATCCCCAAAGCTGCTTCGAACGCGGCCGTTCCAACCAAGAACGGCCGCTCTTAGCGGATCTCACCAGGTGACCGTAAAAGCGAAAAATGCGTCAGTCGAGGCGTCGCGCGGTTCTCACCCCAGGGACCCAGAGAGTTACGGCCCATTTTGGGAATTTTCACCTACCACTTTGGTGGTAGCCGTTTCTCCCCTTTCGTAAATGGCGGTGCCGGTCGATACATGAAAACGTAAGCGTTGGAGCCGCCTTTGGCGGCCGCAATTGCTTTCTTGCGAAGGCATCTGCGATTCACCTGCGACCGAGGGCCCCCGATCATGAGGATCGCAAGGACATTGGGATTGTTTCTAGCGGCAGCGGCAGTTTGGCTGGCGCCTACTTTCGCTTTCGCCGGATACTTCGCTTTCGTCGAAACCGCCCCACCGCCCCTTCCTGTCTATTCCCAGCCTTCATGTCCGGTCGCCGGATATCTTTGGACTCCCGGATACTGGGCCAACGCGTCGGCCGGCTATTACTGGGTGCCGGGAGTATGGGTGGCGCCGCCTCGCGCCGGCGTTCTTTGGACTCCCGGATACTGGAGCCGGGTCGGCACCGTCTATACCTGGCGCAGCGGGTATTGGGGTTTTCAGGTCGGATACTACGGCCGCGTCAATTATGGGTTTGGATACAACGGAACCGGCTTTCAGGGTGGCTCCTGGGATGGAACGGCCTTCCGTTATAGCGCCACCAATGCCGCCTTCACCCGCGGCGCCTCCGCCGGTTTAGGCACTCCGTTGGACCACGCGAGTTTCCACGAACAGGGCAGCGCCGGCATCGCTCCCACCGTTGAGGAATTAGCGGCTGACCGCGAGCTGCGCTTCAGGCCGACCGCCGAGCAGACACAGCACGAACAGGACGCTTCAACGGATCGGGATCAATTGCTCGCGTTCAACCACGGTTCGCCCGGCATTCTGGCGATGGATTCGATCGCGGGTCACAAATTCGACCAACATGGACGCTATGCTGAGGGCGCGCGCGATACGCCGCCGCGGCCTGCGGAGAATGGTGAGATCGCCGGTTTGAGCGGGAGGTTGCTGGGTGACAGGATGCTTCAGACGGAGCCGGTTCGTGAAAGGTGACCGTAAGGAGGAACATCGGTGGCACGCCGCAAACGAAAAGCATCTGCAATTGAGGAATCTGCAATAGTAAAAGTCGGTGCGTCCCTATTTGTATTCTGGTTACTTTTGAGGAACCCTTCAGTTGCCATTGTGCTGGGCCTTGCAGTTATCGCGGTGATTGTTGTCGTCAAGCTGGTCCTGCCTGCACGCAGCCGTCGAAGTCTCACCGATAAAGCAATTGCAGCGGTCGACCGCAACGCGGATCGGCTGGCGCGACGCCGAGCGCAGCTTGTCCGACAAGACGCATATGGCAAGCCGATGTTAAAGAAGTGGACCGGGGAGATCGATGATTTCATCGGTCAACATATTGTGCCGTTGCTCACAACCCGAGAGCAATCGCTATTGACACGGGACCGGGCCAGGATTACGCGAGTAATAGTGCTGCACATTGAGCAGGCGGTGCGTGACAGGCCTGCGTTCGAAGCGTTCTCGGATACTATGACGCCCGTGGAGTTCGAAACCTTCTGTGCAGAACAGCTAAGGCAGTCCGGTTGGGACGCATACGTAACTCAACAAAGCCGGGATCAAGGAGTAGACGTTATCGCCCAAAAGAATGGGTTCCGGATCGTCTTACAGTGTAAGCTCTATTCCTCGCCCGTTGGCAATAAGGCGGTCCAAGAAGTCGTTGCTGCCAGAGGGTTTGAACAGGCGCATTATTGCGCTGTGGTTTCAAACAGCAGTTACACGTCGGCCGCAGAACAGCTAGCCTCGACAAATAACGTGCTGCTTATTCACTATAGTGAGCTTAAAGAAATGGAGAGCCTGCTTCAGGCCGCAACGGCACCTGCTTTTCAATAGATCCGGAAATCGACTTCGACATCCATCTCCACCGGTACCGGCTTGCCCTGCATCATGGCGGGCTTGAACTTGTACTGCCGCACAGCTTCGAGCGCTTTCTCATCCAGGCCCATTCCCAGATGACGGACCACCTGGACTCGCTGCGGATTGCCCTGCGCGTCCACGATCAGAGAAACGACGCACTCTCCTTCATACTTTGCCCGGCGCGCTTCGTCGGAGAACTCCGCCTCCGGCGCGTAGAGAACCTGAGGAGCGGATACGCCTCCACCTACATGGTAGAGACCCCCGCCATAGCCGCCGCCCTGGCCCGGCCCATAGCCGGTTCCGCCGCCTGAGCCGATGCCGCCTCCGCTGCCCGATCCCATTCCGCCGTTGGCTCCCGAGCCGTTCGAGGCCGGTCCTACAACACTGGTCCGCGGATCGCCCAGGTTCGGCAGATTGTTGTTCGCAAGTTGAATATTTTGCGGAACATTGATTGCCGGCTCCTCGGTCAACTTGGGATGGTCGTTCTTGATCACCATCGGCGGCACGATCGGCTGCTTCTCAAATTTGGGCAGCTTGCCCTTCGGCGATTGGAGAATGTCGTGCGAGCCGCCGCCGCCGCCGCCGCCCATCTGCTGTTGCGCAGGCGCTATCGGCATATACGGCGGAATATCGATGCTGGTCACCTGCTCGTTTTTCTTCAGTTTCTTGGTGCCCACGATGAGCATGGCAAGGATCGCGCCAATCAGAATCACGTGGACCGCAAAGGAAATCGCCGAGGATGTTGGGCTCCGCTTGACCGCCAACGGGTCGACCACCGGGATTGGCTTCGAGGTCAGCTCCAGAGGGGGCAGCTTCGGGGGATAGAACAGATCGTGAATGCTCGCGAGCAGAGACTTCCAAGCCGGCTCGTACTCGACTCCCTTGAGGAAAGACGGCTCGAGCGGCTCTTCGTTCTTGCCCGGTGCTGGTACTGGAAAACCCTGATTCGACATAGGACTTCTGAGGAAAGGTACTGCTCGGGAGAGCCTTTCCGCTTTCTCCTCAATTATGGACGACTGGCGTCCCTGGTGTCTTGCCCTGCCGGCCGTTTCCGCACTGGGATAGCGTTCGCGCCTTCAATAGCATTTCGATAGGACGGAAAGACGATAGTCGCTCGTCGCTCTTCCGCCGCTCCTGAAAGTCGCTTGAGGGGTCATTACACTCCCTTTGCCGCTGGAGGTCTAGCCCCGCTCGCGCTTTCCTTTACCCATCCGGCCACCTGCGGCCTCACAGCATTTGGCCCCCAAACAACGGGGTTGTGGAAGGCTTCTCGAAGAACAGCCTGACGAGCGACAACGGTCCGGCCGGGAACGAGGAGCAGTTTCACCTGCGCTGTGATGTTTTAGACGAGCGAGGCGGGTGCGAAGTCCCAATGAAAATGCAAGTGGACGCTACAATGAGGGTTTGACCCCAGCTTTCTGGAGATGTGATGCCGGATCCGCCCGAATTTAAGGCGACTCTTACCCTGCCCCAAACAAGTTTCCCAATGAAGGCGAACCTGCCCCAAAATGAGCCGCGGCGGCTTGCCCGCTGGACCGAAGCGGGTCTCTATCGGCAGATTCGGGCTGTCCGGCGGGGCGCGAAGAATTATCTTCTGCATGACGGGCCGCCCTATGCCAACGGTCCTCTTCACCTGGGCCACGCCCTCAATAAATGTCTCAAGGACTTTGTCGTCAAGTCGAAGACCATGGCCGGCTTCGATTCCCCGTACGTGCCGGGATGGGATTGCCACGGCCTGCCCATCGAGATCAAAGTCGACGAGCAGCTTGGCCGCAAGAAACTGGCTATGGAGCCGATCGCCGTACGCCGCGCCTGCCGCGCCTACGCGCAAAAATATCTCGACCTGCAACGCTCCCAATTCGAGCGTCTAGGGGTGCTCGGCCGCTTCGCCAACCCCTACTCCACCATGACTCCGGAATATGAGTCGAAGATCGTCGAAACTCTCTTCCATTTCCTCGAAAAGGGCTTCGTCTATAAAGGACTCAAGCCGGTCTACTGGTGTATTCATGACCGGACCGCCCTGGCTGAAGCCGAAGTTGAATACGAGACCCACACCAGCCCCAGCGTCTACGTGCGCTACCGGCTCCGGAGCGCGCCCGCGGCCATCGACTCCCATTTGGCCGGCAAGCGGGTTTCGACCATCATCTGGACAACCACCCCCTGGACCCTGCCGGCTTCGCTCGCCGTGGCCTTCCATCCCGATTTGGAATATGTGGCCCTCGAAGCGGGCGGTGAGGTCTATATCGTCGCAGCGGCGCTGGCCGAGGCCACCCGCCAGGCCTGCCACCTCGAAGGAGCGGCCGAGATTGCCCGCTTCCCCGGCTCCCGTTTGGAGGGAGTGCTCTTCGCTCATCCCTTTCTGGAGCGCGAAGTCCCCGGCGTCTTGGCCGGCTACGTGACCACCGATCAGGGGACAGGCGCCGTTCACACAGCGCCCGCCCATGGCGCGGACGACTTTTACACCGGCGCCCGCTACGGCCTAAGCCAGATTTGCGATGTGGACAGCGCAGGCCGGATGCATGGGCGGCCGGAGTATGACGGCCGTACGGTCTTTGAGGCCAACGAGCCGATCATTGCGCTGCTGACCGCGCAGGGCGCCCTCATGGCCCGTCAAGATATTGAGCACTCCTATCCGCACTGCTGGCGCTGCCACAATCCAATCATCTTTCGCGCAACGGAGCAGTGGTTCATCGGGATGGAGACGCCCATGCCGGCCCGGGATAGCGGGCAAACCACCTTCCGGCAGCGGGCGCTCGAGGAGATTCGCAGCGTCAAGTGGGATCCCCGCTGGGGCGAGGAGCGGATCTCCAATATGGTCGCCGGGCGTCCCGACTGGTGCATCTCTCGCCAGCGCATTTGGGGAGTGCCGATCGCGGTCTTTCTCTGCCGCAAGTGCCATCGCCCTTTGAACGATCCCGCGGTCCATCGCCGGGTGGTCGATCTTTTTGCTGCGGAGGGCGCGGATGCCTGGTACATCCGGAGCCCGGCGGAGATTCTTCCTGCCGGCACAGCCTGCCCCAATTGCGGCGCGGCCGGAGAGGCAGAAGAGACTTTCGAGAAAGAGATGGACATTCTCGATGTCTGGTTTGAGAGCGGCGCCAGCCAGGCCGCTGTTCTGGGCGTGGATCCGGAGCTGCCTTGGCCCGCCGACCTGTATCTCGAGGGCGGCGATCAGCACCGCGGATGGTTCCAGTCCTCACTGCTGTGCGCGGTTGGAGTTCGCGGAGCGGCGCCCTATCGAGGCGCGGTGACCTGCGGCTGGACCCTCGATGAGCAAGGCCGGGCCATGTCAAAAAGCCTGGGAAACGGCGTCGACCCGATCGACATTGCCGACCGCCTCGGCGCCGAGATTGTGCGCCTCTGGGTCGCCTCCGTCGACTTTCGCGAGGACATGGCGGCCAGCGAAAACCTGATGCAGCGGGTGGCGGAGAACTACCGCAAGCTTCGCAACACCTTCCGCTATCTTTTGGGAGCACTGCACGGTTTCGATCCGCCCAAGGACGCGGTCGCGTGGGATGAGTTGCAGCCCCTCGACCGCTACATGCTCACCCGCACGCGCGAGCTCAGCGAGAGAATTCTTCGCTGGTATCAGGACCTCGAATTCCACCGCGTCTACCACGCGCTCAACGAATTCGCTGCCGCCGATCTAAGCGCCTTTTACCTGGACGTGCTCAAAGACCGCCTCTACACCTTTGCTCCACGCAGCCTCGCGCGCCGCGGAGCGCAAACCGCGCTGTGGAAGATTGCCGAAGCGCTGGTGCGGCTGGCAGCCCCGCTCATCAGCTTTACCGCCGATGAGGTCTGGGAATACATGCCGGCGCTTTCCGGACGCGGACCGAGCGTTCATCTCGAGCTTTTTCCCCAGCCGGAAACGATTGCGCCCGCTGCCGACGCTGCCCTGCATCGGGACTGGACCGAGCTGTTGGCTGTGCGCGTTGTCGCGCTCAAAAGCCTGGAGGAAGCACGCCAGGCAAAACGTATCGGCAAAGCACTCGAGGCAAAAATGCGCCTGGAGCTGCCCGCCGATACCTTTGCGCTGCTCGAGCGATACTCGGGCACGCTCAAAGAGATTCTCAATGTCTCGCAGGTGGAGTTAGCCCCCGGCAATGAGCTCCGGGCCATCACTCTCGCGGCCGATGGCCTCAAGTGCGCGCGCTGCTGGAACTATTCCGTTCACGTCGGCGAGGACCGCCGCTGGCCGGCAGTATGCGACCGCTGCGCCGCGGCCCTCGAAGAGATCGGCTTTCCCCCTTCTGCGCCGGAGCGCTCATGACCCCTGACAACGCAGCCTCGAATCCTGATGCCGGCCAAACCGTGACCGCGCCGCCTCTCCGCGACCACCGGCCCTGGCTGCTGCTGATCGCGCTCGCCGTCTTTGCCCTCGATCGGCTGACCAAATGGCTCGTCGTCGCGCACATTGAAATCGACACCGCTGTGACCGTGATCCCGCGTGTTTTCCGCATCTCTCACGTCGAGAACAATGGCGCGGCCTTCAGCATGTTCGACAACGCCCGCTCCCCGGAGCGCGTGCGCTGGATGCTGCTGGGCTTTTCTCTTTTTGCCGCCCTGGTGGTGTTGGGATTTCTCTGGAAGCTGGGACGCCGGATCACGCCCACCACTGTTTCCCTGGCGTTGATTCTGGGCGGAGCTCTGGGAAACGCCTTCGACCGCTGGCGCTACGGAGTGGTGATCGACTTTCTCGAGGTGCACATCGTGCACTACCACTGGCCGGATTTCAACATCGCCGATTCGGCGATTGTGATTGGCGGCATTCTGCTCTGTCTCGATGGCCTGCGCGCGCCTTAGAGCATTTTGAGATATTGCTGGGCGCGGCCGAGCTCGGGAAAGAGCCTTTCCTCCGCCTGAAATTCGCGGGAGTGCACGCAGCGCCGTCCGGCCCGCATCCGCACCGGGTGCTTCAGGTGCAGCATCTCGTGGTAGAGCAGATATTCGATCGCATAGCGCGGAGTGCCCTTGCGGTCGAAGACCCGGCTGACCACGATGGTGTTGTGCGCAGGATCGTAGTGCCCCAGGCTGCGCTTGGCCATATGACCGCTCCAGGTCAGCAGCGGCCGCCCCATCAGGCCATGGAAGAACCGGAGGTTGAGCGATTCGAAGATCTCCTCGAGATCGTAGTGCTGGCCGCGTGCGCCCAGGATTCTTTTGCGTCCTCGCGCCTGGCGAATCAGCTCGGTTTGCCGCACTACGGCTTCGCTTGAAGTAAACCGCCGGTAGCGCGTCGTGTGTACCGCGTCCAACGGCTTGCGATAGAGCTTGGCCAGCAGAATATGGGCAATCGCCCGCAGAACGCTTTCGGGTGCGCCTTCCAGCAGGTCGGAGAGATTCACGCGGACTTGGCCCTGGCGGAGGCGGATGGTGGTATTGAGGCTGGTGAAACGGCGAAAGCGAATATCGAGCTCCGGCATCGGGGCTCGCGGCCGCAAGCTGCGGTATTCCTCTTCAAAAATGCGCTTCAGCTCGGGGTTCACCGCACTCAGGCTACCAGGAGGGCAGGGCGAATTGGGCCCCTCCGTCACTGTTCTGGTCGATGTTGTTGCCGCTGCAGTTGAGGCCGTCGCCGAAGGGGTGGCCCAGGTCTCGTTTTTGAGACCTGGGATTAAATGGCCCCACATTCGCCTACGGCCAGAATGCTGAATTAGTCGGGCATCCAAATGCTTGTCCAGGATGATTCAATCCAAACCCGTCCTTCTTCTCCGGTGCAGTACCATTGATAACTGGACCACGGCCAATCTTCCATCTTCTCCACCACTCCCTGCTTCACCGGATTCCAATGCATATAGTTGAGCTTTTCTATGCGCTTCTCTTCGGTGAACACGTTGAAGTCATAGTAGCGCGCCTGCCAAAAAGGCGCGTTTTTCATTCGCCGCGCAACCGATAGTTTTAAAGCTTGCAGCGCAATCGCCAGAGTCTTTTCGCGGGGCTCGCTGACGAGCAGATGAATATGGTTGGGCATGGCCACGTAGCCTACAACTTGAAAATCATATCGCTCGCGGATACGTTCCATTGCATCTTCAAAGAGATCTCTCGCCGTCGCAGTTTCCAGGTGCGCTCGTCGCCGATAGCAACTGAAGGTTACAAAATGAAGGTGCCCCAATCGTTGGTAGCGCTTCAAGCCGACAACCATGTCGTGATCCTATAAGCC
>DATAWF010000060.1:0-5251 GCA_036267335.1 Acidobacteriaceae bacterium
TCTTGGATGCGCGGTAAGGCATTTTCGGAAATGGTATAGACCGAAGCCGCAAGCCTTGAGTGGGATTTCCCTCAAGAAAAATCCATCTGCTCGGACCTCAACAGTTCACACTATTTCCACCGAAGCGGGCTCACGCGGCGAGCCGGAAACCCGAACGCCGCGTGAGCCCGGTCCCAGTGTATCCCGCTGCCGAAAAACAGAAAACGCGCCTGGTTGGGCGCGTTTTCTGTTTCCACAGCTTTCGAGGAAAAACCTTTAGCTTCCTTGGTGGATGATGACTCGCTTGCGCGTAACCTTCGGTTTGGCGGCCGACGCATCGGCGGTCGCTGCTGATGACGTGCTTGCCACAGCGGCAGCCGGTGCGGAGGCAGGCGGTGCAGCCGCGGCCGTTGCTACCGGTGCGCTGTGCCTCCTGCTTTTGACGGCTGGCGGCAGCGGAGCCGGAGCAGCCAGCGGCGACACACTCGCCGACAACCAGTTTCCTGCCGCGTTCAACGCCGCGTCGTCCGACGCGCTGGGTAGCGTGCCAATCGCCGGCAGAACGTCATCCGGAGTGAATCCATCCGGATAAGCTTTGCCCGAACGGTCCGCGTCCAGAGCGGTTGTCATATAAATCTCGGCGCCGTCCGAGAGCTGGAAAGGTTGAACCGCGGTGGACTTGCCCGCTGTCTGCTGTCCGAAAAAGCGAGTTTGCGGACGGCCATGGAAGGCGATGGCAATCGCCTCGGCGGAGTTCGCCGTGCTGCTGTCGATCAGGACTGCCACCGCCGATGCCGCGGGCACGTTTCCGGGATTATCCGGGAGACTGAGTGAAACTGTTTCCAGGCCTGCGTTGTTGCGCGTTCCGCTTTTTCCATTCTGGTAGAACCAGGGAATATTGCCATCCGCGGTCACGAAGGAGCCAACCACACCCTCTCCCAAAACCGGTCCGATGCCGGTCAGCATGGGCCACATGTTGCCGCCCGTATTTCCCCGCAGATCGACAATCCAGCCTCTCGGATTCTGCGCCGAAAGATCGCTCAAAATGTGGCGTACATCCGCGGCATAGAGCATCATGCCGTCGTTATCCTTGGCGTCGCAGGTCGGCAAGACCACATAGCCGAAATTTTTCCCCTGGTAGGAGACGATGCGTCCTTCGGGAAGATGACGCGCAACGAAAGGTGTTGGGGGTTGGTCAGGACGAGCGCTCGGAGGAGCCGTGCTGCGGGCATCTTTCTCCGCCTGCTGCAGTAGCGCGATCTGGTCCGGATAGAGCCCGGCGGGCAAACGCAAACGGGTGCCGGGATCGTTCAGTTGAACCATTGCCCAATAAATCGCAGGATAAGTGTCGATTGGATTGAAGGCGCCCGCCGCGTGTTCGAACGCATCTTTCCTCAGCTGGGCCCAATCAATCGACTGTCCGCGCAGCTCGTGCTGCTGCATCACGTCGATGACACTGTTGAGGAAAGCAGCCGCATCCGGCGTGAGAGCCGTCGGGCTGTTTTGCGGGGCAGCCGGAGCCTTCTTTGCCGCCAAGCCGATAACCGGGCTAAGGCACAGTAGGGAAGATACGAAAATGCGCGCTGCGTGCTTCATGGTGGAGCAAGGCTAGCACGGTGCCAGTTACCCTCTGATCGCACACAAGTTACCCAGCGATCAAACAAAGGTTGTACCGCCTCCAATCGATTGGACATACCCATCCGTCAATGTTGCAAATTAGTTACAACGCGAGTTACTTAGGTGATCGGCAGAAGGGGATTTCTCCTGGAACTGGTCTCATAAAACCCCGCGCCTGGCGAGATACAGTGTGAGACCCGCCACCGAGGCGGGGCTCATGCAGCCTCCCAAAGCCACGGAACTATTCATGAGACCAGTTCTAGCTCTATGCGCCGCCCGGCAAAGAGAAATCCACCCCGGCGGAGCGGTTCGCCTGAACCGTCGCGGGAAGGTTGATTTCCGACAGGGGAATTTGGATCCGGGCGCCACCGTCAAACACGTACAGGGTCGTTGGAGTCAGAGCGTAATTGCGCACCGTCATGTTCGGCTTTCCGTTGCTGAAAACCAAGGTTGTCGCCGGTTGCGATGGAATTGGATATGCGATCGCCGGTTCTACGTCCGTGGGATCGTAAGCCGGCCGAAAAAGATCGGGCCGCACTGCGCCTCCCGCTTCTTCCGGCTCTCCGGACTCTGGCCCGGCATCCTGATCCGCCACATCGGGAGATACATTCTGCTGCGGTGCGGCGCTCGAATCATCATCGTCATTCTCAAAAAGCGGACCGAGCGTAAAGCCATTCATGAGGTCTGGGGCCGGACCAAGACTGAAGACCTGGTCGCCTCCTCCGGAATCTCCGCCGCCGCCGGAACCCTGATTTTGACCTCCGCCCTGATCTTGGTCTCCATGATGGCGATCTCCGTCATGGCCTCTTTTTCCGGAATGGCCGCCGTTGTTTCCAGCGCCCTCGTTCCCGTTGCCGTTCTTGGGCGGACTGCCTCGAAAATGACCTTGGACAACAGGCCGGACGGAGTTTTCAGGATGCTCGGCGCGGGTATGCGAAGACTGGCCACTGGTCCGTGCCGCGGACGGAACGGTGTGCGACTCCGCGGGGGAGGGACCTGCATGGGATGCGGGAGCGTGGGTTTCCGGTGCCGGGGCGCTGTGGGCCGCTTCCCCTCCACTACCGCGTTCCGCCATTGCGCCGCTGGTCAGCAAAGCGGCTATCGCGATCGGCAGCAGAAGTGAGACTGCGCGCCTCATACATCCCTCGTACACCACGTTAGACCACAAGGAACCGCGCAAGATGCAAAACTTTCATGCAGTCCTTACGGCCGTTCCCTGGGATCCTTTTGAGAAGAGCTTGCATTGGTCGGCTGAGAGGGCGCGTCGTCGTCGGAGCAGAGAGCAGGCCGCTCGGCCGGCATCATGCCGTGCCGCGGCGTCCCGCATACCGTGCAGGCCTCGGCTTTCAGCGTGATCTCGGCTCCGCAGCAGGAGCAATAAGCAGGCATCGGGGATTCTCCCTTTCGAAGGTGTTCCTCTTGGACGCGTCTCCCGCCGGAAGGATTCGCGCAGAGAAACTAATTCGAGAAATTCTGGATGTAGACGTCTCCGGCAAAACCCTCGCTGTGCGCCTTTTCAAGCATGTCCTGGGCCCCTTTGCGGTCCATTTCACCGCCGAACACCACCAGGTGATGTTGCGTATCTCCCTGCGGTTGATACGCCGCTGCATTCAGGTCGGGATGAGCGTGGTTGATCTCGGCCGCCTTGTGCTGCGCTTGGTCCTGGCGGTTGTAGGTGTAGGCGACGACGCGCCAGACCGACCGCGCGCCATGAGCTTCCTGGGGTTGAGCCGGAGGTTGTGCGTCAGCGCCAGGCGTTGTGCTTGGCGTCATGCTCGGGCCGGATGCCGGCTCCGGCGCGGCGGAAGGTGCGCTGTCGGCCGGGGGAGCTGCGCTGTCGGCCGCGGGAGCTGCGCTTCCGGCTGCGGGCGCGGTCGCCGTGGGGCTCGCTTTGTGCCGCAGAATGAGCCAGCCAAGAACAATCAGGAGCAGCACTCCGATCGCTGCATAAATCACAGAGGAGCGCGCCGGCGATTCGCCGCGATGCTCCTCGGCTTCTCGATCCTCTGCTTTCGGTTCGATCGGCGCCGCCGCGGCCGCTGCCGGATGTGGAACGGCTTGCGCCGGCGGGGGCGCCGCCGGAACTGCAGCAGGACGAGGCATGGGTGGTGGAGTTGCCAGCGCGTTCGGGGCCGGCTGCGGCCGGAGCACGCCGCTTATCTGCGCCAGGCCCCAACGCGAGTTGAGCGAGTTGCGCACAATCTCCCCAAAGGGAGCGGGAATCCGGTTGATCTGCGGATCGTCCGCCGACTGCGCTTTGCGCTGCGTAAAGCACTGGAAGATGGTGTCACCGATGCCGGCGACATCTCCCGCCCGGGTTCCCCCCGGCGCCTGCAGGCAATCGCTCCGCAGTTTGATCCACTCTCCCACCGCGAGAATGCTCGCCGGCTCTACCCGGCCGTGCACCAGGCCCTGCTGATGAATCGCCGATATGGCGGAGACGAGCGCCTCCGCGATGTCGCGAACTTCTTCTTTATCCATCGCGTGGCCGTGCACAATGTCGCCCAGGTTCTGGTCGGCATGTTCCATCAGCGCGTAGACAAAGAGAGTCCCATCCACGCGGGTGCGCCCAATTGCGTGCAGTGCCATCAGGTTCGGATGCTCGACACGCTGCGCTGCCTCCAGGCGCTCGATCACTTCGTCGGCGTCGGTCAGCGATTCCGTCAAGCTGAGAGTCGCGGGCTGGTCGATCGCCTCTTGCTCTTCAATCTCGAACCAGGCTGTCCGCCCTTCGGACCGGACCAGACGGCCTAGCCTGAGACCGTCCTCGGTAGTCTTGCCTTCCAATTCATTCCAAAACTGCATCGTCGTCTATGCTCTCGGGGGAAATGCGAAGGCCCGCGCACCTCTGCGCGTCCTATGCGGGTGATGGTAGCACCAGAGCGGGTTCCGGGGGATATTACGAGAAGCGCCGGCGCCGGCCGCGCGGTCGTAATTGGAGTGGTGGAAGCGGTGGGAACCCAAGGCCCCGAAGCGGGAACCGGGTCACCGCGCCGCGGACGAAAACGATTCGAGCTGGCGGACTAAAGCATTTCTCCCATAGGTGTATCCCGAAGCCGAGACATCCTACGCGGCTTTTCACCAGGAAAAGCCGCACTTCTCAGTCCTTGGTGGTGCATGGCCACAGGAGAAATGCTCTAGGCGATCTTTTCGACGTTGGGCCGCGAGGCTTGGCTGGTCCGCGCCAGCAAGGCCATTCCTTCGCGGGCCATTTCCCGCGCCATCCTGCGCAGCTCGTCCGGGCGTTCGTTGTGGATGGCCGTAAGCTGCTCCAGCGCGGCGGCGGCGCGAAGTTTGGCGATTCCCTGGAACGCGAACTCGCCCGCGTTCCCGCAGGTGTGAAGAATGTTGTCGGCAGTGATCTTGAAAACGTCTTCGCCCTGAATCACGAAGGCGACGACGTATTTCTCAGGCGCCGGAAGTTGGGTGGGAGTAGCCATTGCGCATTCCTTGAAGTGGATTCGGCTTCCGCATCGTCGTCTGCGTTCCGGCGGCGGCAGCTCTTCCCCTCATACTAGAAGCGGAATCGGCATTGATAACCGCGCGCATCAGAAGAAACGCGTGGGGGGAACACAGTTAGGCTCTAAGGCCTAGCTCTGCTTCTTTCTTCCCGTCAGAGCGGCGAACAGAGGAGCGCCCCAGGTGCCGATCGCCA
>DATAWF010000061.1:0-11107 GCA_036267335.1 Acidobacteriaceae bacterium
CTTCGAACCTGTGAAGGAGGCCGTGGTCTGGCACAGCTCGGTCACGGCCTGGGATGTTTTTGACGGCCATCGGGACCGCAGCGGCAAGACTCGCCTTGGCCGGTTCTACCTGGACATGCACCCGCGCGATGGAAAAGATAAATGGTTCTCGGCAGCGCCGTTGATTCCCGGCATAGCCGGCAAACAGCTTCCCGAGGCGGCCCTGATCTGCAATTTTCCCGGCGGACGGCCCGACGATCCCGGCCTGATGCAGTACAGCGACGTTGTCACCTTCTTCCACGAATTTGGGCATCTGATGCACGCGATTCTGGGTGGCCGGCAGCAGTGGGCCGGGGTGAGCGGTATCGCGACCGAGGGCGATTTTGTCGAAGTGCCGTCGCAGATGCTTGAAGAGTTCTTCCGCGATGCGAAGGTGCTGGCAGGTTTTGCGCGCCATTATGAAACCGGCGAACCGATTTCCGCAGCCGTGGTCGAGAAGATGAACCGCGCAAGCGCCTTTGGCCGCGCGGACGGGGTACGGACCCAGCTCTTTTACACCAGCTATTCGCTGGAAGTGCACATGCTGCCCGCAAGCACCCTGGACCCTGACAAGCTGATGGAGGAAGGCTACAAGCGCATGCTGCCCTACCAATGGGTCGACGGCAACCGCATGTATGCCAGCTTTACGCACCTCACCGGCTATTCCTCGAACTATTACACCTATATGTTCGACAAGGTCATCGCACTCGATTTCTTCAACCAATTCGATCGCGGCAACCTGCTCGACGGCCCTGCCGCCATGCGCTACCGGCGCTCGGTGCTCGAGCCGGGCGGGTCGAAGCCGGGCCGGAAGCTCATTGAAGATTTCCTGGGCCGGGAACAATCCATGGAAGCGTTCGCAGCGTGGATCGCCGAAGAGTTCGCATAGAGCATTTCTCCTGACACGAGGAGATGGTTATGTTGGCTCTGTGCAGCCATTCTTCGGTGGAATGGCAGCGTTGGGCTCTGTTCTTTGCTATACACCATCAGGAGAAATACTCCAGTGGAGTAGGCATGCCTTCGGATCGGATTCGCAAAACCTGGCAAGGGAAGTGGGCGCTGGTGACCGGCGCGAGCGCGGGCATCGGCGAGGCCATCGCGATGGAGCTCGGCCGGGCGGGAGCCCACCTGATTCTTACGGCAAGACGGCGCGAACGCCTCGCGACTCTCGCTGCCCGTCTTGAAAGTGAGTTTGGGGTAGAGACGCGCGTCGTGGTTGCCGATCTCGCCCAACGGGAGGCTGCCCGGCAGATCTTCGACATCACCGAAGGCGCGGGAATCGCAGTCGATTTGCTGGTCAACAACGCGGGATTCGGGCTCTACGACGAATTCCTGCGCGGCGATCTCGATCGTCAGCTGGAAATGGTGGAGGTCAACTGCACTGCCGTTGTGCATCTCACGCGGCTCTTTCTTCCCCGCATGGTGGAGCGCAAGCGCGGCGACATCATGATCGTCTCTTCGATGGCTTCGTTTCAGCCGGTGGCTTATCTTGCAACTTACGCTGCTACAAAGGGCTTCGATCGCCTGCTCGCCGAGGCGCTGGCCGAAGAAGTCAATCGCTACGGCATCCGGGTAAGCGCTCTGTGTCCCGGTTCGACCGAATCGGAATTCAGCGACGTTGCCGGCGGACGGGTTCATAAGAGCAAGAAGCAATCGGCCGAGGAAGTCGCCCGCGCCGGGCTCGAAGGATTGACCGAGGGCAGGCCATGGGTGATTCCTTTTTCTGCCGGGCGCTTTCAGGTTTTTGCCCAGCGCCTGGCGCCGCGCCGGCTGGTCAACCGGGTGGTTGCGCGCATGTTCCGCCCCCCAACCGACCGGTGAATCGCAAGCCGACTAGTTGGAGCATTTTTTCGGAGCAACCCTGAGCCGGAATCCGCATCTCACCCAAACAGACTAAGAGGCTACTTCAGGCAGTTCATCCTACCTCGAAGCACACCTATCTTCTTTGAAGCTTTGCCCATTCGCGGAGCTCTCATCAAAATTTGGTTTCTTCTTTCAAACCCTCCATTCGGCCTCTTAAGGGCCCGTCGGAAGACGGGCCCTAGCACTTCTTCGCTTTCACCGTGGCCGGGTGAGATCCGCTAAGCAGATTTCTCACACTCTCTTGTCGTTGAGGACGGCGACAGCGAGGTTGCCCACGGCAGACTCCTTTCCAGGGATGACAGAAAGAAAAGCAAAGGCCCACTCAAAGCCAAAACCGGGGGAGGATACCGTTCGTCAAGAAACGGCCCTCAGGGGCTGAAGCCCGCCTTGGTTTTGCGGCTTTTATGGCGCGGCTGAAGCCGCACGCTACAGCCGCGCCCTGATACAGAACTCACTACCCTAGGGGTTTTCCGCAGCCTGTGAAGTCCAAAAGATGTTGCGCCGATTTTGGCGCGGCTGAAGCCGCGCCCTACAGCCGCGCCCTATCAAACAGCAGATTCCCTACAGGATTGACAGAAAGAAAAGCAAATGCCACGGCCTACGGTCGAGAATGACAAGTTGTGAGGGATCAATTGTCAGTTGTGGTCAGCGCTGCCAATTTCGATCGGGTACGCCTATGCGGATTTTGCTCTAAGAGCGGCCATTTTTCGGTGGAACGGCCGCGTTCAGAGCAGCTTTAGGGATACGCCTCAAGCGAAGATGCTGTGGCGTTCTTCGGGGGTGCGCGAGACCGTACAATGGCCTTCGATGAGCTTCTCTTCTTCAGAAACGAATGCGCGCTTACGCGAAATCGACCAGTTGCTGGCTAACGCCGGGGTCGAACGGAAAAGGGGGCCGCGGAAACGCGCTCTCAGGCCGCCCGAGAAGAATTCGCCCAAACCAAGGTCGCGCAAGGGAAAAATTGAAGTTCTTCGCCTTCCGGGATGGGCTCTGAACGAATCGCGCGGCGCCGGTCGCAAATCTGGGTGGCTGGTTCATGGATTCAGCACCCGCACGGGCGGCCTGACAGAGGTTTACCGGGCTGGCAGCCAGACCGGCGGTCGAAACGGCGACCTAAACCTGGGATTCACAACCCATGACTCCCACGAGACCGTCGTAGCGAACCGCAAGCTCTTTCTGCAAGCGGTCTGGGGCGCGCGCGAGCTGCCCGGGCTGGTTACGCTTCGTCAGATCCACTCTGGGCTCACCCGCAGAGTGACCGCAGGCGATGCCGGGGAGCCGGGAGAGACTGCTCTCTTCCAAGCCGATGGCCTCATGACGAGTGAACCGGGCATTCTGCTGAGCATTCAGACCGCGGACTGCATTCCGATCCTTGTGGCAGACCGCAAAAGACGGGCGGTCGCCGCCTTTCATGCCGGCTGGCGCGGCACCCTCGCGCGGATTGTGGAGGGCGGGATCGGCCGCATGCGGCTGGAGTTTGGCTCTCAACCGGAAGATCTAATCGCGGCGATCGGACCCGGTATCGGGGCGTGCTGCTATGCAGTGGGCGAGGAAGTACGCTTCGAATTCGAGTCGCAGTTTTCCTATGCCCCGGAACTCTTCCGCGAGGTGTACGATTCCGACCCCATCAAGGAAAAATATCCTCTTCTTTTTCTAACGGCACGCGCGCCGGGGCACAGTAATATTGGTCCCCAACTCCACCTCGACCTGGTGGAAGCGAACCGCCGACAGCTCCTTGCCTCCGGATTGGCGCCGGAAGCAATCGCAATTGCCGGAGAATGCACGCATTGCCAGACCGCGAGGTTCTTTTCCTATCGCGGCGAACAAGGCTTTACAGGAAGAATGATGAGCGTGGTCGGGATCCGCCCCTAAGCCTAAGCGGGCTGTCCGTTTTCCTGCTCGGATGTTCCCGTTTTAGGCTCATGCTCAGCGTGCTTGGGGTTCACCAGATCTCTCAATTCCTTGCTGGGCTTGAAGTACGGTACCCGTTTTGCCGGGACGTCGACCTTGGCTCCGGTTTTTGGATTCCGTCCGGTACGGGGCTGCCTTTGCCGGATGCGGAAGCTACCGAAGCCGCGAATCTCTATCTTGTCTCCAGAACGCAACGCGTGGATGACGGAATCGAAGATCGTGTCCACGATCGTCTCGCCGTCACGGCGCGTCAGGTCCCCCAGTCGCGTAACTTCCTCAACCAAGTCTGCTTTCGTCATCGCAGGATGCCCCCAAGGATTAAGGTAACCCCTTGTCCACCATAGTAGATGCAACAAAATGATAGGTACACAGGAGAAAATCGGCGAAACTGCCCCGGGCTCGTTTGGGTTAATAAATTAAATCTGTGCGTCCTAATCCGTTTAGAATCGTCTACCGTCAAGCAGAGTCGCAAAAAGACGGCCCGTAACCTTTCGCCGAATCCCCGGTGCGTCTTGATCCGCGGCATATTGAGCTAAGTTTCTGATTCAGATTGGTTTTAGAGAAGATCGGAGCTTGAAAGACTTGAACGAGATGACCGCTCCTGTCTACAGCATTGTAATTCCCGCCTACAACGAGGCTGGCCGTCTGGGCCATGCCTTGGGCGAAGTACTGCGGTGCGTTCACCAGCAGGGCTGGGCGGCCGAAATCCTGGTGGTCGACGACGGCTCCTCAGACGGCACGCCTGATCTTGTCAGAAACTGGATGGCCGAGAACCCTGAAGTGCGCCTGCTGAGCAACGGAGAAAATCGGGGAAAAGGTTATAGCGTTCGCCATGGAGCGCTGAGCGCCCGGGGCGAAATTGTGATGTTTACCGACGCCGACCTTTCGGCGCCAATCGAAGAAGCCGAATTCCTCTTCGCCGCGCTGCGCCGGGGCGCCGACATCGCAATCGGCTCGCGCTGGCTTGTACGGGAGCGGCAAACGGTGGCACAGCCTTTCTATCGCCGGTTTTTCGGCCGATGCTTCAATGCCGTGACACGCAATGCCATGGGACTGCCGTTCGCCGATACCCAGTGTGGATTCAAAGCCTTTGGACGCGATGCGGCCCAGGTGGTTTTTCAGCTGCAGAGCATTGAGCGCTGGGGCTTCGATCCAGAGCTTCTCTTTATCGCCCTCAAGCGCGGCTTCGTGATTCACGAAGTGCCCGTCACTTGGGGTCACGACGAGCGCTCTCGCATCAGCTACCTCAAAGATGGCCTGAAAATGCTCGAAGAGTTGATCTACATCCGTTGGAAGGCATTGACCGGCCAGTACGACCGGGAGGTTGCTGGAGAGCCTGTTCTTTTGGGACCAAGCTAACCTCAATCCGTATACCTTGCGTTGGTCCTTGCCCAGGGTCGTTCGTCTTCGCCCAAACCACGCGGATCAAAATGCTCGATTTTTCGCCGGAAACACTGCGCCGGGCTCCACGCGAGCAAGCCGATCCTCTACACTTCATGCCTTTAGGCCTTCAGGAAGCCAACGGAACCACAGCCGGGTTGAGCGCGACCGCCGCCGGCTTGGCAACGATGCGCACTGCCTTGTCGCCTGCTTGCTCCAGCGAGAAGTGGCGGGAGCAGCTTCCGCAAAGCCAAAAGTGTTCCAGATGGCGGGAAACACCTCTCTTGGCCCGGAAGTCGGGAAGGTCGAATACGAAGATTCTGCCCTCGCGCAAGTAACGGAGGGGTTTCATGCAATTGGGATTGGAGCAGTGACTGACCACGGGAAGCCTTCCGCCTTTGCACTTTAGATTGGTTGTTTCCTGATCTCTAGGATTACGCACCCTAAGAAAGGGTTTGCTACAGGAACGTGAGAAGGCGATAAAAATCTTCTAGAGAGTTTTTTTTCGCCGGCATTCGCGAAAAGACGACGGCCCATCCCATGGCTCTGCTGCGCTCCGCCTTTCTCACTCTCGCCCGAAGCCGCTGCTTGCGGCACCTCTCCGAAAACTCGGGGGCGGGACGGCGGCTTGCATCCCGTTTTGTCGCCGGGACGGATATCGATGACGCGCTCGAAGCAGCGCAAGCCCTGACTCGCCAAAACGTCGCGGTTACGCTCGACAGCCTGGGCGAAAACGTCGGCACGCCCGAGGAGGCCGGACGCGCCGCACAGGTCTACCATCGGCTGTTGGATGCGATATCGGCCCAGGGCCTGGGAGCCAACATCAGCGTCAAGCTGACCCAGATGGGAGTCGATTTGGACCCCAGCCTCGCGCTCGAACTCGTAACCTCTCTTGTCACTCATGCCGCCGCCGCTGGCAGCTTTGTGCGGGTCGACATGGAGAGCTCGGCCTATACCGAGAGCACGCTGCATCTCGTCCGCGCCGTGCACGCTGCCGGCCATCGGGACCAGATCGGGGTCGTTATCCAAGCGTATCTGCGACGCAGCGAGGGGGATGTTTCCGGCTTGCTTGAAGACGGAATCTCGATCCGGCTCTGCAAAGGGGCCTATGAGGAGCCAGCGAGTCTCGCCTTTCCGGAAAAGTCCGCGGTCGATGAAAATTTTCTTCGCTTGATGAAGATGCTCTTGGTCAGCGGGACGCGGCACGCCATTGCGACTCACGATGAGCGCATGATCGCCGCCACGCGAAGATTTGCCCAGGAACGCGGCCTTCCGCCGTCAGCTTTCGAATTCCAGATGCTTTACGGGATCCGGCGCGATCTGCAGCGAGCGCTCGCAGCCGAGGGATACCACGTGCGTGTCTATCTTCCCTTTGGGACAGATTGGTATCCCTACTTTATGCGCCGGCTGGCGGAGCGCCCGGCCAACGCGCTTTTTCTGGCAAAAAACATCCTCCGCTAGAGGTGGATTTCTTCACCAAATTCGTCCTGGGACAAAAGGCAAATACAGGGATTCTTTGCTCTGCTTCGCGGCGCTCAGAATGACGTCCTCTTCCCTGTAGGCTTTTCTGCTTTGCCACAGCTCCGGCCCCGCCCCCGCGGCACTCTGTGAGAGAGACTTCCGCCGTTACCTGGCTGGCGGTGGATACGGCTCGACGGCCAAAAAGTCACCAACCATGTTGCGTTCCTGCGGGGTGTACCGGGATTGAAAATCGGGCGAAGCCATCATCGACTGGCGCTGCTCGGGCGGGTAGGCGCGAAGCTCCTGGAATGCCTGCTTCACCGCTCTCTGCCGGTTCGGAGGAAGAGTGGCGAAGGCCCGCTGGGAAGCCTTCACCTGCTGCTGCCGCTCGGGACTCAGGTGCTCCAGCGCCTCGTTGTACGCCAAGGTCTGCCTTCGCTGATCCGGAGGCATTCCGTTGATGCGCGCCAGAGAATTCATGAGCCGTCGCTGCTCCTGGGAAGAAAGCCGGTTGAAGCCAGGCTCTTGCGTCAGGGCACGCTGCTGGTCGGAGAGAGACATTCCTTGATGACGGTCGAGCCACTCGGGCAAGTGGGTCGTGCCTTCGCCGCGTTGATAAGGTGGGCGCGCGGTGTCATTGCGCGTGGCACCGTTGTAGGCCGGCCGATTTTGTTCGGGAGCACGATATTCCTGCCGCGGCGCTTGCGGCGCAGGAGCCATGCGCTGCTGCCGGGGAGCGGCTCGTCCCCCCGAATATGCGGGTCGCCCGGCGGCTCTTCCACCGCCGCCGCCTTCACGTCCGCGAAAAGCGAGTGCCGGGGAGGCAAGGAGACTCAGGCACAAGAGGATCGCTCCAATGGCGCGCGCCGCTTTCCCGGCTTCTCTCTTTGGACCCCTCCGCCTGATCATCGCCTTCTCCCAGGGCCAAACGGATCGTCTGCCCCTCCTACACCCGTTTGCGGCGGGCCGAGCGAACCCCTCCTTATGGACGGACCATGCTCCGTTTCAGTTGCCGCATTTCCGCTTCAATTCGAAGCGTTGAAAGAACCATCGTCGGGAGAATTCAGCGCATTCATCTGTTGGAAGAACTGCGCATTCCCATCAAGGGACTGTAAATCACGCACCGTGGCCGAGGCTTCGGTCGCCGGCGGCGGATTGTGATCGAGCAAGGCAAAGGTTCCACCCCCGACGGCCAACGCGGCGCCCAGTGCGACCGCCGCCCATTGCCGTACTTGCAACCTGCTCGAATAGAGCAGCCAGGCCCGCATCCTCTCCAGACGCCCCGCTGGGCGGACACCTTCTTCGCTCCCCAACCGGGCATACAGCCTCGCGTCGAAGAAAGCTCCGGGTTCCGGCGCCGGCCACTCGTCCAGCACCATCATCGTTTTGGCCAAGGCAGCCTGTCCCGACGCGCAGTCGCCGCATTCGGCCACATGCTCTCTCACCGCGGCCGGAACCGACTCAGGCTCCAACAGCATGTCGGCAACGTATTCGTCCATCTTCCGGCAAGTCATAACTACTCCTCGATACCCAATCAAACAAAATCTTTTAGTTTCTGGCGAAGTTCCTGGTAGGCCCGAAAGAGGAGGGATTTGGTGGCCGATTCACTCAGCCGCAGCACTTCGCCGATCTGCTTGTAATCCATCCCCTGATATTTATGCATGAGCACGGCCGTCCGCTGCCGTTCGGGAAGCGACAACACGTGCTCCCGAATCGCCTTGAACCGTTCCTGCTTCAGCATTTCCTGCTCGACCGTCAGCGTGCCGTCAGCTACGTCCGGGGTCGTTCCGGTCTCCGGATCAGGCTGGTCCAAATAAACGTTTTGCGCCATGCGCTCGTGCTTGGTGTCACGCGCATGGTTGACCCCCAAATTCGTAGCGATCCGGTAAAGCCACGTGCTGAATCTGGCTTCGGCCCGATAGGTCTGGCGGGAACGGTAAACCCGTAGAAAAACCTCCTGCGCCAGCTCTTCGGCAATCGCCTGGTTGTGGACCATCCGGAACATAAAATGGACGATCGGCCTACGATACTTCTCAATCAAAATGCCAAAACCGGCGTCCTCACCCTCCCGTACCCGGAGCATGATCTCGGCATCGGTAAGCTGTTCCCAGGCGACCGCCGAATGGGGCTGGACGCTCTTGGAAAGGGCGGCATTCTCAATCCGGCTCGCATTGATCGCAACGGTCGCCATATCCTTATCAACCCCAGCATCGTGCTCGGGTTGCGGAGCGGCAAGGGAGTTTTCCTCGGGGTTCCAGCCCTCCTCCAACTCCGGCTCCGCCTGGGGGGGGCGCCCGTAGGACGGCTGGTCTGTATCGCGGGGGACCATGTTTGGTGTGTGAATTGTACGCGTCTGGCCAAAGGGAGCGCTCGGACCCTTTTTGCTGCATTTTAGGTGCAAGAATGTGCGCTTTCTTCCAGAAGCGTATTCCCGAATTCCCGGCCGTAACCAGGAAGATCCTTGAGGGGCGATTCAGCCGGCGGCATAGCGGCTGCGCGCAGCCGAGGGAGTCCCGGCATCGTGTAGACTAGCGCTTGGTCCCGCCTGGGACTCTGGGCGCATAACTCAGCGGTAGAGTGCCACCTTCACACGGTGGAAGTCGTAGGTTCGAATCCTGCTGCGCCCACCATAAACGACTGAAAATAAGCCGCTTGCAGTGTTGAGCGATATGGGAGACTGGGCTTCCGTCGGTGAAAGCCTCAGTGGGATTGCGGCTCGCTAGCCCCGTGCTCGGCTTCTTCAACGAGAGTCGAGTACAGGTCGCGGTCCTGCGTAGGCAGCCGGGCTGAGAGCTGAACCAGGCTGATATCGCCGTCTGAAAGCAGGATCGCGACGCCACGGATCGGGCTGGAATTGGGCTGAAGCCGTGACCCTGTTCCAAGCCCTTGGGCATTCGCTGGAGTTTCAAATTCCACGATGTTTTTGCCCCGATACGTTAACTTGTCCCGCGGGTATGGACCGGCCGGGAACGCGCTGGCGGGCTCGATGCCTTCAGAGATGACCTTGCGGACGAATTGCCGGTGGTCGGGAAAGACCCGCGCGATCACCTCGGCGACTCGAAACCGTCCGGCGGTCCCGCCGTCCGCGACGGAAATCTGGATAGCCGGCCCTGCGAAACCCTTTGCGATATCGATCGATTCAGGACTGACAAAGAGGCTGCTGCCACTGGAGCCGTAGACGGAAAAGCAATACCAGCCACGCGGGGCAAGCACTCCGACGCCATTCTCCGCCTTGTAATATGCAAGTCGTCGCGCTGCCGCCTGCGGAATGTTCATGGCCGGAGATTGACCTGCCGGCGGATCCAGTGGACCTGCCTGGCCATCCGATTTGCATCCGACGAAAGGGATACCGCCCGTAGCTGTCGACGCCGGCTCGCCAGCGCTTCTGGCCTGCGAAAACGATGCGGAACCTGCGCAGAGAAGGAAGCCCAGCAGAAAAAGGAAGCGATTCGTGGCACCGAGTCTGCATCCTATGCGGATCATATCCGCCTGCCCGAGGCAGGCGACGGAGCATGGCCGGTATAATCAACCACTCTTCGGATGAGAATCAACCACAAACTGGAATGATTCTCCATCGACTTCATGCGACACCTGCTCTCCCCGAGAATCGGCTTTGGACAGCAACTGATCCAAATTGCAATCGTCATTCCTTATGAGCCAGCTTCTCGTTATGTATCTAAACGCACGCAGAATGGCGGCGCAGAGATTTACGAGAAAGTCCTACGCGAAGAAATGAAAAGCACAGTCAGAACCGTATTTTTGGTGAGCGTTGATTCACACGTTGCCTTATTTCGGACCTTGGCTCACCGAACAACTCCTGCTCAACTGTGCTAAGACAATAACCCCATGACGGAGAATGCGGTTCAATCGATGCCACAGCCTGAGAAGGCCCCATCTGCAACGCCACGGTTCTTTCTGCTGTTCTTATTTCTACTGGCTAATCTCATTTTGTACCCCTTTGCCGAGGGAACTGGAATAGGCCATTACCTGTTCCGCACCTCCGCATACGCTGTCGTATTGCTGAGCGTATACGCGGTCAGTTTCCGGAGAATCCTATTTGGTGTTTGTGATAGCGCTGGCTGCGCCGGCGGTGATCCACCGTCTCTTCCTCACGCCCGGCGATACGAGCGCATTCTCTATCACCAATACCATACTCGGTTTCATTTTCGATGGCCTCATCATCGTCGTTATTTTTCGCAAGATCTTTGCCCGCGGTCACGTGAATGCCGAGACGATTTGTGGCGCACTCTGCATTTACCTGCTCATCGGATTCAGCTTTGCTGGTATCTACGGACTGATATGGGCAGTCAAACCAAAAGCGTTCTATCTCGATCCTGTGCTGAACACTCACACGATTCCCAATCGATTTGATTTTGTTTATTACAGCTTCGCCACGATGACCGCGCTCGGTTCAGCCGGAATTTCTCCAGTTGGTGGCCAGACTCGCTCAACATCGGTTTTGGAAGCAATTACC